>CAYUFU010000129.1:0-7792 GCA_964444145.1 uncultured Chitinophagales bacterium
AGACAGACTTGGCGGCATTGCGGCTTTGCGTGATGCTAAATCGGGTTTCAGGATTGTGCACCTGCTTTGAACTCATTTTCATTTTGACTAATTTGAATGCACTTTCATTCACCGTTTCGGTGCTATTCCCCCGATTAGCAGAGGTTGGTAATGCCCCATAAATCATTGAACCGCATTTTCGGACTGTTAGCGTTTTTGATTCCGATGATCATGTATGCCATCACTGTGGCACCCACAGTGGTGTTTTGGGACGTCGGCGAATTCATTGCCGCATCGTGGATGATGCAGGTGCCGCACCCGCCCGGCTCGCCGCTGTTTTTGCTCCTTACGCGTCTCGCAATGATGGTGCCCATTGGGACCGACCTCGCGATGCGTGCGCATTTGTTCTCGGCGTTGCTCAGCGCGTTCGGCGTCATGTTCGCCTATCTCGTCACGGTACGCTTCATATTGAAATTCCGGGGACTGCCGGAAACGCTCGCCGACAAAATCACGCTGTACGGCTCGGCGTTCATCGGCGCGATGGCGTTGGCATTCTCGACCTCGTATTGGGACAACGCCATCGAAGCGGAAGTGTACGGCGCAAGCATGTTCTTTCTCACTGCCATCATGTGGCTGGCGCTGCGTTGGGACGAGCGATGGCAAAATGAGGGAAGCGAGAAGTACCTTCTTCTGATTGCCTATCTCATCGGGCTCTCCTTGGGCGTTCACTTGTTGGCGCTGCTCGCAATTTTTCCTGTTCTCATGATCGTTTACTTCAAGCGGTACGAGTTTTCACTCTCGACCTTCCTGAAATTTGCCGCGATTGCCTGCGGTGTGTTCTTTGTGGTGTACCCCGGTATTGTGAAATGGATGCCAGGTATGATGGACGGTGAAATGGGAAAAACTAAAAGCGAAGTCATCAAGTACATTCCCTGGCTTCTGCTTGCCGGCGCGCTGTACGGCATTTACGATTCGTACGTCAAGAAGAAGAAGATGCTGCACATCGCGTTGTTGAGTGCCGTGATGATTTTCTTCGGCTATACGACGTACACAAGCGTCATCATTCGCGCGAACGAAAATCCGCCGATGAACGAGAACGATCCGAGCGATTTCAAAGGACTCACGGCGTACCTCGGTCGTGAGCAATACGGCGACGCACCGTTTCTGCAACGCCGCTACAGCCAGGAGCCGCAACACGCGGGCATCTACTCGAATTACAAATCGGACTCGGATTTCTTGATACGCTATCAGCTCAACCACATGTTCTTCCGCTACATCGGCTGGAATTTTGTGGGCATCGAAAGCGACGTGCAGGATTCCGGAATTACATGGAAAGATACATGGGGAATTCCGCTCCTGATGGGGCTGTTCGGATTGTGGTATCATTTCAACAGAGATTGGAAGATGGGGCTGACGCTGCTCGCAGCGTTCATCATTCTCGGTCCCATCCTGGCGCTCTACCAAAATCAGCAAGAGCCTCAGCCGCGTGAACGCGATTACTTTTATGTCGGCGCGTACTTCGTTTACACGATTTGGATTGCGTTCGGTGTCGTCGGCATTATTGAGTTGGCAAGAAAAAAACTCAACGTACCCGCTTCGGCGTTTGCTGCAGCGTGTGTCATCCTGTTCTTGGGTGCGATACCCGCAAATCTCGTGCGCGTCAATTTCGAATCGCATGACCGTCGCGGTGATTATATCGCGTGGGATTATTCATACAACATTTTGCAGACATGTGAGAAGGATGCGATTCTTTTCACCAATGGGGACAATGATACCTTTCCGCTTTGGTATCTGCAAGACGTTGAGGGTGTTCGGCGCGACGTTCGCATCGTCAATCTCAGCTTGGTGAACACCGACTGGTACATCAGGCAGATGAAGATGAAGCCGTACTACCCGGAAGCGAAACCGGTGCCCATTAGTCTGAGCGATCAAGAGATTGCACAAATCCAACCTGTTCAGTTCCAGACCCAGCAGATGTCGCTTCCTGTACCGCGTGAAGTGTACAAACGGTTCGGGTTACTCGATGCACCCAAGCCGGGAGCGCCGTTTGACACGGCGGAAGTCAATAAAGGCAAACTCGAATTTACGATGCGCCATACGCTGCAATTCGGGAACGTCACTGCAATTCGCGTGCAAGACATCATGGTGCAGGACATCATCTTCACCAACAGATGGGAACGGCCAATTTATTTCGCCGTTACGTGTTCTCCGGACAGCAAGATTGGTCTCGACGATTACTTGTGGTTCAACGGCTTGGCGTGGCGGCTCGAGCCGCGCAAAATCACCGACCCACAGAACGGCGGAGTGAATATTGATATTCTCGAAACGAACATCTTCAACGAGCCGCAGGGATTCTCGAAGACGCCGCAATATGGCTACAAATTCCGCGGTATCAACGATCCGAGTGTGTATTACGACGAGAACTCCTCGAGGCTCACCATCAACTATCGCTCGGCGTTCCTTCGCTACGCGTTGTATTATTCAAACATCGAGAATAAACCTGAGAAAGCGCTTGCCGCATTGGACAGAATGGAGTATTTGATTCCGCGGAAGAAAATCCCAATGGGCTGGGACCTCACATCATCCGTTGCAGGATTTTATTATCGCCTCGGCAGAGTTGACACGTACAATGAGCTGATGGCGGAAGTCGAGCCGGAGTGTCTGAAAGCGATCGAACGGGGCGAGTACAATCTCCAATCGTACGAAAACCCATTTCGTATTCTCCTTGAGTTGTACGAGACGCGTAAGGAAAACGCGAAAGCGATTGACCTGTTGAGAAAACTCCAGACACTGTACCCGAATGACCCGTCACTCGCCCAACGGATCGCCATGCATCAAGCCCAACTTGCCGGCACCGATACGACACGGAAAAACTAAATGAAGAAAGCACTCATTACAGGCATCACGGGCCAAGACGGTTCGTACCTCGCCGACCTCCTGTTGGCGAAAGGCTACAAGGTAACCGGCATGGTGCGCCGCGCCAGCACCGAGAACTTTGAACGCATCGAACATCTGCGCGATCGAATCACGATTGCCCAAGCGGATTTGCTCGACCAGCTCTCGCTTATCGAATTGATCGAGAATGTAGAGCCGGATGAGGTGTATAATCTGGCAGCCCAGTCATTCGTGCCGACCTCCTGGATTCAGCCGGCGCTGACGGGTGAGTTCACAGCGCTTGGCGTGACGAAGATGCTGGAGGCAATTCGGCTCGTCAATAAAAAAATTCGTTTCTATCAGGCGAGCAGCAGTGAGATGTTCGGCAAAGTGTTGGAGGTTCCTCAGAGCGAGAAGACACCGTTTTATCCCCGCAGTCCGTACGGCGTAGCGAAAGTGTACGGGCACTTCATCACCGTGAACTATCGGGAGAGTTACAACATCTATGCAGTGTCGGGAATTCTCTTCAATCATGAGTCGCCGCGGCGCGGGTTGGAATTCGTTACGCGAAAAATTACCGATACGGTTGCTCGTATAAAGTTAGGCATGGCGAACGAGTTGCGTCTCGGCAACTTGAACGCAGAACGTGATTGGGGCTTCGCAGGCGATTACGTGGAAGCCATTTGGCTGATGCTGCAACAGAAGAAGCCGCAGGATTTCGTGATCGCGACCGGCGAGACACACAGCGTACGCGAATTTGCAGAGATTGCCTTCGAGCATGTCGGGTTGAATTGGAAAAAATATGTGAAGGTTGATCGGCAGTTCTTTCGTCCCGCCGAAGTTGACCAGCTCGTCGGGAATCCGGCGAAGGCGAAGCGGATCCTTGGTTGGAAGCCGAAGGTTGATTTCAAAGGGCTCGTGCGTATGATGGTGGACGCCGACATGGCGCGACTCGCAAAAATGAAGTACGCCCGCTGACAGTAATGCGCGTCCTCGTCACCGGCATAGACGGCTTCGTTGGTAGTCACGCGGCTGACTTCCTGGCGTCGCTCTCGGACGTTGACCTTCACGGCATTGTTCTTCAAACCGGTGCGCTCCGCAACATTGCTCACCTTCAAGACTCGCTCACACTTCATCAAGCCGATGTTTGCGACCGCTCGCGCGTCCAGGAAATCATCGAGCGAGTGCAGCCCGAGCGCATTCTTCACATTGCGGGTCAGGCGTTCGTCCCATCGTCGCTGACAGATCCGATGGCGACATTTCAGGCGAATATGATCGGCGGACTGTCGGTGCTGGAATCTGCGCGGCTTCAAAAAATCTCTACAGGCCGCAGCCCGGCTGTTCTTGTGGTATCGAGCGGTGAAGTCTATGGGCGCGTCGACGCGGACAAACTCCCCATTACAGAGCTTTTTCCGCTGGTGCCAAACACGCCGTACGCTGCGAGCAAAGCAAGCCTCGATCTGATCGCGCAGCAATACGCCCGATATTTTGGCGTCGACGTTACGATTGTGCGACCGTTCAATCATGCTGGACCGAGGCAAAACCCGGCGTTCGTTGTCTCAGATTTCGCGAAACAGTTCGCGAGCATTGTCCTCGGGCATCAAGAGCCGGTTGTTCATGTCGGGAACATTTCCATCAAGCGAGATTTTACAGACGTGCGCGACGTTGTCCGGGCATACTGGGGACTTTTCTCGCGAGTAAGTGATGACATTGTGTTCAATGTCGCGTCCTGCAAGGGGGTAGAGATTCGCCAGATCATTGAGACACTGCAAGACATCAGCGGCGTTGACGTTCGTGTCGTTCAGGATCGCGAGCGGTTTCGTTCATACGATCTTTCGATGGTTGTCGCGAGTTATGCGAGGCTCGAGAACGCGACGGGCTGGACTCCGCAAATCCCATTCCGGCAAACTCTTCACGACGCGTATGCGTACTGGCTCGAAGAAATTCGGACCGCCATGGCGAGCGCGGCGCCAACTCGCTTGTGAACATCCTCATCGTCAATTGGCAGGACATCAAGAATCCGCTTGCCGGCGGGGCTGAAGTCCATTTGCACAAGACATTTGAAGCGATTGCTCGCAAGGGTCATGCAGTCACTCTCCTCTGTTCATCGTTTCCCGGCTCACTCTCCGAAGAAGAGATCAACGGTATCAAGGTTGTGCGGCGCGGCGGGCGGTCCTTGTTCAATTTCCGTTTCATCGTCGAGTATCTCCTCCACTACCGAACACAACCATTCGATATCGTCGTGGATGATATGAACAAGATTCCGTTCTTTTCACCGCTGTTCGTATCAAAACCGATCTACGGCGTGACCCATCATCTCTTTGGCAAAAGTATTTTTCTCGAAACGAATCTCCTGATCGCATCCTACGTGTACACTATGGAACGCCTCGCGGTCGCGTTGTACAAGCGGCGTCGCATCCCGTTCATTGTCGGCTCACCAAGCACCGAGCGCGAGTTGCTTGAGGCAGGTTTCAGGAGAGACGATATCGCCCTCGTCAACTACGGGGTTGACCATTCGATGCACAATCTCGAGGGCGCATCAAAAAGCGCTACGCCGCTCATCGGTTATTTCGGAAGATTGAAAAAGTACAAGAGTGTTGAGCAGCTTCTACAAGCGCTCCCCTCGGTCGTTGCCCGCGTCCCGCAACTCAAAGTGTTGATCATCGGGGAGGGGGACGACCGACCTCGTCTCGAAGCGATTGCGCGGGAATTACATCTCCAACACGTCGTTGAATTCTTGGGATTCGTTTCCGAGGAAACGAAGAAGGAGTTACTGCAGAAGATGTGGTTTAAGGTGACGACCTCATCAAAAGAGGGCTGGGGGTTGACGGTGCTTGAAGCTAACGCATGCGGGACGCCGGTTATCGCAAGCAACGTGGAAGGTCTGCGAGACGCTGTGCGCGACGGCGAGACCGGACTGCTCTACGAATTCGGCAACGTCGCCGACCTCACCGAAAAAATCATCCAACTGATCACAGACGGCGAGCTGCGGTCGCGGCTGACGACGAACGCAATCGCGTGGGCAACAACGTTCGATTGGGAACAAGCCGCGGAGGAAACGCTGCGGCTGTTGGAGTCGCGCATCGCATTGCAATAAAAAAAAGCCTCAGCATGCGCTGAGGCTTTGGCTTAGAATTTTCTCAACGGCGAATTCAATTCTCACTTGAGTAGGACCATCTTCCGCGTCTGGACAAAATTCCCCGCTGTAACCTTGTAGAAATATGTCCCGCTTGCAACGTCTGTCGCGTCCCATTTCACCTCGTACTCTCCTGAAGTAGATGTTGTTTGCAGCATCTCGCGCATCAGTGTATTCGTCAACGCCGATCCGTCTGTGGGGTGCCAAAGCCCGACAGTGGTGTTTGCTGTGTACGTATGGTTGCGGACAACAGGACCATTGGTTCCAGCGGGCGCATTATGGAGGTGTCCTACACTGTTCGCCCCGCTCAAGCCATCTACGGTTGCATGGTACGCGACGCCGGCATTGATGCGGGCAGCGACTCCTGTTCCGCGTGCTGAGGTTATGACGGGCGGATTTTCCAGCGCGCCTTCGAGTAATGCGCTCAGTCCTGTCGCCTCGGCGGGGAGGAGTTGTCCGCGGATTTCACCACCGGGATTCGCTGCGGTGAGGTGATGTGTTGGTGGTTTGAATTAGAATTGCGACCGTTGGCAAAGGAATGCCGATGCAGGGCGGAGCGTGCGATGTGTTCATGTGCGCAGGGGATGGGTGTGTAAAAAGAACAGTTCTTAGAACTACCCAATTGAACACCGTAGAGGGAGATTTCGTTGCCCGCAGGTGTTACATGTTGTATGAGGCTGGGTCAGTCTTGGATTGCATGAGAGCGATACGCCTTATGATTCAGAATATCTCCATCTGTCCCCGCGGCTCTCTCCGAAAATGCTCGGCCGTAAGTCCTGACCAGCGGCGATTGAGTTGATATTTCTCAGCGTGTAGTTTGAAAAGCGCCTTGATCGTCTCGGCGAATTCCCCTTCGCCCGTCATGCGCGTTCCAAATCGCGAGTCGCTTACGTCTCCGCCTCGCGTGTCTTGAATACGCGTCAAGATTTTGCCGGCGCGATCGGGAAAGCTACGCTCGACCCAATCAAAAAACAATTGCCGCACTGCGTACGGAAAGCGAACAAGAATGTACCCTGCGCTCGTCGCACCATGGTCTGCCGCAGCTTTGAGGATTGCGGGAAGCTCCTCATCGGTGAGTCCGGGAATGATGGGTGCAGCGTTCACGCCGACGGGAATGCCGTGCTTCGCAAGCTCTTCAATTGCCTTGAGCCGTTTCATGGGCGTTGGCGTTCGCGGCTCCATCACCGAAATGAGGTCCGGGCGCAGGCTCGTAATCGAGATCATCACATGCACCAGCTGAAGTTTTGCCATCTCCTGCAGAATATCAATATCGCGAAGCACCAGCACGTTTTTTGTAATCATGCCGATAGGGTTGCGATGTCGCAAGAACACTTCGAGACATTGTCGAGTAAGCTGCAGCTTTCGCTCGACCGGCTGATAACAATCTGTATTGCCGCTGAATGCAACCATCTGCGGCTGCCAGGATTTTTTCTGCAGCGCTTCGTCGAGCAATCGGGCAGCGCTCATCTTGACCATGATCTTGGTTTCGAAATCCAAGCCGGCAGAGAAGCCGAGGTACTCATGCGATGGGCGAGCGTAACAATAGATGCAGCCGTGCTCGCAGCCGCGATAGGGATTGATGCTGTACTCGAATGGCAAATCGGGGCTGTCGTTTCGCGCGAGGATGGATTTTGAAGAGTCGAGGAAGAACTGCGTCTTGATGTGCGAAGTATGCTCTTCGTACTCCAAATCAATGGCAAGCGGTTCGAGATGCGTCCGTTCGAACCGGTTCTGCGGATTGAAGCCTGCGCCTCTGCCTTTGATGGAATTACTGGTTGTCATGGAACGACATTTTTGTCGTTC
>CAYUFU010000130.1:0-1219 GCA_964444145.1 uncultured Chitinophagales bacterium
ATGAAAGCAATCTGCGTAATCCCAGGCAAACCGAATTCAGTCCACTTGCGCGACGTGCCGAAGCCGAGCGCGACTGATATTCCGAACGGACGAGGCGTGTTCGTCAAAGTCTTGCGCGTTGGTGTTGATGGAACGGACAAGGAGATCAATGCCGCCGAATATGGGGCGGCGCCCTCCGGGTTTGATTATCTCACTATCGGACACGAATCGTTCGGCATCGTTGAAGAAGTCGGACAGAATGTTACAGAGTTTGAGGTCGGCGATTATGTTGTCGCGACTGTTCGTCGTCCTGGCAATTCGTTCTACGACAAAATCGGAACGTACGATATGACAACCGACGATACGTACTACGAGCGTGGCATCAATCTTCGTCACGGCTTCCTCACCGAATATTTCGTTGATGATCCTGAGTACATCGTCAAGATCCCATCAGGCTTGAAAGACATCGGCGTGCTGACCGAACCGATGAGTGTTGCGGAGAAAGGAATCATCCAGGCATACGAAATCCAACGCCGACTGAAAATCTGGCGACCGCGCAAAGCGGCGGTCATGGGTTCGGGCACGCTCGGACTTCTCGCAACAATGATTCTTCGTTTGCGCGGACTCGAAGTCGTAACGTTCGGACGAACGCCCGCGCCGTATTTGAACTCGATGCTCGCGGAAGAACTCGGCGCGAAGTACATCTCAACAAAAGACATCTCGCTCAAAAATGCTTCGGAGATGTACGGACCTTTCGACATCATTTTTGAAGGAACGGGAAGTTCGGCGGTTGTCTTTGAGGCGGCGGAAGTATTGGCGAAGAACGGCGTGCTGATTCTCGCAAGCATCACGGGCGCAGGAAAGAAGCTCGAAATCCCCGCTGACAAAATCAATCTCGATTTCGTGCTCGGCAACAAGGTGATGTTCGGAACCGTAAACGCAAACCGAGAATACTTCGAAGCGGGTGTGAAAGATTTGTCGCAAGGCAAGGAGCAATTCCCCGGTTGGGCAAACAAACTTCTCACGCATCCCGTGAAGGGTTTGGAGAGCTTTCAGCAGATGATGGACTTGCTTACGACTGCGAAGGACGCTATCAAAGTGTACGTCGAAGTCGCGAACGGCATTGCAGCGACGAAGCCGACGCGCCGCGTTGCAGAGCCGATGATGGCCTAAGCGCTAGCACACGTCACGCTGAGCCAGTCGAAGCGTGCTCTTCGCAGTTCATGGCTTCCCGCCCTCG
>CAYUFU010000130.1:1319-7699 GCA_964444145.1 uncultured Chitinophagales bacterium
TGGATTTTCAAGAGGATTTGTTCACACACGGAGTTTTCAAGGTTGAGTTGAAAAAGGGGGACAAACTCGGCGTCATCATCTCGACTGAAAATCCAACGGGGAGAGATGCGTTCACGCTCTTCACGCAAGAGCAGAAACGGCGGCAAGAGTTATTCGAGCGTCTCCCCGTGAGAAACGCTTTCACCGAAACGCTTGCTCTTGCCGCCGACCAATTCGTTGTGAAGCGCGGCGAGCATTTGAAGACGCTCATCGCTGGATATCATTGGTTCTCGGATTGGGGACGCGACACAATGATAGCGCTGCCAGGAATTTGTCTCGTCACGGGTCGCTACGATGAAGCGAAGAAAATCTTGCGAGCATTCGCGCAAAGCGTGAGTCAGGGGATGTTGCCCAATCGTTTCCCCGATGCTGGCGAGCAGCCGGAGTACAACACCGTTGATGCAACGCTCTGGTTCTTCATCGCCATCTACAAGTATCTTGAGTACACAGGCGATGATGGTTTCGTGCGCGACGAATTGATGCCGATTCTCCGCGACATCATCGAATGGCACGACAAGGGAACGCGATACAACATCCACGTTGATGAAGACATGCTGCTCTACGCTGGCGAGCCGGGAGTTCAGCTCACTTGGATGGACGCGAAAGTCGGCGATTGGGTTGTGACACCGCGGCAAGGGAAAGCGGTAGAAATCAACGCGCTCTGGTACAACGTCCTTACGATTTTTGCTGAGCTTTCTGAGCGCTATGGAGAGGTCTCGGATGCCATCGTTTTCTCCGAGCGAGCGAAGAATGTGAAGGCAGCGTTTGGGGCGACATTTTGGAACGCCGATGGTGGCTACCTCTTCGACTACGTTGATGGCGAGTATCGCGACGCAGCAATTCGTCCGAATCAGATTTTCGCGTTGAGCCTTCCGTTTCACCTGCTTGAAGGTGAGCGGGCGCAGCGCGTGTTGCGTGTCGTCGAAGACCATCTCCTCACACCAGCGGGATTGCGAAGTTTGTCACCGAGCGATCCTGCGTACATTCCACACTACGGCGGCGACCAATTGCATCGCGACAGCGGGTATCATCAAGGGACAGTAATGGAGTTGGCTGCTCGGTCCGATGGCATCAGCGATTGTTGCAGTTGAAGGTGATGACGGAATGGAGCGCGCGAAGAAGATTCCCGAAGCGATCATTCCGCATTTGAGCGAGGCGGGCGTCGGAACGATTTCAGAAATTTTCGATGCGGAGCCGCCGCATGCGCCGCGTGGCTGCATGGCGCAGGCATGGAGTGTGGGAGAAGTGTTGCGTCAATATCATGAGCTACACATGATGAGCTCGATGTCACCGAACAGCAACTCAACAAGGGTGATTGGTAACTTGAAGGCAACTGCGAACGCGTGATGGGTGAGAGTTGTAGCCTTAACGGGAATCGAACCCGTATTTGAGCCTTGAGAGGGCTCCGTCCTAACCGTTAGACGATAAGGCCATCGGCTGCCCCGCAAGGATTCGAACCTCGATAAGTTGATCCAGAGTCAACTGTCTTGCCATTAGACCACGGGGCAACATGAGTTTGTAACGCTGTTGTCACTTGCTCGTCTACAAAATAGAGAAAACCGCATGGAATGTCAACGCGCAGATTCCTGAATTTCTGCAGCGGACTTTGAGAATATTTTTGAGATGCTTTTCAACTCGCTTGCGGTGAAAAATTTCATCGCGTACATGATCAACCCAAACAGGACGATGAGCGAAAGCTTCCAGACCAACCCGGGCATCGGCGGATGGAGAAATACGAAGCAGGCGTAGACTACTCCGGAGGCAAGTGCTATTTTCCCCAGCCTTCCCCACTCATATTCGATCCGATACACGCTGCGACTGATGAAGAACGTGGCTATTGCCACTGCGGCATAGCTGAAGAGCGTCGCAAGCGCCGCGCCCATAATTCCCATCGAAGGGATCAGCATGAGATTCACCAGAACGCTCACCGCGGCGCCGATGAACGTCGCGAGCGGTAGCTTCCTCGTTTGCTTCTCGATATAAAGACCCGCGACGAAATTGCTTGCGATACCCATAAAGACGTAGGCAAGCAACACGACGGGAACGATGACAAGCCCACTCCAATAGTTTTCTGCAATCAACGATTTGCCGAACAGAAATGGCGTCGTCACGATGTCCGAGATAAAGAGAGAAATCACGAGAAAACATCCCATCGTGAGCAGGAAAAAATAGGTGAGCACGCGCGCAAAGAGTTGCTTCGCATTCGATTCCTTGGCATGAGTCATGAAGAAGGGTCGCCACGCGAAATCGAACGTCGAAACGATCAGCATCATAAAAATGCCGAGCCGATAGTTCGCTTGGAACAACCCGACGGTCGCATCGTCGGTGAGCGCTTGAAGCATGGGCCGGTTGATGACTTGAATGATGATACCGCCAAGTGCCGCGGGGATGGTCGGTATGCCGAACTGCAGCAGTGCCTTGTACAGTGGAGCACTCCAGTCGAAATCTATATTCCGAAGGATCGTGGGTACAAGAAACATGAGAGTGATGCCGGAGGCGATGAGATTACTGATGAACACACCTTCTATTCCCAACCGCATGGTGAGCAAGAAGAACAGGTTGCATGCAACGGTAATGATGATGTTCAGGAGTTTTAATCCCGCGAACATCTTCGCCTTCCGTTCCATTCGGAGCGAAGCGAACGGAATGATACCAAGCGTGTCGAGAAACAGAATCCAGCCTGCGTACTTGATGATGATCGAATGCTCCTGCGGAACATTGATTGCCGCCGCAAGCGGCGATGCCTGTGACAGAAGAAGAATCAGAAAAAGCAGCGAGGTAACGACATGCGAGAAGAACGGCACGCTGAAATTCTGCTTCTTGGTGCCAAGCTCCATGGACGAAACGTAGCGCATGTACGCGGCTTCCATGCCGTACCCGAAGGCGATGTTGAAGAAGGCAATCCACGCGTACACATTTGCGACAATGCCAAGCTCTGCGCGTGCGAGAAGATGCGTGTAGAATGGCGTGAGAAGAAAGGTGAGGAGCCGCCCGACGACCGTACTGACGCCGTACACGGCAGTGTCGGCACCGAGCAGTTTGAGTTTGTCAAACATGCAAGAGTTCGAGCGAGATGTCGAGACCTTTGACCGAGTGCGTGAGCGCGCCGACGGAGATGAAGTCCACACCTGTTTCTGCGATGGCGCGAACAGTGTGCAGCGTCACGCCGCCGCTCGCCTCGACTTCAACTCGGTGAGCGATCACATCAACCGCTTTACGCATATCGTCGAGCCCAAAATTATCGAGCATGATGCGATGAACACTGTGACAGCGCAACGCTTCATGCACTTCGGCAAGATTCTTTGTCTCGACTTCGATTTTGATATTCAGGTCTTCTGCTGTGAGATACTTGCGGCAGGCTTCCACGGCTTTGGTAATGCTTCCCGCCGCGACGATGTGATTGTCTTTGATGAGGACCATGTCATCCAACCCAAAGCGATGATTCACACCGCCGCCGAGGCGCACCGCCCATTTGTCGAGCACGCGCAAGGCGGGGGCGGTTTTCCGCGTATCAGTGATTCTTGCCTGTGTGCCGGCAACGGCATCCACGAAGCGCCGCGTCATTGTTGCAATGCCGCTCATGCGCTGCATGAAATTCAGCGCCGTGCGCTCTCCTTTGAGGATACTTTTCGTGCTGCCGTCAACTGTTGCAATCGGCTTCCCCTTCTGCGCACGTTCACCATCGCGTATGATGGGGGCAAGGGTGACGCTGTGGTTGCACAGTTCGAACACCAGCGCGGCAACTTCAAGACCTGCAAGCACGCCATCTTCTTTGCACAAGAATTCCGCTTTGCCAAGTTGTGAGTCCGTGATGATGGCGTCGCTCGTCAGATCGCCCAACCCGATGTCTTCCATCAAGGCAAGCTCGACTAAGCGGCTGACGCGGCTATCATTGAGTATGCTGTTTTTCATTGCCGACTCCTCGCTGCGCGCATGCTGCCGACCGCAGCCTCACACGTGGAGGTTGGAAAGGCAGAGTGTCTCCTCAACTCGATCACTATCCCGAATACTCCCCCATGCGAGAGAATTTTTCAATTCGCTTTTCGATCAATTTCTCCATTTTGATTTTGGGGAGCGACTTCAACTCTGTCAGCAATGATGCTTTGAGAATGTCCGCCGCCTTCTGATGATCGCGATGCGCCCCGCCGAGCGGTTCGGGCACAATCTCGTCAATGATGCCTTGCTTTTTCAAATCGGGCGCCGTCAGTTGCAGCGCTTCGGCGGCTTGCTCTTTGTAGTCCCAACTCCGCCAGAGAATACTCGAACACGATTCGGGCGAGATGACGGAGTACCACGCGTTTTCCAACATCAGAATTCTATCTCCGACGCCGATCCCGAGAGCGCCGCCGGAAGCTCCCTCGCCGATGATCACGACGATAATCGGAACGCGCAGATGGGACATCTCGTACAAATTGCGCGCAATCGCCTCTGCTTGGCCGCGCTCTTCCGCTTCGAGACCCGGAAAAGCTCCGGGCGTATCGAGCAGGGTTACGACGGGCTTTTTGAATTTTTCTGCGAGTTTCATCAGGCGCAGCGCTTTCCGATACCCTTCAGGATTGGGCATGCCGAAGTTGCGATAGAGATTCGATTTTGTATCGCGTCCCTTTTGATGCCCGATGATCATGATGTTGTAATCGCCTAACCTCGCAAAGCCGCCGACAATCGCTTTGTCGTCTTTGAACGTCCGGTCGCCGTGCAGCTCGAGAAAATCTTTCGTCATCTTCTCAATGTAGTCGAGCGAGTAGGGACGGTCGGGATGACGAGCGAGCTGAACTTTCTGCCAGCGCGTGAGCCCGCTGAAAACACTCCGCTGCAATTGGTTCACGCGCTTTTCGATTTTTTCGATTTCCTGTGCGATGTCAGGGTTGTCGGCGTACTTCCGCATCTCCTCGATTTTTTGTTCGAGGTCGTAGATCGGTTTTTCGAATTCTAACGTTACTTTCGGCATATACGTCTTCTCAAAGCGATGGGCTGCTTATCTATGTTGCAATCACGACAGACGGGCGTCTATCTGGCTATCGTCGCAAGAACGATTTCACAATAATCTCGATGTCCAATATCAGTGACTGATTCTTTGCGTAGTAGAGTTTGTAGCGTTCGATCTCCTCTTGTTCGAGATCGTCGCGCATGTTGATTTGCACAAGCCCGGTCAACCCTTTCGGACCGAGATAGGATTCGGAGAGATGGCTGTCACCGGTGAACGGTTCACTTATCCGATGACCGTCATCTTCTGAAAGCGGACGACCGACTAAACTGATTCTACCTAAAAACACATGGGGAAGCAAGAGGATGGCATCTGCGAGCCTGCCTCGTTTGTGCGCGCCCGTGAAGGCTCGCCACACTTTCACCAAGGGAAAGATGAGCACGAGCAGCAGGCTTGAGACAAGAATATCGAACAGCCGTTTTGCAAACCGATTGGTCGGTTTGTAGATGTTGTGCTCGATCTCGACAAAGGGCAGAGTGTCAAGTTCATCAATACGTGTTTTGCCGATGATCGCTTCGAGGCTGTTGGGCACGATGCGGAAATTGACACTTCGCTTGTTGCTGCGCGCCATCACCGAAAGAATTTCCGCATACGAAATGCCATCGGTGGAAAAGATGACCTCGGTGACATTTTGTTCGCTCATCACCTTGCCAACATTGTCAATACTGCCGACGATTTCGACCCCTGCGATTTTTTCCCCGACATTCTTACGATGCACATCAATGAACCCGACGACATCATAGCCGTCATCGACGCGCGCGCGCAGTTTCTTCAGCACTTCTTGTCCTGACGATCCCGTTCCGACAATCACCGTGCGGCGACCGAAGAGACTTTTTCTCGCGCCGCTGCGCCGACCGCTCACAATCTGAAACAGCAAGCGCCAGCCGGGAAGCAGGATCAGAGAAATCAGGCCGGAGACAATTACGACGGCGCGGCTAAACGCAAAATCCTTCGCGAAGAAGACACTCGCCGAAATCAACACCGAGCTGATGATGACACTCAATGCAGAACGCGCCACCGAATATCTGTGAGTCGTGTACGCGCCGAGAAAGAACGAAACCGCAACCGTGGTCAGCGCCGGCACGGTCCAGACAACGGGATACGCATAGTCCGGAAATCTGAATAGCCGCCCGAAGTGAACATGCTCCGCAAGAGCGAGGGAGAGATCAACAAGCAAAAAATCAACCGCCGCCATCAGAAGCTGGCCGCTCACCCTTCCGATGAATGCGATCATCGCACGCAGTTGAATGCCAACCGTAAGGAACATCTCGACGATGAGAGAACTACTGAAATGTTTCTCCACAAAGAGCTGCATGGCGCGGTAGAATACGAGAATCTCATCCATGTCGCTGCGCCG
>CAYUFU010000131.1:0-7643 GCA_964444145.1 uncultured Chitinophagales bacterium
CGAACTCTTCGAGAATTGCCTGCAGGTGATTCGCTTCAATAATCTTCTCTTGAGAATGAACGATTTCTCAATGGAGATATGGAAATCGGCGGCGCGATTTCACAGTTGCGGCAAAAACCGCATAGAACGGCGCACCTCATGGAGACTCTCCCTCCGGCAGATTGAACGCGCCATCCATAACGAGGATGTACCGTTGATCATTCGCATCGTTCTCATTGCGCGCAAAACCGTGGAAGGAGCCGCTCGCATACCTCCGTCCGCTGCGTTCGTACACGCTGGTGAGATGAAACTCGAAGAACGTCCCGCCGAGGTTTGTTGTAAATGTCATCGCTTGCTCGTTGGAAAGCAGTCGTTCGCCGAAGCGCAGGGTTAATGTTCCATCGGAGATCGTTTCCCCTGCTCTCAACGCGCCGCTCTCGACGTAGATCTCCGTCGGCTGTGGAAACGTCGCTCCATCAACTTCGATGCGGACGAGTGTGAGCGTGATGGTGACGACTGCAGGGTCGGCGCTGCTTGCGCGAATCATGAGTTCCCTTTTTGTTTGCGCGAAGAACTGAAACGACGTTTCCCGATAGTGGACCGCCAACTGCCGCCTCTCCGCCGTGAGCGTATCACTCTGCCGGACGATCGCTTTCATGAGCGCAAGGTCGGTGATCTGCGCGATGTCGCGTGTATTCGCCGACATGAACGGAGGTGCATTGTTGCATCCTGCGGCGACGATCGCGAGAAAGAATCCGACGGACACCGCGAAGCGTGAACTCGCAATGAACAAGTATGACCGTCTCATTGCCACATCATTTCGCAAGTACCATTTTCTTCACGTCGGTGAACTCTCCGACGCGCAGACGATAGAAGTACACGCCGCTCGGCAGCGCGCGCGCGTCGAGCGTTCGCTCATGCTCTCCTGCATCGAGATGCTCGTTAACGAGCGTCGCGACCTCTCTTCCTAACAGATCAAAAACTCTGAGCGATACAAACCTTGTTGTAAGCGAAGCACCTGAACCTTGAACCCTGTCCAAAGGACTCCTTATGGAGAACCGTATCTTCGTGCTCGGATTGAAAGGGTTAGGAAGGTTTTGTGATAATGCATGTCTGTCCGGTAGGCCCGTCGCCCGCGATCCAACCGTCGTGAGAGTCCGATCGGACGTGTACATGAGAATCCCATTGCCGCCAACCGCTACCGTATGACTATCAACGATCGAGATGAAACTCAGCGAGAGGTTCGTCAGTGTATCCAAGCCTCTATCCGAGCGCCACGTCGTTCCTCCGTTCGTTGTATAGCGGATCAAGCCGCCGTCGCCGACAATCGCGCCCGTGTCGTTAAGCGCGGACGAGAGGTTCGGCAGCGGCTCCACAAAATAAATGTCACGGATGGAGCGCGTGGTGCCTGTTGCAAGCGGCTGCCACGTCGCGCCGTTATCGGTTGTGCGAAACATCTTGCCGCTGTCGCCCGCTGCCCATCCCTTGCCGCCCTGCCCTGCGATGCCGGCGTAGTACATTTTGTTGAATGTCGCGGTCGTGCCTAAATTGCGCGGCACCCAACTGTTTCCGTAGTTCGACGAATGTTGGATCACCCCTCCCGTGCCGCACACCAAGGCGTTATCGAATCGCGGAATGCAAACCGATGTGAGTCGGGCTGTTGTAGCCGCAGGCCGGATCGTCCAGGCCGTGCCGTAGCCCAGCGTCCACGCGATGAAGCCAGAATCGCCCGCGACATACGTTATGCCGCTGCTGCTTGCAACGGCGTAGAGTGTTTTGGTCGTGCTCACGCTACGATTAATCCATGTAATGCCATTGTTGGAGGAGTAAAGAAAGAGACCGGCAGAGCCTACGACGCCGAATGCATTTGGCGTTGGGAAATATATCACGTCGTTGAGAATCTTCGTTGTATCTCTGTACACGGTAGCCCATGCCAGCGGCATCCTTCCAATGCCTCGCGCGATCAATCCATTTCTCGAGATTGCGATTTGAATCAGCGTATCGCCGCCGCTTGCTGGTGAGAGAGACTGAACAAAACCACTGCTCGCTACTGCATGATAACTGACCGGATCGGGAAACAAAGCACAAAGACAATCGCCAAACGCTAACGAGAGTGAAGCAGTGCATACAATGAGAAGACTCTTCATGGATCTACCCTCCTTTGTGTTGATGTCAAACGAAAATGTTTTCTCCCTTCACTCGTCAAGATAAGTACTCGAATGCAATTGGGAAATCCCATGAAAGGGTGGGTGGAGGTTAGAATGAATGATGGTGTGGTGGACAATTGGATTTTTGGATTGTTGGATGATTTGATCCACTTATCCATCAATCCAAAGCGCAGGTTCTCGCGAGGGCTAAATCTCTCCGCGCATAGAACGCGTGATCACTTCCGCTTTGCTGTGGACGTGAAGTTTCTTGTAGATGTTCTTGATGTGAAAGCGAACCGTCTCGGTGGCGATGCCCATGCGGTCGGCGATCATTTTGTAGCTCAAGCCGTCCACGAGTCCGATGACGATTTCTTTTTCGCGAGGGGAAAGCGGAGAAGGCGTCGCCGTTGTGTGGTGCGGTTTGAAATGCTCGATCACTTTGCGCGCAATCTGCGGCGACATCGCCGCGCCGCCGGAGAGAACGAGCTGAACAGCACCTTTGATTTCAGCGAGCGGAGTGTTTTTCAGGAGATAACCCGACGCGCCTGCGCGCAATGAGTCGAAAATTTTCTGCGCGTCGTTGTAAATCGTCAGCATGATGATGTCAATGTCGGGGAAGCGATCTTTGAGAAGCCGCATGCCGCTGATGCCGTTCATCCCCGGCAAGCCGATGTCGCAGAGCAGAACATTCGGCGGCGGATGCGCTTGTATCGCGACGAGGAATGATTCAACCGACGGCTCTGCGAGACTGCACGAGAAGTCTTTCTGCGAGTTGAGATAATTGCGAATCACTTCGCGAATCTCGTTGTCGTCTTCGATGATTGCGACGTCGATCATGATGAGTTTCGTAGTAGGTGTTGTGGAAAAGTATCTCGTCTCGTTGGCAATTGTAACCCCATGAACGGGTAGCTCTCACAGCGGCGCTTTCGTCATGAAGGCACGCTCAACGGGACGGAGTCCCGTGCAACGGTAATCTCACATAAGGGGTTTCGTTGTGAGAATGATTTTCAATCCATGGGTCTGGATGAACTCCAACGTTCCATCCAGCCGCTTTGCCCGCATACTCATGTTGCGCAACCCTTGCCCTGATTTTTTCGTCGTCCCAGTCAGCCCTTTGCCGTTATCATGAACCGTCATCGTGAACACCTTCGATGAGTTGTTCAACTCGACATGCACAGTGCTCGCGCCCGAATATTTCACGATGTTGTTGACTGCCTCTTTGAAAATCATGTAAAGATTTTCGCGCACTTCGATCGTGAGTTTTGTGTCGCCGCGGAGTCCTTTAGTGGCAAATTCCAACTCGATGTTTTTCGGCTGCAACATCTCCAGGGCGGTGTCGCGCATTCTGTCGAGCAAATTGCCGACCGTGTCATTCCGCGCATCAATAGACCAGACCATATCGCTCATCTTCGCGACGGTTTCGCGGCTCATCGTTCCGATTTTGCCACGCAGCTCTCTCAGCGTATTCTTGTCGGTAGAATCTTTGAGAAGATCCGAATAGAGGGCGATCTTGGTGAGCGACGAGCCGACTTCGTCGTGTAAGTCGCTTGCGATACGGACGCGGACGCGCTCGATCTCAAGCAGTTTTTGCAAGCGATAACGGAAGACGAGCGCGACGAGAGAAACGATTGCAGCAGCAGCCAGCAGTCGAAACCACCACGTCTGCCAAAACGGAGGAAGGATAGTGAAGCGGAACGAGGCGCCGCTCATGTTCCAGAGTCCATCGTTGTTCGAACCGCGTACGCGGAACGTGTAGTTGCCAGGCGCGACATGAGTATAGCTTACCAAGCGTGCTCTGCCCGGCTGCGTCCACTGGTTTTCCAACCCTTCGAGCATGTACGAGTACAGGTTCTTGCGCGGCTCGCGAAAATCCAAGGCAGCGAATTCGAACGCAAGAACATTTTGGTCGTAGGCAAGACGAAGCTCGCCGGAAGAGTGGGGCAGCTCGCGATCAAGCGCTCTCACACTCGCCAATACAACGGGCGGAACATTCACGTTCGTTGTAATCTCCGATGGGCGGAAGACATTGAACCCATTCACTCCGCCGACGTAGAACGCGCCGCTCCGCCCTTTGTGCACGGCGCCGCGCCGGAACTCGATGGACTGCACGCCATCCGATTCTTGATAGACGACGCACGTGCGCTTCTGGGGATTGAATCGCGCAAGTCCGTTGGCGGTCGTCAGCCAGAGCGTGCGTGTTGAATCGTCAGTCAGAATTCCGTAGATGTGCGTATGCGGCAAGCCATCGGCGGACGAGTAGTGCGTGAATTCGTCGCGCACCGGATCGTAGCGATTCAGCCCGTCGCCCCACGTGCCGAACCAGAGAAATCCGTCCGCGTCTTCCGCGATCGCGACGACGATGTTGCCGCTGAGGCGCGAGCCGTTGGTCCTTTGAGCGCGAGCATGAAACGCCGTCGTTTCTCCGGTCTTCGTCGAGCGTCGAATGACGCCGACTCCCCACGTGCCGAACCACAAATCGCCGCGCCGGTCTTCGTGAATCGCCCAGACATAATCCGCCGGGAACGATGGGGACGTTCGTGTTGAGAATCGAACGATCGAATCTCTTTCAAGTATCAGCTTGTTCACACCATCGCCGTTCAGCCCAAGCCAGAAGCTGCCGTCGCTTGCGCGAAGCAAACTTGTTACGCAGTCATTGCCGATGTCATGGCTCGATGAACCGAACCGATAGCGTTTGAACGCGCCGGTTCTCCGATTGAATTTCATCAATCCCGATTCCCACGTTCCGACCCAAAGGTGTTCATCCGCGTCTTCACCTATCGTGTTGATCGTATGTGAACGAAATGCTTTTGGGTAATGAACGCTGTCGCGATACGAAATGATAGCGCCCGAAGCGGCGTCCATCCTGTTGACGCCTTCTTGCGTTCCGATCCAGAGGGAACTTCTGCGGTCTTCGAAGAGCGCGTTCACTGTTGGCGAGTGTGAGCGGAAGTGGCGGAATTTTCGCTTGAAGGCATCGAGCTTCGAGAGGCCGTTGGCGACAGCGCCAATCCAGAGAATTCCCGTGCGGTCCTTGAAGAGAGAGAGGATGACGTTTGCGCTGATCGCAGAGGGGTCCCGGGTATCGGCGAGGAACGTTGTGTGATTGCCTGTCGCAAGATCGAGGCGCGTCAGCCCACCGCCATCCGTGCCTGCCCAAATACGTCCGTGCACATCTTCGCAAATCGCGGACACGGGGTACCTGGTCAACGCGGGAATGTCGTAGCGCGTGAAGTCGTCCGACGATGGATTGTAGGTGCACACGCCGCGGTCCGTCCCAATCCACAACGTTCCGTTTCTGCTCTCGAAGAGCGAATTGATGTATTCGCCCGGCAGTGTGGTCGCGACATTCGGTTCAGATTTGTATGCGCGCAGGGACGATGTATCGAGGCGGTTCAAGCCACGTCGTGTTCCGATCCATAGCCTTCCTGCGCGATCGTGCAAAAGCCGATTCACGTTACTACTGACCAAGCCATCGCGAACTTTGTAGTGAACGAACGAATTCGTCGCTCGCTCGAATCGGTTCAGCCCGCCATTCCATGAACCCGCCCACACGTTGCCCGCCGCATCAACGCAGACCGATGTTACCTCGTCGCTCAAAAGACTCGTCGAATCGCCCGCGATATTTTTGTAGCGGATAAATCTCCCCTCGCTTCGCACATAGCGGTTCAAGCCGCGTCCGGATGTCCCGATCCACAAGTCTCCATTAACGTCCTCCGCGACGCTCCAAATCGTTTCGCCGGAGATCGAAGTGGAATCTGCTGGATTGTGCAAATAGCGTTTGAAGGTATAGCCATCGTAGCGCACCAATCCCGTGGTGCCGCCAAGCCAAAGGAAGCCGTAGGCATCTTGCATGATGCAGTGCACCGTTCCCTGCGACAAGCCTTCGTCAGTCAGGATGCGCTCGAATGCAACGTCTCTCTGCCCAAACGACACGGAGAACGGAAGAAGTAGGAACGAAGTGAATGTTCGAAGGCGGTACATCATGAGTTTTGTCCCCCTCAAGCTACTTATGAAAACAGGAAAACTCAACTCCTTCTTTCACATTGTGGCAATCATTCCTGGTGCAACAACACCATCGCTTCGATCGTCGCTGTTCCCGGGAACATATCGAGCGGAATGGCGCGGACCGGGGTGTAGCCGCTTGCTTGCCATCGCTGTAGTTCCCCTCCAATCAAATCAATTTCGCAGAAGATGTGAAGAACGCGCGCCGGTCTTCGAGCGGCGATGGATTCAAGCACGCCGGCGGCGGTTCCGCTTCGTGGCGGGTCGAGGAGGACGATATCCTCCGGGCGGGAGTCCTTCATCACGCGTTCGATACACGCCTTGTCTATCGCGCAGCGGATGAATCGCGTGTTTGCTATGCGTTGGCGTTTCGCGTTCGCGATTGCAGACTCGATGGACGACGAAGAGCTTTCCACACCAACCACTGACGATACGTGTTCAGAGAGACAGAGAGCAAAGAGACCGTAGCCGCAGTACAGATCGTAGAATCGTGAGCGCTTCTTCGGTTGGAGAAGCTCGACACTTGAGCGAATCATGTTCTCGATGAGCGACTGGTTGATCTGCGAGAACGAGAGAGGCGCGTAGAGAAAGCTTCGGCCAAGCACGCGCTGAAAGAGTTCCGACTTCCCATAGAGTTTCTTGAACTGTAGCTCGCGCCGCAGATTCGTCGCTCCCAAATAGTATTGTGGGTTTGAGTTATCCTCGTACACAAACAGCCCGACAATTGTCGGAAATCGTTTCGTCAACGTTTTTGACAATGTGTTTGCTGCGTGCAGAACATCCGGCGCCATCTCAGCAACGTTGAAAATGAGTGTCTGCTCGTGGTAATTTCCCCTGATGATCACGTAGCGCAGGACTTGCGCCAGAGCTTTCGCGTGCGCCTTGACGATGCTCTCTTGTACGTATTGATAGATTACCGCGTGCTCTGTAGGTTCGATTGCACAGCGGACAACGTCGAACGGCTTCAAGCCGCCCTGATCGCTGGGACTGATCAGCCCAAGTCGAATGGAATCGCGAGTTTGAAAAGCTCTTCGCTTCGTTGTGGTTCGGTAATTGCGTCCGAGCGGAGAAGGCACGAGATCGTCGAGTGGAACATCAAGATGCAACGCCGACCAACATGTTTGCAGCGCGTCGTTCTTGAGTTTGAGTTCGGCGGCGTAGTCGAGGTTGCCCGCGTGGCACAATGAGCAACGCTGTCCCGAGGGAGATTGGCATTCGCCCGCTTCGAGTGGGCGAGGGGAAATCTTCCCGGAGGTTATTCTCGAAGAGAGAATTTCAGCAAACGATCGCTCGCGCTGTACCTTCAGACCTCGCCGGTGAACCTTCTTCCAATACCCCGGCCGACGGCTGTGGTGCGTCACGCCGATGATTTGAAGCTCGTTATTGCGCACGCGATAGAGGGTCGAGTACCGAATCCGCCGGAGGGTGTGCCCGTTTCGTTTGGGCATGCTCTTGTGCTCTCACTTCTTCGGCAGCGCCTCAACCTCTTTCTGATTCATCGCCGAAAAAATCTTC
>CAYUFU010000132.1:0-7592 GCA_964444145.1 uncultured Chitinophagales bacterium
ATACATACGGGCACAATGCTGCTTGCCCATTAACTCAACCAATAATGTGAAAGACCAAAGCACATGCACACACTTGTCCTCCCGCGTTTTTCTAACGCTGTCTTGAGAAGCAAGGATTCGCGTTCGAGGGCATGATTCAGAAGCGTGTCGAGTTTCTGCTTCTTGTTGTTGTCGTCGCTAACGATAGTTACGCGGGTCATGGTGCTCATGTTGATCGTTCAACTGGATTGAATCTACGGATTGGGCTTATGAAACACCAACAACAGTTCAGCACATCTACAAAATGCTGACGAAGAGCCACCCGCAGCAAGCGAAAGAACTGATGAAGCTCGCGCAGCAGGATGTGAACGAGAGATGGAAGGCGCTGGAGTTGGCAAACGAAGCACCTCTTTAGCGCGCCGGCGTGAATCATTGGCGCAGGAGAAATGGATCACAGATGACAATGATTGCCACAGATAAACAATCAACAAAGAAAAGTGCAAACCAATTTCTTCTGTATCATCAGTGTTCTATTCGAGGGTGGAATGTTTCGCAACCTTTTCGTTTAATGAGTTGAACACATTCAAGCAACTTCAACTCAACAAATCAAGAACTCTATGAACTCCACAACCCATACACTCGTTCTCCTCCGCCACGGCGAAAGCACATGGAATAAAGAAAACCGTTTCACTGGCTGGACTGACGTTGACTTGTCCGACAAAGGAAAAGAAGAAGCGCGCAGCGCGGGAAAAGTGTTGAAGGAAAACGGCTTCGTGTTCGATATCGCGTACACCTCCGTGCTCAAGCGCGCAATTCGCACGCTCTGGTTGGTGATGGATGAAATGGACTTGATGTGGATTCCCGTCATCAACTCGTGGCGGCTGAACGAGCGGCACTACGGCGCGCTGCAAGGCTTGAACAAAAGCGAGATGGCGGCGAAGTACGGCGAAGCGCAAGTGAAAATCTGGCGGCGCAGCTACGACATTCAACCACCCGCACTCGAACGAACGGACGAGAGATTTCCCGGCTTCGACCCTCGTTACAAAGACTTGACGCTGACTGAACTTCCTGCAACTGAGTGTTTGAAAGACACGGTTGCGCGATTTCTTCCGTACTGGCATGAGACGATTGCGCCGACAATCAAGAGCGGCAAGCGCGTCATCATCGCCGCTCATGGAAATAGTTTGCGCGCACTCGTGATGTATTTGGATAACGTGTCGGAAGCGGACATCACCGAACTCAACATCCCGACCGGATTGCCGCTGGTGTACGAGTTGGATGAACAGCTCAAACCGATTCGCAGTCGCTATCTCGGCGACCCCGAAGCGGTGAAGAAGGCGATGGAAGCTGTTGCCGCGCAGGGAAAAGCAAACAAGTGAAACTTCGTTGAACGATTTCTTGGAGAACAATCATGGACCTCTCAACTAACTACCTCGGCTTGCACCTCAACAATCCTATCGTCCCCTCGGCGTCGCCCCTCTCACGCTCGCTCGATAGCATGAAGCGTTTAGAGGACGCAGGCGCAGCAGCCATCGTGATGTACTCACTCTTCGAGGAGCAGATTGCACACGAGACGGCGGAGTTGAATCATTATCTTACGTACGGAACGGAAAGTTTCGCGGAATCGCTCACCTATTTCCCCGAGGCACAGGAGTACAATCTCGGCCCTGAGGAATATGTCGAGTTGCTCCACGCTGCGAAGCAGGCGTTGAAGATTCCGATCATCGGCAGCTTGAACGGCATCTCCGTCGGCGGCTGGATTGACTATGCGAAGAAGATCGAACACGCCGGCGCGGATGCAATCGAGTTGAACGTCTATTACATCCCGACCGACCCGGAGTTGGCAGGCAAGGAGGTTGAGGATCGCTATCTCGAAGTGCTGCACGCTGTTCGACACGAAGTGAAAATTCCCATTGCCATGAAGCTCAGTCCGTTCTTCTCGTCGTTTGCCAATTTCGCCCATCGTCTCGATACTGCAGGCGCAAACGGATTGGTACTGTTCAATCGCTTCTATCAACCCGACATTGATCTCGAAACGCTCGACGTCGTGCCGAGCGTCGTGCTCAGCACACCGATGGCGATGCGATTGCCGCTGCGCTGGATCGGCATTCTCTACGGACGCGTCAACGCAAGCCTCGCAGCAACGAGCGGCATTCACACGGCGCACGACGTGATCAAGATGCTCATGGTTGGTGCCGACGTGACGATGATGTGTTCGGCGCTGTTGAAGCACGGGCCCGAACACATCAAACAAGTGCTTGCCGACGTACGCGAGTGGATGCTCGAACACGAGTACGTGTCCATCTCGCAAATGAAAGGAAGCATGAGCCAACAGTCTGTGGCTGACCCTGCAGCATTCGAGCGAGCGAATTACATGAAGGCGTTGAATCAGTACAAAGTTATTATTTAATGACGTTACGCACGGCGAGCCCAACGACTCTCAGCGAAAAACATCATTGAACCCTTTTGCCAAGGTTCAAGGTTCAGCATGAAGACAAGAGAAGCAATCGAGAGATTTTTCTCCGCAGAAGCGTACGCGGTCGTCGGCGTCTCGGCAAACAGACATAAGTTCGGTAACGTCGTGTTCCGCGCAATGCGTGAGCGGGAGTTCACCGTGTATCCTGTGAACCCGCGTCTCTCGTTCGTCGAAGACCGGATATGCTACAAGAGTGTGAGCGACTTGCCGGACGAAGTGCTGTCGGTCGTCATCGTCATACCGCCGGAGGCTGCGGAGCAAGTGGTCGCGGAATGCAAGTGGAAAGGGATCGAGAACATCTGGCTGCAGCCGGGAGCGCAATCAGGCCAAGCGATTGCGTACGCGAAGGAGAACGACATGAACGTGATACACGGCGAATGCGTGCTGATGTATCTCGAACCGGTCGAGTCGTTCCATGCGCTGCATCGGTGGATGAAGAAAGTGACGGGAACGTACGCGGGGTAGGTAGCTTTCCGATTACTATTGAGCCTGTCCGAAAACGATCTGCAACATCATTACGCCGCGCCCATCACCGCGTTGATCGCTACAACATTCACAATATCATCAACGCTGCAGCCGCGCGACAAATCGAACGCGGGTTTGCGCAAACCTTGCACAAGCGGACCGATGGCTTCTGCACCGCCAAGCCGCTGGGCGAGCTTGTAGCCGATGTTGCCCGCGTTGAGGTCGGGAAAAATCAACACGTTCGCGCGCCCACCAAGCGGCGAGCCCGGCGCTTTCGACGCATTCACCTCCGGCACAATTGCCGCGTCCAGTTGTACCTCGCCATCCACAATCAATTCCGGACGTTTCTTCTTCAGGATCGCAGTCGCTTGTTGAACCTTTTCGACAAGCGGATGGCTTGCGCTCCCTTTCGTTGAAAAGGAAAGCATCGCTACCCGCGGCTCTTCACCTGTCAGCTTCTTGTGATTGTCCGCCGTCGAAGCCGCAATGTCGGCAAGCTGTTCCACGGTTGGGTCGGGCACAACAGCGCAATCGGCAAACGAGAAGACTTGGTGTGGAAACACCATCAGAAAAAAACTCGAGACGACGCTAACGCCATCAGCGAGTCCGATAACCTGAATTCCCGCGCGCAGCACATCGCCCGTCGTCGAGAGCGAGCCTGCCACACTGCCGCTCGCCTGCCCTTCGCGCACCATCATCGCACCGAAGAAGAGCGGGTGCGTCATCGTCTTCTGCGCTTCATCAAATTTGATACCCTTCGCCTTTCGTGCGTTGAAAAAGATGTGAGAAAAATTGCTGAGCATCTCCGATCGCCGCGGATCAATTATGCGAATGCCGCCCAACGAAACGTTTACCTTCTTCGCCTCCTTCTCAATCTCGTGCGCGTCGCCGACGAGTATCGGATTGGCAATTCTTTTGTCCTCAAGAATGCGCGCCGCCTGAATCGCCCGCGCATCCGTTGCATCCGGTAGGACGATAGCTTTCTTCAGCGACTTTGCTTTCGCGAGGATGGTAGTCAGTATATCTGATGGCATCATGTGAGTTTTCTCTCTAAACACTTCGACGACTCAAAGATACAAAAAGTCAGACGAGGCCACTACACACGACGACACCTACGGAGCGGTCTCGTGCTGAACAAGCAATCCGAAGCTATCGGAGTGAGAATGGAGTCTGAACCAACGTCAAAAGAAAAACAGCTTCGCCGCCACAGCGAGAAGAAACACCGCGTACAACTTCCGCAAATGATCCGCGTGCGTTTTATGCGCTACCCTTGCGCCCACCATCGCCATTGGAATCGTCCCGAGGATGATGGGGATCGAATGGACGTAGTCAACGAAGCCGAGCGTGAAGGCTGCATACTCCGGCGACGACAAAGCGACTTTTCCCCAGCCTTTCAGAACATAACCGAGCGTTGATGCGATTGCCGTAATGACAATCGTCGCGCTGGAGGTGCCGAGTGCCTTCTTGAGCGGAACGTTCATGAAATAGTACATCATCGGGATAGCGAACACGCCGCCGCCAACACCTGCGAGCGACGAGACGAGTCCGACGATGATGCCAATCAGACTCAGGCCCACCGGTGAGAGGTTCGGCTCCAGGTCGCCGCGCGCATCTTGCTCGACGAGTAGGCGCACCGCGGCAAGCGTCACGACTGCAGCGAAGATCTGTTGCAGCGCTTTCCCTTGCAGCGCCGCCGCAATGTTTGCCCCGATGAGCGAGCCGATGATGCTTGCGCCGCCAATAAGAAGAACTGCTCGTAGGAGGACGTTGCCGTTTTTGCGATGTTGATACGCGGAAGGAATGGACGCGAAGATGACGATGAAGAGACTCGTGCCGAACGCGAGATGCGTTGCAATGTCGGGCGCGACGTTGATGAAGTGAAAGTAGGAGAGAAGAATCGGGACCAGAATGATCCCGCCCCCCACGCCGAAAAAGCCCGCAAGAAATCCTGCGACGGCTCCGGCGAGAAGTAAGAGAATGAATACGCCCACCTCCATCTCTTACCCGCGAATCTTCACGACGTTGCACGAACACGTATGATAACAATACGCAGCAGAGTATTCGTGTTTAGTCGTGTGCATGAGTGGGCGTGCGTTTCAGCCTTTGAGCTTCTTCAGGTACAGCTTCGGGTTCTTCACCACGTTCAGCGCAGCTTCGAGCTGCGTGTCGCCTTTGAGGGATGCGGCGATGCGTCCCGCTTCGCCTTTGATGCGAGCCTGCATCTCGATGTTCAACTCGCGTTCGATATGATCGCGGTACCGATCGAAGCCGCGTTCCTTTTCTTTCTCCAGCGCGCCGGCGAGCAGATCGAGATCGGTCAACACTTCTTTGCTGTAATGAGAACGGTCGGCGATGGCGCGCAGCTCTTTCACTTTGCCGTCGCTTTCTTCGCTGTAGGAAAATTTTTGCTCCTCGAGATACTTCTTGAACTCGCGGAGAATCGCCTCGTTCACCGCAACGAACTTCTCGCTCTTGCGCTCTGCGAAATACTTGTTTGCGAATTTGAAGAACAGCGACTTCCGGTGCAGTTCCTTCACCATCGGTCCGACGTCTTCGGCTTGCACGATGGAATCGGGCGCAATGCCGCCGTGCTCGCGGACGAGCCGGCCGTTTTTGGTTTTGAAGACACGCTTCACGCTGTCGGGCACCGCTGCGAAAACGCCGTCCTTGTTCTTGTGCATGTAGTCAATTTCCTGAATGCTGCGCCCGCTCGGAATGTAATAGCGCGCCGTCGTGATTTTCAATTGCGAGCCGTAATTCAGCGGCAGAATCGTTTGGACGAGACCCTTACCGAAACTGCGGGTGCCGAGCACCCATGCCCGGTCCAAATCCTGCAGCGAGCCTGCAACAATTTCGCTGGCGCTGGCGCTGTTCCGGTCAATGAGCACAATGAGCGGTTCGTTCGGCAGCAGCGGCTCTTCGATTGTCGTGTATTCTTTCTCCGCTTCAGGGCGGCGTCCTCTGGTGCTCACGACCTTGCTGCCTTTCGGCACAAACTTGCTGACGACTTCGACCGCAGCATCGAGCAAGCCGCCGGGGTTGCCGCGCAGATCGAGAACAACACCTGTGATGGTGCCCTTCAGCCGCATTGCTTTGATTGCTTGCCGCATTTCGTCGCCTGCTGTACGGGAGAAGCGTTCGAGGCGCATGTACGCGATGCCGTCGTTAAGCAACTCGGCGTACGTGACATTCTTGATGTGAATTTCTTCGCGGATCAGCACGAAGAGGATCGGTTTCTTCTCGCCCTCGCGCTCGATGAGCAGTTTCACTTCGGTGCCCGGCTCGCCGCGGGTGAGAGAGCGGACTTCGTTGGGTTTCTTCGTTGCGACGTTGATGCCGTCCACTTCGAGGATGTTGTCGCCCGGGATGATGCCTGCGCGCTGCGCAGCGTTTCCATCCATCACGGTGATGATTTGGATGCGCCCGTCGCGCGCACCTATGGTTACACCGATGCCCCCGTAGCGTCCATTGGTGAGCAGGTCAACTTCGTCGCCGTCTTCTTTGTCAATGTACACCGTGTAGGGGTCGAGCGTGCGGAGCATTCCTTCGATCCCCGCTTCCATGAATTTTTCGGGGTCAACTTCGTCAACGTAGTTGGAAGCGATTTCTTTGTACACACGCCCGAAGACATCAATGCTCTTGTTGATTTTGAAAAAGAAGTCGCTGTCGGAGTTCGGCGTTGAGCCGACGAGAACAATTGCCAGAGCGCCGACGGTCGCGAACATCGCGATGCGTTTTGCTGTTTTGAAATTCGTTTGTCTCATACGCCCTCAATGCTTTTTCGATCGTATTTGGTTGACATTGTGCCCTTGTTGGCTCCGATGATAGGTCGCTCCTACGGAGCTTTCGTTTATTCTGTGTGATGGCTTTCTACGTATAGGTCGTCCCTACGAGACTGTGGTTTTGCTCACCGAACTTGTTCACGATGCACGCGCGGAGGCTGAAGCGTTTTCCATCCGCTCTCGCAGCGCCGACCAGATTTGCGTTTCAATTGCGTGAATCGGATTCATGCCGTTC
The DNA here is from genome assembly GCA_964444145.1 of uncultured Chitinophagales bacterium. Classification (GTDB taxonomy): domain Bacteria; phylum Bacteroidota; class Ignavibacteria; order UBA10030; family UBA6906; genus CAADGV01. Next base: position 6,938 of record CAYUFU010000132.1, read on the forward strand.
ACGACGAGCCAGCGTTCTGGTTCCTGCGCGGCAAGGCGATGGTAGCCGTCGCGCACGCGTTCGTAGAATTCTCTGCCTGCGCTCTCCATTCTGTCGAACGTCAAGCCTGCGATGGTTTTTCGTCGTTCGATTTCTGCGATGGGAATATCAATGAGGAATGTCGCGTCGGGCATGCGTCCTTGTGTTGCGAAGTGGTTGATGGCGCGGACGTCGTCGAGGTTCAAGCCTCTGCCGTAGCCTTGATACGCGGTGGTGGAATCGCAGTAGCGGTCGCAGACGACGCTCTCGCCGCGTGCCAGAGCGGGAAGAATCACCTGCGCAACGAGCTGCGCGCGGCTTGCTGAGAAGAGGAGAATTTCCGCGGCTTCCGTCATGTTCAAGTTCTTTTTGTCAAGAAGAAGCTCGCGGATGCGTTCGGAAATTTCCGTGCCGCCGGGCTCGCGCAGGAAGTGGACCCTGCAGCGCATGCGCAGTTTCTCGACGAGCAGCTTCGCTTGCGTTGATTTGCCGCTGAAGTCTAAGCCTTCAAAGGTGATGAACATTATCTCGGAACGATTTCCCGTTTTCAACATAACGAAATCGTGCGCGTGAGTCAATCATGAGCGCGAAACCTCAGACCCTTCGGTGGGCGCGCGCAAAGTCGTAGCAGTTCAAC
>CAYUFU010000133.1:0-3212 GCA_964444145.1 uncultured Chitinophagales bacterium
CCTTCATCGGGCTGCACGCGAATGACGATATTGTTTTGGTCGAGTGTGTCCGTTGGGAGATGCGTGAACAAGTGGTGTGGAGTTTTCTTGAACTGCACTGCAATTTCTGTTACGCGTTTCGGCAGGCGTTTGCCCGACCGGACATAGAACGGCACCCCAGCCCATCGCCAATTCTCGATGTAGAACTTGAGAGCGACATAGGTTTCGGTCACGCTCGTCGGCGAGACTTGCGGTTCGGTTCTGTATGCCGGAACCGCTTTGCCGCCAACGGTTCCCGCGGTGTATTGTCCGCGTATCGAGTAGTGATGAACCTCTTCCGGTTTGATTTGCCGGATCGCCTGGAAGACTTTTTGTTTTTCGTCGCGCACTTGTTGCGCATCGAACAACACCGGTGGTTCCATTGCCGTAAGCGCGAGAAGCTGCAACATGTGGTTTTGAATCATATCGCGCATCGCACCTGCGCCTTCGTAATAGCCGCCGCGATTTTCTACACCGACCGTTTCCGCGGCGGTGATTTGCACGTGGTCAATGTAGTTGCGATTCCAAATCGGCTCGAAGATGCCGTTGGCAAAGCGAAACACCAACAGGTTTTGGACAGTCTCTTTGCCGAGATAATGGTCTATGCGATAGACCTGATTCTCGTCGAACACGCTCAACACTTCTTTGTTGAGTTGTCGCGCCGACGCAAGGTCAACACCAAACGGTTTTTCGATGATGATGCGAACCCAATTGTGCGGCAATGCCGGTTTGTTCAATCCCGCAAAGCCGAGATGCTGAACAATCGGGGAATACATATTGGGGGGAGTCGAAAGATAGAAGAGATAATTCTCGCCGGCGCGCCGGTCGCTGTCAATCTGTTTGAGCTGCGCCTTGAGATCAATGAACTCTTGCGGGATGGTCGAATCGGCGGAAACGTAGAACAAGCCTTTTGCAAATGCCTCCCACAACACTTTTTCGGAGTCTTGCAGTCGCCCGAATTCTTTCATTGCACCGAACATGTATGCGCGGAACGAATCGTGTGTCATCTTCGTCCGGCCGACGCCGACGATGGTGAACCCTGACGGCAACATTCCTTGCCGTGCGAGGTCAAAGACCGCGGGAATGAGTTTTCGCTTTGTCAAATCCCCCGACGCGCCGAAGATGACCATCGTGCACGGATCGGGCATTTTTTCGATGCGTGTGGACTCGGCGAGCGGGTTGTCCAAAGGACTCCTTTCGGAGGAGAGTGCGGATGGCATGTTGGAGTTCAGTTTGTTGATTCTTTTTTCGGTTCGGGGTTTAAGATTCAGGTTTCAGGGTTCAAGAATCATGAACCTGAACCGCCTCGTGAGAATGGTGAAGAGCGCCGAGCTGAACCTTGAACCCTGAACCCACAAGCATTTTCAAGTCTTGCTCTTCACCGCATGTCCCCCAAACTGATTGCGCAACGCGGCAAGCATCCGATGCGCGAATGAGTTTTTGTCGCGCGAGGCAAAACGCATTTGCAATGACAGCGTCAACACCGGTGCGGGCACATCGCGCTCGATGGATTCAAAGACCGTCCACCGTCCTTCTCCACTATCGGCAACAAAGGGCTCGAGTTTTTCCAACTTCGGATCTTCAGCGAGCGCTCGCTCGGCAAGTTCCAGAAGCCACGATCGCACGACACTGCCTTGATTCCACAAGTCGGCAATTTTTTGTAGGTCGAGCCCGTACGGCGATGCGCGCAGGATATCGAACCCCTCTGCGTATGCCTGCATCATGCCGTATTCGATTCCGTTGTGGATCATTTTGACTAAATGTCCCGCACCGCTTGCGCCGCAGTGAAGCCACCCGTTGGGCGGCGCAAGTGTTGTGAACACAGGCGCGAGCCAATCCACCGGTTCTTTCTCGCCGCCAATCATCAAGCAGTAGCCGTTCTTCAATCCCCAGATGCCGCCGCTCGTTCCGCTGTCAATGTAATGAATCCCTTTCGTCGCCAGTTCCGCGCTGCGTCGGACGGTATCTTTGTAATACGAGTTGCCGCCGTCAATGATAATGTCGCCTTTCGAAAGAAGTGGCGTGAGGTCGCGAATGTTTTGATCAACAGGCTCGCCCGAGGGAACCATCAACCACACTTCCTTGCGTCCTTTCAGTTTAGAAACTAAATCAGGAAGCGAAGACGAGGGGGTTGCGCCTTTCGCCGCGTACTCTTGCACTTTGTCCGCGGTGCGATTGTAGATGACGATTTCATGTTTGTCGCCCAGCAGGCGTTCCACCATGTTTCCGCCCATTTTTCCGAGACCGACGAAGCCGATTTGCATTTGAGTCTCCTTGTTTATGATACCATCTCGACAGGCAAGAGTTTTTCGAGACTCAATGTTTTCGATGCGTCAAGAATCTCTATGCCAACAACCTTGTCGCCGTCTCCGATGTCTAGCACGATTCCTTCGGAAACCCTTTTGTTGACAACTTGCTGACGACGTTCATCGAATCGCAAGTACAGCAAATCGGTTTTCGAATCATACTGAATCTTCATGAAGGCTCCTCCCAACTTCCAAAGAATACATAGACTGTAACAGTTATCATCGCGTCTTGCTCCAAAACGTAAATCACTTCGATGCGCTTCTGTTCATAGAACTTCTTGTTCCATTGGGAATGAAAAGGAAATATTTTGGCTTTTCCAAGACGGTCACCTTTTGCAGCGAATGGAATCCCCGTTCTCAACACATCTTCAATTTCCTCTTTCGTGGCGCCTCGCTCCAATGCTCGTTCAAGGGTATGAGGGTCAATTGTTATCTGCAAATCACGAGGAGCCATAGGGACGCTGAGGATTACGCCGTAACTGAACCAATATTATCTCGCTTCCGCGAGAGATCTGCGTACAACCCATCGAACGATTTCTCAAACGCCGCGACGCCATCATCCTCCAACTTCTGCAACACCCAACGCATATCAACACCAGCTCGAGCAACGGCGCCTAAAATATCCAGCGCTCCCCGTAAGTCTATGTCCACCGTTCTCGCCACCGTTGCGTGATCGAGGATTGCCGCGTAGGTTGCAGGCGGAACAGTATTCACCGTCTGCGGACCAATCAGATTGTCAACGTACAGCACGTCGCTATACGCCGGGTTCTTGGTTCCCGTACTTCCCCACAACGGACGCTGCACTGTCGCGCCTTTGGACTTCAACTTCTTCCATCGTGTCGAAGAAAACATATCCATGAACGCTCGATAGACAAACTTCGTGTTTGC
>CAYUFU010000133.1:3312-7273 GCA_964444145.1 uncultured Chitinophagales bacterium
CTCAAGCATTGCGTAATGGCGGGCAACCCTTCTTTCGTCGCCGGAATTTTCACCATCAAGTTCGGACGGTCAACCAGTTTCCACAACAGCCGCGCTTCGTCAATGCTCGGCTGCGTCATGCGCGCTTTCCCTGGCGAGACCTCAATGCTAACGTAACCGTCGCGTCGCTTCGTCCGGTCATACACCTCGCGCATGACGTCACATGCCATTTGAATGTCTTTCACCATCAACGCTTGAATCAAGTCCGCCGCGTCAACAGTTGGATTTGCATGGACAAGTTCGCGAATCTGGTCATCGTAATCGGTACTGGAGGTGATTGCCTTTTCGAAAATGGTCGGATTCGAAGTCACACCAAGCAGCCCTTCATCCACCATCTTCTTCAGTTCGCCACGTTGAATGACGCCGCGACTGATGTTGTCGTACCAGATACTCTGTCCAAGCCGTTCGAGTTTCTGTAGGTTGTTCATTGCTCCTCCTTTCTTCTCGATCATTCAGACTTGTGTATGTATTTTACTTATTCGACAATCCACATCTCCCTCATCCGCTACTGTCCCGCTTCAATATCGAGAACCTTTTTCAAGCGACGTGCATGGCGTTCTTCATTGGTAAAGCGCGCTGCAAGAAACGACTGTGCAATTTCCAGCGCGGGAGCCACGCCGATTACCCGCGCACCTAGACACAACACATTCATATCATCGTGTTCGACACCCTGATGCGCGGAATAGGTATCGTGCGCAAGCCCTGCGCGCACGCCTTTGATCTTGTTGGCTGCAACGCACGCGCCGATGCCGCTGCCGCAGACCAAGATACCGCGCTCGGCAATTCCCGAGACGACCGCATCGCCGATCTTTTCTGCGAAGTCGGGATAGTCGGATGGCCGCTCATGGTACGCGCCTAAGTCAAGAATCGCATAGCCGTTCTCGCTGAGCCGATGCTTCAGGAATTGTTTGAGCGGAAATCCCGCGTGATCGCCCGCGATGGCGACTTTCATTCGATGAGCATCCTTGGAGCGATGCTCAAAAGAGCCTGCCGCTTTCCGGTTCGTTTTGGGTAGTGCTCGCCTGTTGCGAGTCGAGCCTGCGACTGCCGCTGTCCGTTTCTTCATAGAATCCTGTCACTTCTGTTATGAGACCTCTTTTTGCTGCCGCAACAACGGCATCACTCGTGATGCCAAATCCTTCGAACACGACATCTACCGGAGCAGACGCACCGAAGGACGACATGCCAACGAACTCTCCGCTGTAGCCGAGATAGCGCTCCCATCCAAATTTCACCCCTGCTTCCACCGCAACTCTCGCAGTGACCATCGAAGGTAAGACGGTCTCCTTGTACTCATCGGATTGCATCTCGAACAACTCCCACGACGGCATACTGACGACGCGTGAGCGGATACGTTCTTTCTTCAGTTGCTCGTATGCGGCAAGCGCAATCGAAACTTCGGAGCCTGTTGCGAGCAAAAGCACCTGTGGGTTTTTATCTGTGATCAAGATGTACGCGCCTTTCGCGACATTTTCTGCGCTGCCGTATTTCGTCTGGTCGAGAATGGGAAGTTTTTGTCGCGTTAGCGTTATCATCGTCGGACCGCTGCGATGTTCGAGCGCGAATTTCCATGCGTAGGCGGTTTCGTTTGCGTCTGCGGGGCGCAGCACAATCAAGCCGGGCATTGCTCGCAACGAGGCAAAGTGCTCGACCGCTTGATGCGTCGGGCCATCTTCGCCGAGGCCGATACTCTCGTGGGTGTACACGAAAATCGTCGGGTAATGCGAAAGCGCTGCGAGCCGAATCGTCGGACGCATGTAATCGGTGAAGGCGAAGAATGTCGCCCCGTACGGAATCAGCAAGTCGCTCAACGCGATGCCGTTCATAATTGCACCCATGCCGTGCTCGCGCACGCCGTAACGAATGTAGCGTCCGAGACGATTCTTGTGGGAAAAATCCGAAACGCCTTTGAAGCGTGTGTTGTTGGATGGTGTCAAATCTGCTGAGCCGCCAAGCACGAGCGGCAGTTTCGGCATAATGGCGTCGAGAATCTTTCCTTGCGCTTCGCGGGTCGCAAGCGGCGTTGCAACATCGAACTTCGGCGCGTTCTCTTTCCACATCGCTTCCCAATTTTCAGGGAGCTTTCGTTCCGCTGCACGCTCGAATTCTTTTGCAAGCTCGGGATATTTCTGCGCGTAGCGCTCGAACATCGCATCCCATTCCTGCTGACTCTTCGCGCCTTTTGCAATTTCTTTTCTGAAAACATCCAGCGCTTCATCGGGAATGAAAAATTTTTTCTCGATATCCCAACCGAAGCGTTTCTTCACGAGTTTGATTTCATCCTCGCCCAGCGGCGAGCCGTGCGCATCGGCAGTGTCCTGCTTGTTCGGACTGCCGTAGCCGATGTGCGTTCGCAACTTTATGAGAGAAGGACGAGCCTTTTCATTCTGCGCAGCTACAAGCGCTCGCTCGAACGCAATCATGTCGTTGCCATCACCACCGACCGTTTGCACGAACCACCCGTACGCTTCGTATCGCTTCGCCACATCTTCGCCGAATGCGAGGTCGGTGCTTCCATCAATCGAAATATGATTGTCATCGTAGATGACGATGAGGTTGTTCAAACCAAGATGGCCCGCGAGCGAACACGCCTCCGATGATACACCCTCCATCAAACACCCGTCGCCGGCGATGACGTAGATATTGTAATCAACGACCGGAAAGCCATCACGATTGAAATAGGCAGCCAAATACTGTTCCGCAATCGCCATTCCGACGGCGTTGGAAATGCCTTGTCCAAGCGGGCCTGTCGTCACTTCGACTCCCGGCGTATGCCCGTACTCCGGATGGCCCGGCGTTTTGCTTCCCCACTGACGAAAGTTTTTTATCTCGTCGAGCGACAAATCGTAGCCGGTGAGATGAAGCAGCGAATACAACAACATGCAGCCGTGCCCTGCCGAGAGAACGAAGCGATCGCGGTTCGCCCATTTCGGATTGCGCGGGTTGTGCTTGAGGTGCCGCGTCCACAACACATACGCGGCAGGCGCCATTCCCATCGGTAGTCCCGGATGTCCAGATTTTCCTTTTTGAATCGCGTCAATGGAAAGACAACGAATGGTGTTGATGCACAACTCGTCAAGTTCGGAAAGCGATGTATGACGCGGCAGACGTTCGAGCGAGCTGAGCTGGTCAATGGTTACTTTCGGCGGCGCCGCCGGTGCGGAGGCTGACATTGCTATCCTTGCGATGGTTGGAAACTTGTCAATAAAGATAGAGAATTATTGTTGAGATTCAATGAAGAAGGCATCACGAAAGGTGACCGTCACCTTCGCGGGCAAGCGCGGAAAGGCGACGGTCACTTCGCGCTAATCAGCGATATGAAGTAGATGGGGCTGCAGACGAGCTACAACGTCCGAATCCCGTCCCGACTTTGTCGGGGTCGGGAGCGTGTGCCGCGAAGCCTCCCGACTACGTCGGGACTGCGTCGTGGAAAGATTTGCCGCGTACACCACACGCTCCAATTGTTGAACCCCTTCAGGGTTCGTGCTCATGGATTGTGTCTTTGCCTCCAGACTTCGTCTGGGGTTATTCACATTGAATCCCTACGGGATTCACGCGTAAGATTTGGTTCACTTGAATACTTTTATGATTCTTTCCGTTGAGTCTTGGAGGAAGCCCGAAGGGCTTCAACGTGAATAACACCGCATGAAATGCGGTGGTAAACAAACATTGCACTACACACAACCCCAACGGGGTTGAATGCGCACGCGGCTTCTTCCCGCTCCGATGTTGTCGCGAGAACTGTCACGGCGCTATAATTGTGCCTGGACGCCGTGACAGCTGAGAAAATTCTCCAACTCGTGGTGTGCGGTCGGCGGCAAGCGCGGCGATGCGGCTACTCTTTCCACGACGCAGACAACCAGGCTTCGCGGCACAGAATACTCTTCGGACGTTGTAGTTCGTCTGCAGCCCCCCAAAAAAG
>CAYUFU010000134.1:0-7271 GCA_964444145.1 uncultured Chitinophagales bacterium
CAAATATCACGGGAGCGCAAACCGGGATCAGCGCGCGCCATAACATCGGTCTCATCGTGGATGATTGTATGATCACCGACGGCGGTACGGGTGTTTACCTTTACTCTGCAAGCGGCGGCGGCAGCGTTGGCACTGCAATTCTCAACAACACGATCAGCAACATGCCAATTCTTGCAGGCGTGTACGTTGATGCGGGCGCATCGTTGGCGATCATCCAGGATAACACGATCACAGGTCCTGGAAGTTATGGCATGTACTTCGTGCAAGCGTCGCCTGTGGATGTTGTCCGAAACAAAACTTCCGGGTTTGACAAAGCCGGTATCTATTGCTACAGCGCCTCGCCCAGTTTTGTGAACGCACTTCTCGGCGGGCATAACTGTTCGTTCTCGAACGACATCGGCGTGTGGGCGAAGTACAAAGCGTATCCGAATCTCGGCAGTACGGTTATGAGCGCTTCCGGAGTCAACACCATCTCGCTCAATGCTTCATTTGCTATCATGCTGCAAGACAATTGCGATGTGAACGCGGAAGATGACTGGTTCGATGAGGATGGTCCGGATGCTCACGACTTTTCCGTGGATGCGAGTTCAACGCTGAGTTATGAACCGTTTCTGACTGGACAAGATCCGAACGGCTGCATCGGCGGCTCTGCACCGCTCGCAGGTGGCGGCACGGAAGGGAAAAACGAAGAAGGAATGGCAACGGGAATGTTGGACGATCCGCTTGCGCGTCAAGCGATGACGTTCCGCTTGCAACGCCGTCATCATGAAGCGATGAATTTGCTCAAAGCGATCATCGCCTCGCGGCAAAGCGGCGAGCGATTGATCGAATGGGCGATGAGCGAGCTACTTGCGAATTATCAGATGATAAGCGCGCCAGGAGGAAATGATCGGCTCTCTCGTTATTTGAGAACTACGCTGCAGAACACTTCGAACAATCGTATTGCACGAACGATTCGCGACGTTGCCGCAGGCGCTTCGCTTCATGAAGGAGACCGGAGCGGCATGAATGCAGCGTTAGACGATGCGATCCGTCTCCATCCAAACACCGAGAGCGAAGTTCTTGCCTTGTACCAAAAAATCAGTGCGGCAATGAACGCGGGCGAAGTTTCTTCCGCTCGAGCGGCATTGCAAACGCTGTCGGCACGCTATCCCCGTCATGAGTTGACGCACGCCGCAAGCGCTTTGGTCGGGGCGCAAGGCGGCGGGACCGCGCCAATGACATCAGTAAAAAAGAACGGCGGCTCGTTGGCGTCGGGTAGTCCGTTGACGTTTGGGTTGGAGCAAAATTTTCCGAATCCCTTCAACCCAACAACAACAATTCGCTTTGCGATTCCTCAGAATGAACACGTCACACTCAAAGTGTATGATCTGCTCGGTCGCGAAGTCGCAACGCTTGTGAACGAAGCGCGCAGCGCAGGAAATCATGAGGCGTTTTTTGATGCATCGAATCTCGCGTCGGGCGTGTACATCTACCGGCTCACCGCGGGCAACTTCATCGCAACCAAAAAATTCACGCTGATAAAGTAGCTTTCCCTCATCGTTCAGCAACACAAAGGGCGAGCCCCGACAGAGTCGGGACTCGCCTTTTTCATTCCCAGAAACGTGCGCGTATTTGCATCCCTCTCGCCCTGTGCCTATATTTTCACTCGAGAAATTCATCCATGGACAGCCGCAAGGACTTCGTGAGCATTCTGCTGATTCTGATTGTCATGGTCGCGATATTCATGGCCGGAATATCGCTCGTGCTGTTTGTCCTCGGACCCGTTTTGTTGCTTCAGCCGTCCCGCCGCACCGTCGAATGGTATCGCGAGCGAACGAAAATCCTTACCCCTGCCGATCTCGGCCTGCCGAATGAAAACGTCGCGCTGCAAACGCGTGATGGACTGACTCTGCGCGGCTGGCTCATCAAAGCGGGCACGCGGGCGAAGGGAACGATCGTCATCCTGCACGGCGTGAGCGAATCGAAGATTGCGGGCTTGCCGATGGCGAAGCAATTCCACGCGCGCGGTTACAACGTGTTTCTCTACGACTCGCGCCGCCACGGCGAGAGCGGCGGCGACTACTGCACACTCGGCTATCACGAGAAGCGAGATGCGATGATCGTTATTGATTACTTGCGTGAGAGAAAAGATCTACACGTCGGGAAGATCGGCTTGTTCGGCTGGTCAATGGGCGCGGTGGTGGCGATCCTCGTCGCTTCGATTGATTCGCGCATCGCCGCGGTGGTCGCAGAGAGCGGCTTCGCGACGCTGCGTACCGTGTTCGATGATTACCAAAAGCGCATCATCAAGCTGCCGTGGCATTACCTGCGCAACATCGTCATCAAACGCTCGGAATATCTCGCGAACTTCACGGCGAACGATGTCGCGCCTGTTGAGGCAGTCCGTAACATCCGCGTGCCGATTTTCCTTCTGCACGGGACGGAAGACAATCTGATCAAGCACGATTACTCACAACAAGTCTTTGCTGCCGCGAATGAGCCGAAGGAGTTGTGGCTCATCGAAGGAGCGCGCCATCATGACATGATGGAAGTGGGAGGCGAGGAGTACACGCGACGAATTTGCGAGTTCTTCGATAAACACCTCGCGTGAGCGTTCGCTCTCGCCGCCGCGCAGCGTGAACCGATTCAAGCACTAAGGGGATGATGCGTTCGTCACACCTGCTACCTTTCGCTCTCTGTTGTTGTTTCCTTCTCTCCACCTGCACTCCCGACGACACCGCCGCGCGCCGTCGCGCAGATGTGGTGTTTGCACGAGCGAAGGAAGCCCTTGCACGCGGCGACCACCTTGTCAGCCGCGCGGCGTTGCAGGAACTTCTCCCGTTGGAAACAGCACTCGGGCGTACTTCCCGCCGAGCGGAAACGGCCCTGCTCCTTGCCAATAACTACCTCGCTGGGGCGGAGTTCGACAGCGCGTTCATGTTGTGCGGCGACGCCCGGATGCTTTACCACGACCTCGCGGACAGGAACGGCGTGCGCGCGGCAGTCATCGCGCAGGCGGATGCCCATCGGCTGTGCGGCGAGGACGCCAAAGCGTACGCGCTTCTTGCAGAAGAGTTGGGCATCGAGCAGGCGCTTGGGTTGAAGGAGGGTGCACGCGAACTTCGCGAGAAGCTCATTCCTGTTGCACACTCGCTCGGTCACGCAGATGTCGAACGCAGACTTCTCGAAGAGCTGTTTGCTGACGCTCTGCGCACCACCGATAGCACAGCGCTTGTGCGTCTTGCTCTCACTGCCGGGACAATGTTTACGCAACGCTCGCTGTTCGATAGCGCGCTGGCGCAGTATCAACGCGCAGCACTACTTGCACAGCGTGCCCGCGCACCGCTGCTGGCAATCGAAGCCCTTATGCAGTGCGGAATCCTTGCAGACCGACTACAAAAGGTGAACGACGCGTATCGTTTCTTTTCAGACGCGCTGCGCGCCGCCGATTCCGTCGCCGGTGCAGACCAGTTGCGAGCAGAGCTCTTGCTGCGTTCGGCAAACATCTATTTGCGCCAGGAGCGGCGCGTCGGCGCGCGCAAGTTTCTCAACGTCGCGCTTCGTACCGCAATCAAGTCGGGTAACAGACTCCTGGAAACCTATGCCCTCCTTCAACTTGGTCACGCGTACGCGGGCAATCCGACCGAAGGGCGCAAGCGATATGAGGCAGGCGCCGCGCTCGCAAGCCTTATCGGCGCGCCGCATGTGAACGCGTACGCACAGTGGTGTCTCGGCGATTTTGCGGCTCGGCTTCACAGTTACGATGCTGCACTGGAGCACTTGCGCGCCGCTGTCGCAAGCGAGGACTCCGCTCTTGCCACTCGTGATGACGATATGCTCAGCGATTGTGAGACCACATCCTTCGGCGGACGTTCTCCCTACGACGCACTGCTGGAATTGCTATTGACACTCGGCAAGTATGACGAGGCATTTGCTTATGCCGAACGCAGGAACCGCCGTGAGATGTTTCGCGCGTTGAGCGGGTCAGAGATAACAACGCGGGACACAGCGCTGAATGCCTCCCTCCATGCGTTCTTCGTCGCACGGCGCAATTACATCGGCGCAGAGCGGCAGCTCTCCCTCGTCTCCAGTTACAACAGCGAGTCGCGCGCGCTGCTCACGAATGTTCAGCGTTCGTTGGCGCTGCACAGTGCGCGCCTGCGCGATGTCGGCGATTCGATAGCTGCATTCAATAAGCACTTGCAGGCGGCGCTGCTCGTGGAGCCCGCAACACTCTCCGACGTTCAAGCTGTGCTTCCCGTGGACGCAACGCTTCTGCAGTTCGTGCCGACAACGCGCGCACTGTATGCACTCGTCGTTACAAAGAAACAACTCATCGTCGAGCTTGCCGCTATCGAGCGAGCAGTCCTCACCACGACAATGAACGATTACCTCGATGCTCTTCAGCAGCGCGCCGTTGACATCGCACCGACAGATGCCGCGGCGTTGGAGCGACGCGTCATGCTGCGCTCATCCCAACTCTACGACGTGTTCATTCGCCCCATCGAAAGCAGGCTGCGCGATGCCAAGAAGCTGTTCGTGATTCTGCCGAGCAACCTGCCGCTCATTCCGCTCCACTCGCTGAAACGGTCGGGGAAATCAAGTCCATATGCCATCGAGCGATGGGAGTTCCGCTACCTCTCGGATGCAGGGATGCTCGAGTTGAAACCTACTGCGAACAACAAGCCCACTGCCCTTGCCGGTTTTGCCAATCACGGAAGAAGCTCGGTTGATGTTGTGTATGAAGTACATGGTGTGAGAGCGTTTGCAAAGAACATGCACATGTCCCTCAACACAGGTGCCGACGCAATGGCTGGGTTGACGGGCGACGTGTTATACGTTGCTGCAGACATTCAGCACAACATCGAGCGACCCGATAATTCCTTTCTCGCCTTGGCGAAAGGAACTGCGCGTATCGCATACGAACACCTCGGTACACTGTTCTCGCTCGGTGCATTTCCCACCGTCGTTATTTCCGTTCTCAACAATCAGCCGCGCCATGCAAGTCTTCCCCGCATCATGCGAATGAACGGCGCCGCCGATGTTGTGACGAATCTCTACCTGCCGATGCGTAAAGCGAAGGCGATGTTCAACGAGGTGTTCTTTACGAGCGTGATGAGCGGTAAGCCTGCAGAGCGCGCGTATCGCACCGCGCTGCTCGAAATGCTGAAGAACCAAGAATACAAAACGCCGCACATCTGGGCGGCGTTCAGTCTCTTTTAACAGGATTTAGCAGGATGTTGAAAAAATGTTCTCAACTGCCACGACCTTTAGAGACTGTGTGAAAATCATGTAGAGCGACACTCCAGTGTCGCTCTTGGGCGCGAAATGAGCGATTCGGGAGAATCGCTCTACAAGTTGCGGTGTTTTTCACACAGGCTCTGAAGCTCATGGCTAAGTGTCTCTTTTTCAGCAACCAATGAATGCTGAACAGCGAAACGAGGAAGGATTCGGGTTCGTGGGGCTGCGCTTACTTTCGCTTCACCTTCACGCTTCCCATTCCCGCGCTCACGTTCAGCACAAGATGCGATTGCGCATTCTTGAAATTGTCGCTGATGTACTCGTTTTCGTCGGAGCCGTGAATGTCGTTCGCCAGTGAAATGTGCGACACGAAGGAATCTTCATAATAGATTTTCGTTCCCACTTCCCGCGGCAGCACGATAGTGCACGCGCCTAACCCCACCTCGATGTCTGCCTCGACTTTTTCCGCAAGCTTCTCACCATCAAAATCCAATGTCGCCGCGCCCACACCGCCTTGAAAACGAAAGCGCTTGAAATTCGCGTTGCCCAAATTCTGTCCCGTAAACTTGCTCACACCGCACTCGATACTCATCTCGTTCATTGGGATCGGATTCGGCTCGTCGCACGTTAGCGTCACGTCGCTTGCGCCGCAGGAAAGATTGAAATCCTTCACCTGCAACCCGGCGAGTTCGATTCTCCCTTGGGCAACGCCCAACTCGATGTCGAACGAAATCGGAATCGCGTCTGTAAAGCGCAGCGTCCACTCGCCGCCGAACGTGATATGCACCCCCTTCTTCTTCTCGCCCTCGCGCTTCTTCTCCTCGCCGAGCTCGATTTCCAAATATCCCGTTCGGTTGCGGACGTTGTAAACCGTCGAGAACCCGTGCGACTTATCGTCGCTCCGCTCGCTCGAAAATATCTTGTCCGACGGTCCCCGCTCGATGGTAATCTTCCCGAAGCCCGCCGAGAGAACAACGTGCAGTTCCTTCTCCGTCGTGCGGTTAATGCCATCTCCGCCGGCAAGAGCCAGCGGCGCCATAAGGCACAGCCCCACCGAGAAGAGCGCAATATGAAATCGTCCAACCTTCATTTCTCTCCACTAAATACGCTTAGCCGAGCGGAAGAGTTTCAATAATGCCGGATCCGATGCTTCAACGCCTTGTACAGCATCTCCCGTGCCCGAAAAATATGCGCCTTCACCGTCCCGATCGGCAGCTGCAATTCCTCAGCAATTTCCTCATAGCTCCGCTCCTCCACGTGACGCAAATGAATCACCCTCCGATATTTCTCCGGCAGCTTGTCGATCGCCGCCGTCAGGAGTTTCGCCCGCTGGTTGCTGATGAGCTCGTGGTCCGTTTCCGCATCCTCGTCAGGAAGCTCGAACGAGTAATCGCTGTCCACAGACTCGATAGGCTTGTCAATCGAATACGTCTGCAACTTCCGCTTGCGGATATAGTCAATCGAATTGTTCGTTGCGATTTTGTAAAGCCACGTGCTGAATGCGAACTCGTCGTTGAAACTCGCGAGCGAGCCAAACGCCTTGATGAACGCCTCCTGCGTCAAATCCTCGACCTGCTGCTTGTCGTGAATCATGCGATAAATAAAATGGTAAATCGCATCATGGTATTTCTTCATCAAACGCTTGTACGCGCTATCGTCACCCTTGAGCGCGTCGCGAATGAGTTTGGAATCCTCAGCGCGCGACTCCGCCTTCTGTTGCTCCTTCGCATCCAACGGAAGAGCGGCAGGCGGGTGTAGGCGAGCGTGAGTGCTTCTGCGAGTCGAGCGGGATTGTTTTGCCATTGAGCGGGAAGTCGAGACCGTGCGATTACTTGTGAGAAACTTACTGAAAACGAGAGTGAGTAGCAAAGTAAGGCGTGAATGGGGCTGCTGACGTGCTCCATCGTCCACCCGTTCTCCTACGCCGCGGGAAGCACTCCGCTTCGTGGAAAGTGCAGCCGCCCCTCCCCACATGCCGCCATCGCACGACACCGTTGAACTGCTACGACTTTGCGCGCGCCCACCGAAGGGTCTGAGGTTTCGCGCTC
>CAYUFU010000135.1:0-4174 GCA_964444145.1 uncultured Chitinophagales bacterium
CTCGTACGTCGGCGCGTAGCCGTTATCAATCGCCACCGTGTACACAAACGGCTTGAACGACGAGCCGACCTGCCGCTTGATTTGCGTGACGTGATTCAGTCCGTACTTAAAGCGCTTGTAGCTCGTGCCGCCGACCATCGCGAGAATGTTGCCGTCCTTCGGATTGATGGCGACAAAGCCGACTTCGATCTGCTTCGCCGCGTCGAGCATCGAATCCACCCAGGCTTCGTTCAAGCGAAGCGCTCGGGCGATACTGTCCTTCTCGCGATTCGTGTCGGCGCGCTTGTACTCGGGCGCAGTCCAGATGGCCAGTTGCAGCACGTTCTCACGCACCTCGGGATTCTTTTTCCAATCCCACGACTTGTTGAAATTCTCTTGGTATTTGGTCAGATGTTCTTCGATTGCTTGGTTCGCGTAGCGCTGCATTTTCGCATGCAGCGTCGTGTACACGCTCATGCCGTCGCGGTACAGATCGAAACCGTACTTCTCCGCCTTCTCACTCATCTGCTGGCGAATGTACTCAACAAAGTGCGGCGCAATGCCGGTCGTACGGATTTCCTCTTCCGACTTGATCATCAGTTTCTCTTTCTTCGTCTTCTCCGCCTCCTCCGCGCTGATGAAGCCGTACTTTTCCATTTGCGACAGCACGGTATTACGACGATTCACCGCTCGCTCAGGACGATTGATGGGGTCGTAGTAGTTCGGACCTTTGAGCAAGCCGATGAGTGTTGCGGTTTGCGCAAGGCTCAGTTCGGACGGCGGCTTGCCAAAAAAGACTTGCGATGCTGAGGAAATTCCATACGAGGTTCGTCCGAAATACACGACATTGAAATAGAACTCGAGAATCTCATCCTTCGTAAAGCGGCGCTCGAGCTGCACGGACGTGATGAACTCGCGAATCTTTCGTACGACTTTCTCAAAAATGTTCTTCTCTTTTTCGAGATAGAGATTGCGCGAAAGCTGCATCGTGATGGTGCTCGCTCCCTCCTTTCTGAACATCAGCACGTTCTTCACCATCGCCTTCATAAACCGAACCAGGTCAACGCCCCAATGCTCGCGGAAGCCGATGTCCTCTGTCGCGATCAACGCGTTCACCGCTTCCGGCGGCAGTTCTTTGAGCGAGACCTGCGAGCGATTCTTCACGAAAAACTGGTCGAGCACTTCGCCGTCAATGGAATAGACTTTCGTCGCAAGTTCCGGCTTCGGATTCTCGATTCGTTCCAGTGACGGAAGCCCGCTCCACAAATAGATGATGAACGCAGCAAGCGCCAGGGCTGCGACCCCTAGGGCGATCAACTTCTGCTGCAACGTGAAGTTGAATCGCCGATGCATTTCCTCCTTCCGATAGCTCGGATCGTTGAAGTAGCGTTCCCAGTCTATGTGCGGTGAGTTTGCCATTTACCCCTTCCACGTCTTCAATTCGATGATGCCTCCCGATAGTTCCGCGTACGTATTGAACTCAATCCAATCGCCCAAGTTGATGTAGGTTCCCGTTCCAAGTGTCACAGCATTCGGCTTGTGCCGATGTCCCATGATGACGACGTCGAAACCCTCGCCGATTTTATTTGTCGCTTCGCGGATCATTCCTTCCTCTTCGCCATAATGTTTGTTCGATGTGTACCCGCGGCTCGTTCGCGACGAGCCTCTCGCCAATCGCACGCCGATGTCGGGATGAAGCCAGCGATAGAGCCGGATGTTGAACTTATTGCGTAGCACTGGTTTGATCAATTTGTAGCCGAGATCGTTGTCCGCAAGACCGTCGCCGTGGTGGAGAAAGATCCTTTTCGCTTCAATCGTCACTTCGAACGGCTGATGATGAACCGTCGCGCCGATTTCCTCTTCAAAAAGATCGCCCATCCAACAATCGTGATTGCCGACGAGAAAATCAATCGGCTTGCGCGCATCGGTGAAGCGCTGCAGCGCGGCAAGCGTGCGATGGAATCCCTTCGGAATCACCGTCCTGTACTCGAACCAGAAATCAAACAAATCGCCGACGATGAACAGCCGCTCGGTCGTCGGCAAAATCGCGTCGAGAAACGCGAGCAGGCGATCTTCTTTCGCCTTCTCCTGCTCTCTGCTCCCGAGACCGAGATGCACGTCGGAAAAAAAATAGGTTGACATTTTTCTGCCCACTAATCTCCACGAATCATCACGAAATTTCTTTTGTAAGGCGATAGTCTATTTCTACTTTTCATTCGTGGAATTCGTGCGGATTCATGGGCAATTCAACGATTGTTGGAAACTGTTTTTTCCTGAAATCAATTTAGGGAAGATTGGAGGAAAAGTAAATAAAGGATGGTTAATGGAAACAAAAAAAGCCCACATCGTTTGAGAGAGTGAGCTATGCTGATGATGAAAAGTTTTGTGTTCTATTTGATAACGGCCAGCTTCTTCGAAGCTGTGAAGTCTCCAGCCGTGAGTTTGTAGATGTACACCCCTGACGGAAGCCTCGTCGCATCAAAGCGTTCTTCGTATTGACCGGCGTCTCGCACGTCATTCACCAGCGTCGCGACTTCTTGACCCAACGCGTTGTACACATTCAGTGAAACCACTCCGCTGGTTGGGATTTGAAATCGGATGGTTGTTGTTGGGTTGAAGGGGTTAGGGTAATTGTCTAAGAGCGCCGTAATCGCCGGTATTGCGCCGCTGGGTTTGCTGATGGATTGCGTTTCAGACTCGCCAACGAAGATATTCACGACCGACGCTCGTCGGCTTGGAGCAGTGAGTGCAAGATTCTCTGCTGCCAATCTCAGCTTGTATTGACCGGAAGTCCTGTTGACCGGTACTCGCACGCTATCATCCAGCGTGATGCCTCGACCGTTGTCAATTAAATCGAATTGAGCGAAGCTTATAATGACTTGCCCGTTCTGAGCGTTGACAAGCTCGACGCGCAAACGCCCTTGCGAAGCTAACGTGCCGATTCTCTCCGCTCGAATCATGCGTCGCATCGAAAAGGCGCTGACGCGCGAAGTGAGCTGGAACGGTTTCGTTTCGAGCAGCGTAAAGATTTGCTGCGGCGTGTAGCGCATTGTGTCGTTGACCGCCGCGAACTCGATAACTTCTTCGCCGCTCGTTGTGGCTAATCTCGGCGCTTCGAGTTGTATTGCGAGGAAGGCGTTCGTTATGTTGTCGCGAAGAATGAGCTGGCGATACATTCTTCCGTCGAACGACGTGAGCGTAGTGCTTTCGCCTCCTTCTTTTGCGATGGGTTTGTTCAACACCGTGCCATCGAGATGAATCGTGTAGGGACTCGACGTGCCTTCAGTCCACACTACTTTTGCATCGCCGCCTTGCGGGTTCAACACCGACGTTGAAGCATTTGCGCCGTTCGTGCCGATAGTGGAGCCGACGATATACCAACCGTACATTGGATCGTAGATTGCCTTTCGGACATTCAGCGAATTGTCGTGCCAGACAACCGTTGCCCGGCCATTCACGTGACCAGTGACGGAAGGTTTGTAGTAGTGGTACGAAGGACTTTGGAACGCGTAGTACACGGACGCCAGATTTCTGTTCGTGATGATGGAACGAGTTCCGCTGTACGTTCCTTCCCAAACAATATCCATGTCGCTGTCGCTTGTAACGGCGATACTCGGATTGGTTTTGTTCGACGCCATGTACGCGCCGTTGCCGATATCGTACGGCGTCGCCCACGAGTCGGGATAATACAACGAATAATTGATCGCGTTGTTCTGATCCCAGGCGAGTCTGTACGGAGGATAGTTGTTGCTTCGATATGTGAGCGATGCGTTTTGAGCGTACTGATCCGTTCCTGTGACCGCCACTGGCCCGATCCAGTTTCCGCCAACAGGAGAGCTTGTTGAACGCAATGAACTGAGACCGCTTGAGTGTCGGTACACCACCATCAACTCAAAAGAGGAAGAAGGTGGACTTGCGATAATAACAGGCTGCGGTCCCGGTGAAGGACAACTGAAGTTGCTGACGAGCGTGATGGGAGATGCCAACCAATTGTTGCCGCTATTTGTGCTGTAGCTATAGAGTAAGTCCCAGTTGCCACCGGTTTGCTGTTGCCATACAGCATAGACATAGGATGCTCGAACGGAGATACATGGATATTGGACTGTACCTTGAGCATGGTTGAGCCAGCGCGCAAGAGACCATGATGCCCCTTCGTCAGTTGAGTTTCTGTAGATGATATGCCCTTTCTCAGGCG
>CAYUFU010000135.1:4274-7251 GCA_964444145.1 uncultured Chitinophagales bacterium
TCAGGGTACAAGTAAGTGATTGCATTCATGTCGTCTTGATGGGGTAACCCCATCGCATGAGGATAATACCTGTGCATCACGATGTTAGTATTCGCTTCCATTTCAGTATGTGCTATGCCCAACAAATGTCCAAGTTCATGGGTCGCAACCCATGCGACATGGAAGAACGGCTTCTCATCTAAAGGCAGGGGACCCCACTCAAGGTCGTTATTGAAAATCACGTCGACATCGAGTATTTCTAACGTAATTACGTCTAACGTAATGGATGCCCTAGCCAATGCGAATTCATTGCCTTCCCAGACCACCACATTTTTTCCATCCAGTGAAGCGACACGCGAGCTTGTAGCGCCACGATCATCGAATTCCATAGAGGATGTTGAAACGGCCTCCCACCTACTCGCTCCTTCGAAGACGAGTGTGTGGGTTTCTTCCCAAGACAGACCGTCACCGGCGCCATCAACATTCACGTATAGTGGGATCTTCCGGGTGGCTTCCCAGTGTACATAGTAGTGACGGTTTTTCAACGGGTCGGGAAATGTCTCAATTAGCTCGTACTCAGGAGGTGGTCCGATTGTCCAAACACGATGAGCGTTCACGATCGTCAAGTCGGCAATTAAGAACAACAATGAGTATACTATCAGGAATATTGGTTTCATTTTTCCCTCCGGAAGTATTTTCGTTCTCTATGGACCAGTATGAAGTATGCTCCACTGGTTTGCTCTGTATCCCAGAACGACTGCGCTCGTCCCGACTGCCCATCCCATAGAATCCGAGAGAAAGAACGATCGAAAAAGGTTGTAGTTCGTGCTGAACTCAGTAATAAACGTTCTTCCATCATCTGTAGTACGCTCAATTTTGTTTTGCCTAACTACACGGATGATCTGACCGCCACGCGCTTGGATACCCACCACAGCATTGTTATGATTGAAGGGTACTGGCACTCTACTCCATGTTGTTCCACCGTCTGAGGTCCTAACAGTCCCGAAGCCTCCCGCGAATCCTATAGAGTCGTTCTGAATGTTCACGCATACTAGAGGTCCATTGAATCCGGTTCTTTGGCTGGACCATGAGACGCCATTATTTGACGATCGCACTATCAACTGAGGGCAGAAATTGTCTAGAATCCCGCCGCCAACCGCCCAGACATGTCGACCTCCAGAAAAAATACCAACCAGCGCGCCGTCTGTTCCTTCAAAAACCTTCGTCCACCTGGCTCCACAGTCGATGCTCATGTAAATGGCATGAAGCCCATCACCGCAACCGGGGGTGGGAGTGTTGACGATGTACCCAACAAGCCAACCAATGGAATTATTATCGAAATAGAGACTCCAATAGTTGATGGCGGTATCGAATTGTAGATCAGTCCAACTGCATCCCCCATTTGTCGTCTGGATGAGAATGCCACCCTGGCCCGCTGCCACACCTCTCATTGGGTCAAAGAACCAGACGGCATTCATGATTTGGCGAATGTCTGCCCTTTGAGGCTGCCATGATAAGCCTCCATCTTCAGTCTTGCAAATCATGGATGTATATCCAGGCCCGCCGGAATCAGCCTTTGCTGCCACAAGCCAACCAAGTGTTGGATTGACGAAGTGGATCGCCCTGATGGAGTGATGTCTTGTCAATTGAACCTGAGTTAGGGCGGAATCAGGAATGCAGGGGATCGAAATGGGCTGAATCGGTAGCTTGCATTGAAGCCAAACGCCTGTCACAGAAATCAGCACCAGCAAGTGAACTGATTTTTTTTGAAGGTTCATTTGCCAGCCTGAAGGGCGGAGATTTGCTTCAAGAGTTCTTCCAGAGGAAGCCCCGCTTTGCTGCCGGGCGGTGAAACCAAACCCGCGCTATCCGGCATCAAAGTAACTTGTCCGTTCGCTGCGTCGCTCTTGGCAATTGCACTTCCCGACGGATACCGCTCAATGGAGAACTTCCCCTGGATTGCCCCGACAACGACAAACTGAGGCATCATCCCATTTGCAGGCTGTGAGCCTGGTTTCAAGAAGAGTACCGCTTCCTCGCCCGTTACGAATTGTGGTGAACCAGTCACAAATGTCTTGATGGTACCAACAGTCCCTCCATCAACAACAATGCGGATTCGATTGTTCCCGATGCTGCCGTACGCGACGCGCGTGATATCGAACGCGACTTCTGTGAAGATACGAGTGCGATCCCTGCTCCAATAGCTTGTGAGGAAGGCAACCTTCCCATGTACAACTGAAGTGCTTTGACTGAGAAGCGCTTTGAGACTCAGTCTCTTAGCAATGGAGGCATTTGCCGGAGGGTTCCACAGTGCTGTCAAGACGGCAATGATGAGGATGATTCGATAAGCCATGCTCTGCACTTCTTAATCAACAACGATGGGCTGACATGAACTTACTTGGACTTTGCTCCCAAAGTGTGCAATGGTGGCCATAAGACCCGTTGGGCAACGTCATTTGATTCTCTAGGAGAAAAAGTAAAGGACTTTTGCGCGAAAGTCAAGTAGTTTTTTTTCGCGGCGAGATTTTCTTTCGGGGGAAGGAATGAGTCAGCCCGGCTCTCTCACCTTCTGCAACAACCACACCCCTCCAACAAAAAAAATCGCAACCGAAACAACAGCAACGCGCTGGCTTCCCGTCATCCATGAAAGAATTCCAAAAATGAACGTGCCGATCACTGCCGAAGCTTTTCCACAGAAGCCGTCATAGAATCCGAAGAACTCCGCTTCGCGATCGGGAGGAGTGAGCAGCGCCATGAAACTTCTGCTCGCGGATTGCGAGCCGCCCATGCTCGCGCCCGCGACGATGCCGACGATGTAAAAAACTGCTTTGGAGTTCACGAAATACGACGCGACGACGACTGCGATCCAACACAACAAGCTGATTGTGATCGTCCGTTTCGGTCCAATCGTATCCGTCATCCATCCGAAGATCAGCGAGCCGACGATCGCGGAGGCTTGCACGACGGCGAAGAGAATGAGAATTTCCTGCAGCGAAAA
>CAYUFU010000136.1:0-6830 GCA_964444145.1 uncultured Chitinophagales bacterium
AGGGTTCAAGTCAGTGGAGTTTGCGGCAACGAGTTTGGCGAGCGGCGTGTATTTCGCTCGCTTTAGCGCAACTGGTGGCAATGGAAATGTGAAACTCTCGACGGTAAGCAAGCTCCTGTTGGCGAAATAAAAGTCGGCGTTCACCATTCAGTGGGGCGGTCCCTCGTCCGGGTCGCCCCGCATCGTTCTAAGCCGCAGTTTTTTCCACCGCGTGCCCGCGACCCCTCTCCCACTCGCGAAACTTCTCCACGTCACTCATTAGCGAGCGGACGAGGAAGGCGAATGCCGCCGCGTCATCCGCAATGCCGATCACAGAGAGAAGAGCTTCGGGCAAGAAGTCAATCGGCGAGATGATGTAGGCAAGAAGAAACAGCGACCACCAGGGAATCGGGCGGTACTCGCCGCGGAAGAGTGCCCTGATGAACCGCCGAAGGTCCGAGAAAAAGCTTCGCTTCTCTTCGAAGTGTTGAACCGCTTCATTCATGAGCTGCAATCCTTTCGGTACGCTTATTCCTTCGCAGTGACATGATGATCGAAACCGCGAGCACGATGCCGATGACGCCGAGCGATATGCCGATGGGTACGTGAACCAATCCTGCTGTTTCAGCAAGCATCTTCATGCCGACGAATATCAGAATAATTGAAAGACCGTGCTTCAAATAGTACAACGAATTCATCACGCCTGCAAGCAAAAAGTAGAGAGCGCGCAAGCCGAGAATCGCAAACACGTTCGATGAATAGACGATGAACGGGTCGCGCGTTATGCCGAACACCGCCGGAATCGAATCCACGGCGAACACGACATCCGTCGTCTCGACGGTCAGCAGGACGAGGAACAAGGTTGTGATGTAGCGTTTTCCGTTCTTCTTGAGAAAAAAGTTGTGAGTTTCGTAGCCCGTTTCGACGGGGAACAGTTTCCTGGCGTAGCGAATCACGATATTCTTGTCGGGATGCACTTCGATTTCTTCATCCTTCATCATTTTCCAGCCGCTGTAGATCAGCACCGCGCCGAAAATGTAGAGAATCCATTCGAACTGCGCGATGAGCGTCGCGCCTGCGGCGATGAAAATGCCGCGCATGATCAACGCGCCGAGCACTCCCCAAAACAAAACACGATGCTGAAACTTCGCGGGTACGCCGAAGTAATTGAAGATGAGAATGAAGACGAAGATATTGTCCACCGAAAGTGCCTTCTCGATGAGATAGCCCGCAAGAAATTCTAAACTCACCCGCGTCGCTACTTCCGCGCTGCCCGTATTGGCTTTCACCCAAAAGTACAGCCCGACATTGAATAGCAGCGAAAGGGCAATCCAGACGACGCTCCACCCCGCCGCTTCTTTCAAACTGACGGCTTTGTCTTTGCGGTGAAATACTCCGAGATCGAGGAGCAGAAGTGTGAGAATGAACGCATTGAAAAGAACAAACAGCAGGAGTTCGTTTTGGGGCATGAGTCAACCGCGTTGTGAGTCAATTCTTGTTGTCAGCCAGCGCGCCATTGCGTTCAGGCTCTCGTCGCTGATTTCGTGCGCCATCGGGAATTCGTGATACTCGACTTTCGCGTTCGCCGCTTCCAACGTGTCGCGAATACTTCTGCTTGCTTGGACTGGAATCAACGGATCGAATGTTCCGTGCGCGACAAAGAAATCCAACCCGTTCAGCTCGCTCCAACGATACTCGAGATGTGTTTGTTCCACGAGATAGCCGCTGTTCGCAATCACGCCGCGGAATTGTTGCGGCACGCTCAATGCCATTGCAAGCGCCATCACCGTTCCCATGCTGAAGCCGAGCAGATAGAGTTCGTTGGGATTGATGGAGTAGTGGAGTGTTGCTTCGTTGATGAATGCGTAAAGTTTGCCGCAGCTCTCTTTGAACATCTTCGGTTCTGGCTTTCCCGCTTCGAGAAAGTCGTACCATGTGTAGCCGCCGTAGTCGAGTGTGAACGGCGCGCGCACGCTGATGAACTGGCAACGCGAGTCCAATGCCTGTGATAATCCCGCAAGATCATGTTCGTCGGCGCCGAGACCGTGCAGCAGAATCACCGTGGGATGTGCCGAGCCGACCGGTGCTTCCGGCGGCATCACGACATGATGCAGCGTCGAAGAGGTCTTCGTCATGGCTCACTTCTTGATTCTTCGATACTTCTCCTTGTACTTCTCATACAACATCGTATGCCGCGAACGCAAATCAATCTTGCGTCCTTGAATGAACTCCATCTCGACGTTGCAAATAATTTCCAGCGGGTCGCCGGTTGTAACGATGAGTGTCGCGTCTTTGCCGACCTCGAGGGAGCCGATGCGGTCGGCGACACCAAAGATCTGGGCAGGGTAGAGCGTGATCGCTTTCAGCGCCTCGTCCTTGGGAAGCCCGTAGGCGACGGCGTACCCTGCTTGATAGGGCAGACTGCGTTCATGCGGCGCTTCATCTTCGCTGATGATGGCAAATGGAATGCCTGCATCGAACAGTTTCTTCGGCAGCACAAAGGGCTCGTCGTATTTGTCAAAGCGGTGCGACGGCAAACGGTGAATGCCGCCTGCAAGCACGGGAACGTTGTGCTTCTTCAGCAAGTCGGTGACGCGCCACGCGTCGTGCCCGCCCTTGATAATGAGCCTCAGGTTTTCCTGGTGCGCCCATGCGACTGCCGCTTGAATTTGCGACATCTCGTTTGCAGAAACGACGACGGGAATTGTTCGCTCGAGAACGGGAATCATTGCTTCCCAGCGTTTGTCTACGTTGTGGTACGCAATGCCTTTCTGCGTTTCTGCTTTCTTTGCCGTCATGTAGGCGCGCGCATCGCGAAACGCGTCGGCGAGTTCTTTCAGTTGGGCATCACGTTCCTTCTTTTGCTCCTCGTCCGATTTGGTTACCCACCAGCCGCGTTGCGGGTGCATCGAGGGCCAGGTGACATACAGCCCCGCGCCCGATTTCAGCAGCATCTCCTCCCACGTCCAGCCGTCCATCGTCATCACGGCGGAGAGTCCTGAAATCAATCCGCCGCGCGGTGCGGTGACGATTGTGGTAATGCCGTTGGCGCGTGTCACGGGAATGATTTCCGACTCGGGATTGAACGCGACTTCTGCTCTCACATTTGGATTGATGCGCCCCGTTTCAACGTAGTCCCGCGTCGCGCGTACTGCGCCGATTTCCATCAAGCCGATGTAGGTGTCGGGACTCATCAAGCCGGGGTACACGTGCTTGCCGGCTGCGTCAATCACGTCGGCGCCTTGCGGGAGCGCCCCGACGATGGCGGGGGCTCCGACAGCGATGATTTTCCCTTTGTCGAAAACGATCGTGCCTTTTTCAATCGCTGCCGATGAAACGGGATGAATTGTTGCGTTGACGATGGCGATGATTTTCTCTTGTGGCTTGGCGGGCATTTGACCTGTGCCGGCAAAGCATGTGTGCGTTACGATGAGCGCGGTTATTGTCGCGAATTTGTAGAGCAATGCTCCGAATCGCTTCTTGCTGTTCGCGACTGGCGACTCGTCTGAAGGATTCCTTACGGAGGAGAGTCGTGCTGCATGGCTCGCGCGTTGGCGGCTTGTGCGGGGATGCGGCAACACGTTCCACGAGGCAGCCCGTGCTTGTGCGGCGCAGAACACCCTTTGGTCGAGGCTGACTGTCTGCAGCCCCATAAAAAATTCTTTCCCCAGTGTAGTCCGTTGTGGAATCATCTCGCACACACCAATGACCAATGACAAATGACGACTGACGTTCTTCATTTCTAAAAGCCTCCCTCAAACTTCGGATAGTCGAACGCGTCGCCTTTGTTTTCGGGACGTTGTTTCTGCGGCTCGCCGCGCGATGGTTTTGCCGTGAGAATTTTCTGAATGAGCGCGGCGCGCTGCCTCTGCACGTCGTTGTACAGTTTCTTGTCTTCCTCGATGTCGAAATACTTTCGTCCATCAACCCACGTTTGCTCGCAGCGCGAGTAGGTGGAAAGCGGGCTGCCGTTCCAGATAACGAAGTCGGCGTCCTTGCCCGGTTCCAACGAGCCGACGCGGTTTTCGACGTTAAGTTGCTTCGCAGGATTGAGCGTGACAAACTTGAGCGCTTCGCTTTCCGCAACGCCGCCGTACTTCACGGCTTTGGCGGCTTCGAGATTCATACGGCGCGCCATTTCGTCGCTGTCGGAGTTGAACGAAACCAGCACGCCCTGCTCGTGCATCAGCGCGCCGTTGTAGGGAATCGCATCGTACACTTCGAACTTATAGGCCCACCAATCGCTGAAACTCGATCCGCCGGCGCCGTGCTTTGCCATCACGTCCGCCACTTTGTAGCCTTCGAGAATGTGCTGAAACACCTGAACCTTGAACCCAAACTCTTCAGCAACTCTCATCAACATCAGTATTTCGCTTTGCACGTACGAATGGCAATGCACGAACCGTTTGCCGCGAAGGATTTCGAGTATCGCGTCGAGTTCCAAGTCGCGGCGCGGCGGGATGCCGGCTTTCTCTTGTTCGTACTTCTGCCATGCGCGTTCGTAGTCGAGTGCGGCTTGAAATTCGTCGCGGATGAGTTGCTCGACGCCCATGCGCGTTTGCGGATAGCGCGTGGTGAAGCGATCGCCCCAGTTGGACTGCTTGACGTTCTCACCGAGCGCGAATTTGATTGTCTGCTGCCAGCCTTCGAACTTCAATTCTTCGGGCAGCGCGCCCCAGCGAAGTTTTATCAACTGCGATTGTCCGCCGATAGGATTCGCGGAGCCGTGCAGAATGTGCGCGCTCGTCAAGCCGCCAGCGAGCGCGCGATAGATGTTGATGTCGTCGGAATCCACGACGTCGCCGATGCGAACCTCCGCGGTAATCGCTTGTCCCGATTCGTTCACGGCGGCGGTCGCCATGTGCGAGTGCGCATCAATCAAGCCGGGCGTTACGTGCTTTCCTTTTCCGTCAATCACGAGTGCATCGGCGGGCGCGACAATGTTTGCACCGACGCGCGTGATTTTTCCTTTTTGAATCAGCACATCGGCGTTCTCCAGTTTCCCCTGCGCGCCGCACGTCCAGACTGTTGCGCCTTTCACGATCAGAGTTGCAGGCTGCTCAGGAATTTTTGCTCGACCGAACTCACCGAGCGGCAACACGGGCGGAAAGGATGCCGGCTTCACTTCCCTCGGCTTTGCGGTATCCGTTTCGGGAACGTAGGGGGCGATGCGCGTTGCGCTCCAGGTGAACGGAGTTCCGACATGCCACTCTCCCGTCCCTGTCATTGCGTTCTCCGTCAGCGTCGCCGACATGCGCACGACGCCCGCGTACCCGAGGGAGTCGCCGGGGAACGAAAACGACAGACGGAGTTGCGAGAGCACGACGTTCGCTAATCGCACCTCCTTCTTTTTCTTGATTGATCCGCTCAACGATTCGGGCTCGCCCTTGAGTGTAAGGATGATCGAATCGCCCGGTGTTTCCCCGCTCATGGTCAGCAGCCACTTCCCGCGAGGGTCGCTTTCCGGCAGTGGTTTGATTTCGTAGCGATCGCCGTCAATCCAACTTTCTCGAATGATCGTCTTCTCAGCAAACACATCGCCGCTCGTGACGATGAAGTTCGCTGCTTTGCCGACCTCGAGCGAGCCGATCTGCTTTTCGACGCCGAACATTTTTGCCGGTGCGGTCGTGAGCGCGGCGAGAGCCGCGTCGGCAGAAAGTCCCCGCTCGACTGCTTTGCGAACAGCGGCGAGAAACGTTCCTGCGTCTTTTCCCGTAGGGACGGATTCCCGCAGCGTTGCCGCTGTGAACGCAAACGGCACACCTGCTGCGTTCAGGCGCTTGGGGTTTTCTGGTGCTTCGTCCCAATGGCGCAATTCTTCAAGCGAGTACTGTAGTGCCTCTTCGGGACTTTGTGCCGCGGGGGCTTCAGGAAAGTTGAGCGGAAGAATCATCGCGCGCGCGGTTCCCTTCACTGCATCGAGCCGGCGATATTCCTTTCCACTGCCGCGGACGATGAGGTTCACGCCGAACTCTCTCGCGATCTTGTCGGCGCGAAGCACATCAAGCTCGCTGTTCGTTTCGATCACAAGCGGAGTGTTCCTCGCAACAACCTCGGCGAGGGCGGCAAGAGCGTCGTTGGTTTCGGGACGAGTGAGGGAGGGATTCTTGCGGCATGCCTCCTGGGCTTTGGTGTACCAATCGGCGTCGTACAGCGCTTGACGAGTCAATGCAATGACGCCCATGAGCGAGTTGGGATAGCCCTCACCGCCAAACTCCGTTGCCAACTGCAGATGTTGGGCAACATTGCGGCGAACGATCACCTCATTCGCTTTGCCCGCTCCAAGGTTTACCAGCGCGCTCCACCCGCGTATAATGCCGCGCTGAGGCACACTGAGAACGGATGTGAAACCTTGTGCACGCAGCTTCTCTGCCGCCTTTGGGTCGGGAGTAAACAACTCGGCGGCATTGTTCTGTGCCTGCACCATTCGGTTCCAATAAGCGGCGCCGCGCAGCGGTTCGGTTTCGGGGCGCGGGCGTTCCCCTTCCTGCTGCGCCTGAGGCCGCGGCGCCTTCGGCACGCCATAGTCCGACGACGCATCAATGAATCCGGGGTAGAGCCAACTACCGCGCATATCCCATACACGCGCATCGGCAGGAATTGTCGCGCTCGCACCAACACCGACGATGATGCCGTCACGAATAACGATCGTGCCCTTCTCAACGACTTTCCCCGGCGATTGCACGATGCGGGCATGGGTAAGCGCATGAACCCGCGGCGTGTTTTTCCGAATCCCTTCGGGGGGAGTGGTTTGCGCGTGAGACGTGTTTGCAAAGAGCAGGACGATAAGACCGAGCGCAGCTCGCCGCAGGAGTTGTGAATGAATCATGCAAGCTCCGAATGAGTTGAGT
>CAYUFU010000137.1:0-6748 GCA_964444145.1 uncultured Chitinophagales bacterium
CGGAGAACAGCAACGTCTCGCTGGTTGTCTATGACGTGCTCGGAAGAAAAGTCGCCGAGTTGGAGAATGGAATGAAGGAGGCGGGGTATCATTCGGCGACATGGAACGCGTCCGATGTCGCGAGCGGCGTGTACTTCGCGCGGTTCACAGCAACGGATGGTAACGGCAACGTGAAACTGTCACAGGTCAACAAACTTCTGCTCGCCAAATAAATCAGCGCACCGGCAAAGCCTGGCTCTCGAACGGGCCGGGCTTTTTTGTTTTCTTTTCACCGCATAGTGGCAAGTCTGGCGTTTGAATTTTTTGTGGGTTTTCAACGGTGCTTTTCGTAATTTGCCGTACACAAAAATCTGAACAGGGAGTAATTTTGGCTCAAGCTTCAACCGTCCGGCAACTCAACGACGTTGACGCAGCAAAACAACTGCAGCACTCCTACGATGCCCTGCGAAAGGAAATCGCGAAAGTCATCGTCGGGCAGGACAAGATCGTTGAGCAGCTTCTTGTGGCGCTGCTTGCACGTGGGCATTGCCTGCTCGTCGGTGT
Source organism: uncultured Chitinophagales bacterium (assembly GCA_964444145.1). Taxonomy (GTDB): domain Bacteria; phylum Bacteroidota; class Ignavibacteria; order UBA10030; family UBA6906; genus CAADGV01. The sequence continues at coordinate 544 of CAYUFU010000137.1, forward strand.
GCCGGGCCTTGCGAAAACGCTGCTCATCAGAACGCTCGCGCAAGTGCTCGATCTTTCGTTCAACCGCATTCAGTTCACACCCGACCTGATGCCGAGCGACATCACGGGGACGGAAATCATCGAAGAGAACACCGCGACAGGCGCGAAGGCGTTCAAGTTTATTCACGGTCCTATCTTCGCGAACATCGTCCTCGCGGATGAAATCAACCGCACCCCGCCGAAGACGCAAGCTGCGCTTTTAGAAGCAATGCAGGAACATCGCGTCACCGCGGCAGGGAAAACCTACACGCTCAAAGAGCCGTTCTTCGTTCTCGCGACGCAAAACCCCATCGAGCAGGAGGGGACGTACCCACTCCCCGAAGCGCAACTCGATCGGTTCATGTTCAACTTGTGGCTCGACTATCCTTCGCCGTCGGAGGAATTGCAGATCGTTAAGACGACGACGAGCCAGGCGTCTGTGACGTTGGATCATGTCCTTTCGGGAGAGGAGATTCAGTTCTTTCAGGACTTGGTGCGACGGGTGCCGGTGGCAGACAATGTGATCGAGTTTGCGGTTCGTCTCGCGACGAAGACGCGTCCGAAACACGACGGCTCGCCGCAATTCATCAAAGACTGGCTGAGCTGGGGAGCAGGTCCCCGCGCCTCGCAGTATTTGATTCTCGCCGCGAAAACACGCGCCATCATCAGCGGACGACATACCCCCGAGATCGAAGACGTGCGCGCCGCGGCGCTGCCCGTGTTGCGCCACCGCATCGTCGCCAACTTCAACGCCGAAGCCGACGGCGTCTCGACGATGGATATTGTGGAGCGGCTCGTCAAAGAAACGCAATGAGGGTTCTCGGGTTGCGATTCGTGGATTGTTGCTCAATCCGAAGTCGGTCATCCGAGTTCCGCACGTCAACACATGTCTAACCTCAGCCTCAGCTTTTCCACTTCCGCGTTCGTCATCACGCTTTTCATTCTCATCGCTGTTGCGATTTCGATTTTCTTCTACCGCCGCACCTTGCCCCCAATACCTCCTGCAAAGAGAATCGTTCTGATTGCGCTGCGCTCACTTGCGCTTTCGCTCATGCTGATGTTGTTGTTCGAGCCGCTGTTGAGCCTGATTTCGCGATCAACGCAACAGCCTGTGCTTGCCGTGTTGATTGATAATAGCAAGAGCATGAGCATCAAAGACAAAACGGGCGACCGCGCAGCACACGTGAAAGAACTCCTCAAGAGCAGCGCCGTGAAAAACGCAGAATCCATCGGCGAGGTGCGCTATGTGTTGTTCGGTGCAAAAACGAAGGAGCAGTCGAGTATCAATCCCGACTCGCTCGCGCTGAACGAGGACGCGACGGACATTACCTCTGCACTCCGACAGCTCGCACGAGAAAAAGACCGGGCGAACATCGGCGCGGCGCTCATCGTCAGCGATGGCAATTACAACGTCGGGCAGAGCCCGCTGTACGAAGCGGAGCAGGTCGGCATTCCGCTCTACGCCGTCGGCATCGGCGACTCGACGGAACAGAAGGACATTGTCGTGACAAAGGTGGCGACGAATGAACTTGTGTACGCCGAAACCGAAGTGCCCGTTGACGCAACAATCAAAAGCTCGGGCTTCAAAGGCGAAAAGATTGAAGTAACATTGAACGAGGGGAGCAGGGAACTTAGCAAGGCGTACGTTACGCTCGAAGAAGGAACGCGCGAATACGGCGTACGGCTCTCGTATGTCCCTGAAGGCGATGGGGTGAAAAAATATTCCGTGCGCGTCTCGCGCGTACAGGGCGAGCTGACCACGGCGAACAACCAAAAGAGCTTCCTCACGCGCATTTTGAAAAGCAAGCTGCGCGTTCTCATGATTGCCGGAGCGCCCTCGCCCGATCTCACGATCGTCAAACAGACCTTGCGCGAGGATCGCAATATCGAAGTCCGCTCGCTGACTCAGAAAACCCCCTCGGCGTTTTACGAGGGGCAACTTTCCGGTAGGTTACTCGATTCTGCAGATTGCGTCGCGCTCATCGGCTTTCCAGTTGCCTCAACCGCCGACGCGACGATCGAGGCGTTGAAGTCGGCAATGACGAAGAAGACGATCCCCATGCTTTTTGTCGCGGGCAAGTCCGTAAGCGACTCGAAACTCTCCGCTCTGAACTCTCTGCTCCCGTTCACCACTACGAATACATCGCAAACCGAACAACTCGTCTTTCTTGAGCCGATCCACAGCACACACCCGATTCTCGCGACGAACACGGAGGAAGGAATCGAATCGTGGAAACGGATGCCCCCGATTTTCAAGTTACAAACACACTACAAAGCCAAGCCCGAAGCGACAACGCTCGCCGGAACGAAGATCAACAACATCGTTGTGGATGAACCGCTCGTTGTTGCGCGCAATGTGAATCGGCAAAAGTCGCTCGCAATTGTAGGCTACGGCATTTGGCGCTGGCGCTTGATGGCACAGGGCAATCCGTACACGGAGCGGCTCCTCTCGACGTTTCTGTCAAACGCCATTCGCTGGCTCACCACGCGCGACGACAACCGTCCCGTCAAAGTTGTCCCGACCAAAAGCCAATTCACGCAGGGCGAGCTGATCGAGTTCGCCGCGCAGGTGTACGATGCGAGCGCGAACCCGATCGAGAATGCGCAGCTGAAAGTGACTGCGAAAGGCGGCGGAGGCGAGTTCGAAACGACGCTGCGCTCCATCGGCAACGGGCGTTACGAAGGAACAATGGACGGCGTACCCGAAGGCGACTACACGTTTCGTGCAGCCGCGTCGCTCGATGGACAAACACTCGGTGAAGACAAAGGTCGCTTCACCGTCGGCGAGTTGAATCTGGAATTTCAGGACACGCGGATGAATGTGCAGTTGCTCAGGCAGCTTGCCGCGCGCAGCGGCGGAAGATATTTTTCTCCGACGGAGATTTCCGCCTTGCCCGAAGCCCTGCGCTCCCAACAATCGTTTGCGCCTCGTGAAATCCAGCGCGCGCAATCGTTCGAGCTGTGGAATTGGAAGTACATGCTCGCGTTCGTTGTGCTGTTGCTTGCGATTGAGTGGTTTGTGCGGAAGCGGAACGGGATGCTGTAGCATAAATGAACAATGAAAAAGGCAAAATGAAAAAGCCCGTGCCGATCTTGAACACGGGCTTGATCTTTTCATTCAGCCATACCTGCTTCCCTCTCACTCGTACACCGTCTCCAACTGCGGCTTCATCTCCTTCATCGGCGCTTCGCTCGTTTCTCCGGGTTCCTGCGCGTCCTGCACCGCCATCGCCGTCACGTTCACGATGTCTGCGACCTCGTTGCCGGGGATGAGCAAGTACACGGGCTTGCGAATGCCGAGCAGCATCGGTCCGTACAACTCTGCGCCGCCTAACTTCGCGAGCAGTTTGTACGCGATGTTCGCTGATTCGAGATTCGGGCAGACGAGCATGTTCGCTCCGCCTTTCAGCGTGCTGAATGGATAGAGCGTCTCGATGATGTCGGGCGAGACCGCCGTATCCGCCATCATCTCGCCGTCAATCATCAGCTGGGGGGCGCGCTTGCGCACCAACTCGACAGCCCGCGCCATCTTCTGCGCAGAAGGATGCACCGTGCTGCCGAAATTGCTGAACGAGAGCATCGCAATGCGGGGCACGATGTTGAAGCTGCGCACTTTTTCCGCCGCGAGAATCGCGATCTCGGCGAGTTGTTCCGCGGTGGGGTCGAAGTTGACCGTGGCATCGGTGATGAACTTGACGTCGTTCTTGAAGACGAGCATGTACAAGCCCGCGATCGTGCTTACGCCCGGCTCGTTCTTGATGATTTGTAGAGCGGGACGTAACGTGTCCGGATAATGCTGTGTCAGTCCCGCGACCAGCCCATCGGCATCGCCGGTGTGCACCATCATCACCCCGTACGTAATCGGACGACGGAGCTGGTTGCGAGCGTCGACGCGCGTCGCGCCTTTCCGCTTCCGCAGGTCGTAGTACTTGCTGACGTACTCGTCGAACTTCTGTGAGTGCACGGGGTCAATGAGTTCGACGCCGTTGAGGTCGAGGTCCAGCATCTTGATTTTCTCGCGGATCGTTTCCTTGTTGCCGAGTAGGATCGGTTTCGCGATGTTTTCATCGAGAATGATCTGGCTTGCGCGCAGCACTTTCTCTTCCGTTCCTTCAGGGAAGACGATGCGCTTCGGTGCGCGCTGGGCTTTGTGAATAATTGCGCGCATGATTTCTTTGCCGCGTCCGAAGCGGCTCTCGAGCGCGTCGCGGTACGCGTCGAGATTGTCAATCGGCTTGCGTGCAACACCGGTTTCCATTGCAGCTTTTGCAACCGCCGGCGCTTCCCACAGCAGCACGCGGGGATCAAGCGGCTTCGGGATAATATAGTCGCGCCCGAATTTGATCGGCTTGCCGCCGTAGGCTTTGATGACGGAGTCGGGCACGTCCTCTTTCGCCAGCTTCGAGAGTGCATGTGCAGCCGCGAGTTTCATCTCGTCGTTGATCGCAGTCGCCATCACGTCCAGCGCACCGCGGAAAATGAACGGAAAGCCGAGCACGTTGTTCACCTGGTTCGGATAGTCGGAACGCCCCGTTGCCATGATGGCGTCCTTCCGCACTTCGAACACCTCTTCGGGCATGATTTCGGGATCGGGATTTGCCATCGCAAAGATGATCGGGTTCTCTGCCATCGTCTTCACCATTTCTTTCGTCACGACGCCTTTCACCGAGACGCCGGCGAACACATCTGCACCCACCATCGCATCCGCGAGTGTTCGCGCTTCGGTTTCGACGGCGAAGAATTCCTTGTACTCGTTCATTCCATCCTTACGACCTTTGTACACGACGCCCTTGGTGTCCACGAGCAGGAGATTTTCCTTTTTCACCCCGAGCGCGAGGTAGAACTTCGCGCACGCGATGCCCGCCGCACCCGCGCCGCTGAACACGACCTTCACCTTATCAATCTTCTTCCCGACAATTTCCAACGCGTTCAACAATCCCGCGCCGGAGATGATTGCGGTCCCGTGTTGGTCGTCGTGGAATACCGGAATGCTCATTATCTTCTTCAATTCCTCTTCGATGAAGAAACATTCCGGCGCTTTGATGTCTTCGAGATTGATGCCGCCGAACGTGGGTTCCAAAGCCTTCACGATGCGGACAACTTCCCGCGGATCGTGCGCGTCAATCTCGATGTCGAACACGTCAATGTCCGCAAAGCGCTTGAAGAGCACGCCTTTCCCCTCCATCACCGGCTTGCCTGCCAAAGCGCCGATGTCGCCGAGACCGAGCACGGCGGTGCCGTTCGAAATGACGGCAACGAGATTTCCTTTCGCGGTGTACTTGTACGCGTCCATTGGGCTGATGTTGATCTCGCGACACGGCTCGGCGACGCCGGGCGTGTACGCGAGCGAGAGGTCGCGCTGCGTCGCACACGGCTTCGTCAGCGTCACCTCGATTTTTCCTCTGCGCCCCGAACTATGATAGTCCAGAGCGTCTTGTTTGCGAATCATGGTTGATTCTCCTTTGATGGTAAATTCTTGAGTCTTGAGATTGGACGGTTTGAACGTACTGCAACGAGCGGTAGGAGGTCAAAATACATGCCGCAACGAGATGAGGTTTCGAGAGGGTTTTGGCGAAGACCGACGCTGCGGATTCTCAGAATTGGAAAAAGAAAGAGTCGCTTTCTCAGAATAGCGAAAGCGCGGTGTACGGTTTTTCATCACCCAAAAAACAAAAAGCCCCGCGCTATCGGCGTGAGGCTCTTGATGAGAATCCGCAGAGAAGAACATTGCCAAGTCAGCAAGCAGTCAACTTTTTTCAAGCGTTGACGTTGTGATGTATTTTCTTCTTACTTACTGATGTTAGGCAACCATGTTCTTGCACCCGTTCAGGGTCCACGTTTACGTTTCGCCCCGACCTATTCGTATTTGACGCCTGCGGCGTCGGCACTCTCGAATTCGTCCAGTCGCTATGCCCAATGGTGCCGGCATAGAGCTGTCCCTGAAAGGGACGAAGGTGAATAGCCGAGGGCAACGCCCTCGGTTTTGGAAGTAAACGTTTGGTTTGAACCCTGTCCCGAAGGGATGCCCTTGGCAAAAAGGTTCAACGATGTTTTCGCTGAGAGTCGTTGTGCTCGCCTTGCGTAACGTCAGTTACTTACGTACGCGAGATATTGATCGCCCGTTTGCCCTTCTGCTCATTCTTCACATCGAACGAAACAGTATCACCTTGCATGAGCGAGCCGCGAA
>CAYUFU010000138.1:0-6596 GCA_964444145.1 uncultured Chitinophagales bacterium
GTCGTGAAGACGGGAACGTTCTCAGGCCAAAACGGCTACGCAACGTCGGGCGGAGTGGAAATCGTGCGCGATTCGACGGGCGCGGAATTCGTGCTGACGCGGTCCGATTTTCGCGTCAGCGGCGGCGCGGGGACGATTACCGCATGGCTCACCGATGGGACAGGCGCAGGGAATTTGAACTCGTCTTCGACGAAAGTGCACGTCGGAACGATCAACTCGGGCTTTGCAGGTGTGTACACATTCCCGATTCCCGCGCCGGGGCTTGGCGCGCATTCGCACGTCGTAATGTTCTGCCAATCGGCACGAGTGAATTTTGGCAACGCGGCGCTACAAAATCCATGACACAACCAACGATGAAATACATTTTGCTTTTGACCTCGTTCTGCTTTGGTGCAAGCGTCGCATTCAGCGGCGGTGGATGGATTCGTCCAGCAGGTACGCTCTACGCGAAACTTGGCGTTACCACGTTGAGCACAAATCAGTTTTATGCGTCGAACGGAACCCTTGTCACCACTGCCAACTTCACGACCCAAACAGTTCAGCTCTACGGCGAGTACGGCATAGCGCAAGATTTTTCCGTCGTGTTCGATATTCCGGTATTCAAACGGTCCAAGTTTGAAACAGCGGAAGCGGCATCGGGGTTCGGCGACGTTGGGCTGGAGGCGAAGTACGGCGTGCTCACGGGCGAACTGCCCGTCGCGCTCGGCATCGCCTTCGAGGTGCCAACGGGAGACGAGAGGGCATTCGCGCGCAACTTGAGCAACGCGCAAGTGATTTCATTCCAGCCGACAGGCGACGGCGAGTTCAACACGTGGGTTCGAGTACATGCTTCGCGCTCGTTCTATCCCGCGCCCGCGTTCGTTTCGTTGGACGCAGGATACAATTTCCGGACGAAAGGGTTGACCAATCAATATCACGTCGGATTTCAAGTCGGCTACCAATTCTTCGACGCCGTCTGGCTCTTCGGCAACCTCCGTCGTTTAGCGACGGCGGGAACCGCGAACACAAACCTCATTTTCAATTCGATTGGCGTCGGCGAAGGAGTTGAGTACACGAGCTACAGCGTCGGCATCTCCTACAAAGTATCGGAGATGTTCAGCGTGAGTGCGGACCTCGCCTCGGCGTTCGGCGGCGTCAGGAACATTTACAGCGGCGCGAACATCGGCTTCGGTGTCGCAGTTGAGTTGTAACGACTAACGCGTACCAGGAGAACCTTGCCCAAACGGTTTTTCAAAAGTCTCTATTGGAAATTATCCGCCGTCTTTCTGCTCGCCCTCTCCCTCGTCGGCGCGGCGTACGTGTGGCTTACCTTTTTCTCCACCGAGATGTATTTCCTTGAAACGAGTCAGCGTCTGAACGCGTCGGTCGCGCAGCACATCGTGGAGGACATTCAGCCGTTCATTGACGGAAAGCCGAACATCGCCGAGATGAACAAAATCTTCCACAGCGTCATGGTCGTCAATCCGAGCGCTGAAGTGTACCTTCTCGATTCGACGGGGAAGATTCTCACGTTCGAGGCACCCAAAGAAAAAGTGAAACTCACGGAAGTCTCGCTTGCGCCGATTCGCGAATTCCTCGCCGCGGGCGAAAAGAAACTCGTTCTCGGGGATAACCCGCGCGACATTCTCAAGCCGAAAATTTTTTCCGCCGCGCCCGTCACGATGAACGGGATGACGTACGGATACATTTACGTCATCTTGGGAGGCGAGCAGTTCGATTCCATCGCCGAGCGGCTGCGAGGCAGCAACATCTTGTCGCTGGGGTTGCGCGGATTTCTGTTGAGCTTGTTGGCGGCGGGAATCGTCGGGCTTGTTGCGCTCGCCTTCGTGACGCGGAAACTCCGACGCATGCGCAACTCGGTGATGGCGTTCAAGGAAGGAGACTATTCGCAGCGCGTCGTCGTCACGTCGAACGATGAGCTGGACGATCTCGGCGCGGCGTTCAACGAAATGGCTTCGACGATCCAGAAGAACGTCGAGCAGCTGAACAACGCAGACGCTCTGCGCCGCGAGTTGATTGCCAACGTCTCGCACGACTTGCGCACGCCGCTCGCCGCGATTCAGGGCTATCTCGAAACGTTGATGATGAAGGAAAGCTCGCTCACGGATGAAGAGCGGCAGCGGTTCTTGAAAACGACATTCAACAGCACGGAGCGGCTGGGAAAACTCGTGCAGGAATTATTCGAGTTATCGAAACTCGAAGCGAAACAAAGCCAGCCGAAGCCTGAACCCTTCTCGCTGCCGGAATTGGTGAACGACGTGACGATGAAGTTCGGTCAGCTTGCGGAGCGCAGCGGCGTGAAGATCGCGGCGGACATTCCGAAAAGCTTGCCGCTCGCGGTCGCCGACATCGGCATGATCGAGCGGGCGCTGCAGAACCTTGTCGAAAACGCGCTCAACCATACGCCGTCGGGCGGGCGCATCACCATTGCGCTTGCACGCCGCGATGGAAAACTCGCCGTCACCGTCGAGGATACGGGAGTCGGCATCGCGGAAAAAGACTTGCCGCATATTTTCGAGCGCTTCTTTTCCGTCCGCTCGCGCACGCAGCCGAATCGGAACGGCGCAGGGTTAGGCTTGGCAATCACGAAAAAAATTCTCGAAGCGCATCAGCAAGTGATTCACGTGCAAAGCCACGTGAACGAAGGAACGCGTTTCATGTTCGAGCTGCCCGCGCTGCGCTGAGAAATTCTCCCCATCGTCGCTCGACGAATTCTTTCATGGTTCGCTTGTACAGTTCCCTGTCGAACTGCATTGCATGCGCACGAAGGCTTTCGGCATCGAACGTTGTCCCCTTGCATCGCTCGATCGCTTCCACCAACGATTCGACGGATTGCTCGTAGAACAGGATTCCCGTTTTGCGTTCAGGAGTATCAATCACCGTCTCCAGCGCCCCGCCCTTTGCGTACGCAATAACAGGTTTGCCCGAAGCCATTGCCTCAACTGGGACAATGCCGAAATCCTCCTCCCCCGGAAAAATCAGCGCTCGGCATTCTGCGTAGTACTTCTTCAAAACCTCATCGGGCTGCCAGCCGAGAAATTCGATGTTCGGCTTCGCCAGAGCGCGGAGCTTCTCGTCATCCGGTCCATTACCGATGATGACGAGCCAGTCGCCTGTCCGATTGAACGCTTCGATTGCCAGGTCAACTCGCTTGTACGGAACGAACGCGCTGACGATGAGAAAGTATGCGCCCGACACATTCGAGCGTTGAAACAACGACGTATCTACTGGAGGATATATCACCGTCGAGTCGCGCTTGTAGAGTTGTTTGATGCGCGCTTGCACGTTGCGCGAATTAGCAATGAAGTAATGCGGGCTTTGTGCCGTCCGCACATCCCAACGCCGGAGATACTCCACAACTATCTTCATTCCAGTGCGTGTGAGAATTCCCGCTCGTTCCTTCCCAAAATACTCGTCGTACAAATTCCAAATGTAGCGCATCGGCGTGTGGCAATAGCAAATGTGCAGCGTTTTAGGCTTTGTGCGCACTCCTTTCGCGACAGCGTGATTTGATGAGATAACGATATCGAACTCGCGCAAATCAAATCGCTCGATTGCGTTGGGAAAGAGCGGCAAATAATGGCGATAGTGTTTCTTCGCGAACGGCAGATGTTGAATGAACGACGTGTGAATCGGCATTCGCTCGATGGTTGGTGAGACGGAGCCTTTCACATGCACGAGCGTGAAGAGCGTCGCGTCGGGAAATACTTCGCACAGCGCCTCGATGCACTTCTCGCCGCCTCGCATGCCTGTGAACCACTCGTGGACGATGGCGATGCGGGGGGGCGCTGGTTTGTTCTTTGCAGATTCCATTCGACAAGAAATATACGCATTGCACCGCTGGTTCGAAACGAATTGGTGGGGAATTCACACAACGCGTTCTTGCCTCCACAAGGTTGTCCATTGCAAACTTCCCCTCTTGTTTTTCCTTCAATTTTGCTTGACCGCCGTTTGCTTTTCTGAACTGCGTTTGCTAACATGATTGCGCCGCGGTTGCCTTTCTACGCCGCGCGGCACATAGTAGAAATAGGTGAGAGGGAAATGATCGCGAGGGCTTTTCTGCTTTTCTGCTTTTCTACTTTTCTACTTTTCTACTTTTCTACCATTTAGCAGCCGAGTAGAGAAGGAGATGGTCATAGCGGTAGTTGTTTGTTTCACTCTTGAAAGGACTGACGACCGCATGAGAAAAGTTTCACCCCTGAAGTAATTCCCAAATTCGTTTGCGCGGTTCTGAAGACCAGACCCCTCACGCTTGCTCATCTCTCCTTAGCAACTTGAGCAGCGCAAAATATTTCACTTGAGTTTCGCTTTTGTTTTGATACATTTAAACCGTGCTAAGTTGATTCACTGAGACAACAGATTCTCCAAACGCAAAGGAGGTACTGTTATGCATGCCAACCCACTCTTCACATTTTGCGTTCGTACCCGCCGACGCTTCGCTATACCAACGCGAAGTTTTCCACCCATTGCATTTTCGCGCGCTACGCTGCTTCTTGCCTGCGCGTGCTTTTTTGGTTTGCCTCCGAAAGCGGCGAGCCAAACGTCTTGCCCCATTGCCTGGGGACCGATCATTTGCCTGAGTGACACAATCCACAACGCATTCGTTCCCAAGATCGCTGTCGGGGGAGATACTCTCCATGTCGTTTTTCCAGCTGGGTCGGTTTACTACAACCGCTCTACAAATGGGGGAGGATCATGGGAAGGACCAAGAGTTATTATTCCATCAGACAGCGCGCCAGTGCAAATCTGGAGTCGACCTTTTGCCGCGCACGATCGGAATCTGATATTTGTATGGAGACCGGGCTCGGTCTCTCAAAATGATGTAGTGGCGAGACGTTCTACGGATGCTGGTACAACTTGGTTATCATCTCAGATTCTAATACCTAACCCGACTCTCCCCGGATACGGAAATCCACATGTTACATTACAAGGGTCTCGCGGTATTCTCATCACAATGAAACCAGTGAGCGGTTTCTGGCAGGCGTTTGTCTCCGTTAGCGATGATAGTGGACAAAGTTGGGGTATGCCGCGTCAGATAACAAATGGTCGTTCGCTGAATTTAGAAGATTTGGGGTCAAGCGCGAACGCAGCCTATGTTGCTCTTCTTAGAGATGAAGTCGGATTCATTTCATCATTAGATCATGGCATCACATGGAGCCAAGTAAGGCTCCTTTCTGCGACTGACGGCTATGACAAATGGGATCCGCAGGTCGCTTGCGATGATTCTGGGAACGCGTACTATTGTTGGCAAGACGAAAAATATGGAACCATAAACGGATTTACCGGAACTTTACTTCTGCGAAAGAGCGGCGACTACGGCCTGTCATGGGCTTCGGAAAAGAGGCTAAGTCAATTGCCTTCAGTCAACCGATCAGCAATTGCTGTAGCTAATAAAAGTGTTCACATCGTTTGGGCGGATGAGCGAGGAGCTGGAGGAAGCGGCGTTTATTATGTCGGAAGCACAGACAGAGGCATCTCCTGGTGCCCAGAAATGAAAATCAGCGACTGGTTGATTTCCGGTGGCGGGGATGCCAGTGTTGGCGCGTTTGATTCTACGGTGTACGTTGTATGGGGAGCAGACCATCGAATCTTCTTTCGGAGCGGGAAGGTGCAAAACACTACTTCGGTTTCAGAAACAGATCGACTTCCAACTGCGTTCAAGGTTCTTCGCGCGTATCCCAATCCGTTCAATAATCTAACGAACGTTGAGTTCCAAATTCCAGAAGCGGGTGAGATTGCTTTTGATGTTTTCGATGTACTTGGTCGAAAGTGCCTTCCGACAGAATCTGGTTCTTATTCAGCGGGAACTCATCGCCAGAGCCTTGACGGCAGCGGCTTGTCATCGGGATTTTATTACGTAACGGTTCATTTCAAAAGAAAAAGAGAGGCACTGCCGATCATTCTCATCAAGTAAACTCGTACATAACGGGCACCCCCTTTCCGAGTTGTGCCGACCTTGGCAGGAGTAACACAACGCGGCAAAGATTGATCCTCTTTGAGAGGTGCCCATTCTTCTTCCTGCCTCCATAATACAATATGCTTCAATCACATTCAATCATTTACATGGAGGTACTATGTTACGTCGTTTGTTTTTGCTCGCATCGGTTGCGGTGTTATTCGGCTCACAATCAAACTCCTAACTGAATTGGGTTTTTGACAATGGTCCTTGGTACGCGAACATTCAGGATTTCGCAGTGGGGACCAAGAATGGGCAAGTAATAATCTATGCTGCCGATTCGTTAGAGTCATCAACCATCAACGCGCCGCTCATGAAGAGCACAAACCGCGGAGAAACATGGGAACATTTCGCTGTCCCATTCGGCGGCAAAGTGTTGGGCATTGCGACGCTACCGAACAACGCCGATGTGGTTTTCATCGGGGTTCTTGGCGCAGGTGTTTTCAAAAGTACGGATGGCGGAAACACTTGGATCTATCCTGCACAGCAACCGAGCAACCGGCTCATTTCTCGAATTACACTCGACCCTCTTAACCCCGATATTGTTTGGGCGGGCTGCCTGATTCAGAGTCTATTGCCGGTTGTTCATCGAAGTAGCGATGGCGGACAACATTGGGAACAATTCAACCTTGGTCAGATG
>CAYUFU010000139.1:0-6406 GCA_964444145.1 uncultured Chitinophagales bacterium
TGAGATGCCGGTGAAGTTTTGATGGCGGCTTGGGGAGGTCGAGACCAAGAAGCGCGCCATGCGATTGGGATGCAAGAACTTGTAAGGGCAAAAGCATATGGACCACAAATCACTCAACGACAAGCTCACATTCGTGAAGAAGGATAAACTTCTGCTGAGTATCCTCGGCATAGCGACGTTCGTGCTGATGGTGTTCATCTCGTACAAGTACTTCACTCCTGAGTGGAAAAGCGTGCAGGCGGAGTTTCGCGAGTTGGTCGCGGAGAGGTTTGGCGATGAGCGAGCGGCGAGTGTACCGACGGGTTTGCAACAAGTGTATGTCAAAGAGTTGGATAAAGCCGATCGCTGCGTAACGTGTCACCAGGCGACGGAATGGAAGGGGTTGGAGAGCGCGCCGGAGCCGTTTCGCACGCATCCGAAGGAGATCTTAGAGAAGCATCCGATTAGTAAGTTTGCTTGTACGACGTGTCATGGTGGGCAGGGCTTTGCAACGGACACGGAGAATGCACACGGGCTCGTTGAGCACTGGGAAGAGCCGCTCCTCAGCAAAGAGCTGGGCGAGTTCTATGTCTTAAGCAATAAGCAGGCGTTGATGCAGATGCGTTGCAACTCGTGCCATCGGTTCGACAAGCTGACGAAGGGCGCCGAGGTTATCAATCGCGCAAAGGAGTTGGTGAATCTGAAGGGGTGTCGCGCGTGCCACGTCATCAACGGGCGCGGGGGAACGGTTGGTCCCGATTTGACTTTCGAGGGGATGAAGTCGCCCGAACAATTCAATTACGAGCGCATCAAGGGATTTCATTCGGAGTTCACGTGGCATGTCACGCACTTCAAGAATCCGAAAGATCTCGTGCCAACGTCGGTGATGCCGAATTTCAATTTCTCGAGCGCAGACGCGCAGGCGCTGACGATGTTGGTGATGAGCTGGAAGCGAGAGCGGATTCCCATCGAGTATATTCCGAATCATAATTTCAACGATGTGCCGACTGCGGAGGAGAAGGAAAAGGAAGAGCGGATGAAGAGCGGACCCGGCGCGTTCTTCGTGAAGAAAAACTGCTTCGTGTGCCATTCGGTTTCGACGCTCGGCATCGAGGCGGCGGCGCAGATTGGGCCCGACCTCGCGCTGGCGGTAACGGATGTGCAGTCGCGGTTCGGCCGGACGCTGGATGATTTCTTGGCGAAGCCAACGGGCACGATGGAGGTTGTGCTCTCGACGATGATTACGTGGACGCCGGAGGAACGGAAGGAAGCGATTGAGAAGTTGCGGCTCGCGTATGAGCTGAAGCAGAAGCAGGGTATTGAGGCAAAGAAATAGGTTGCAGTGTACTGAGCGGTGGTAGTGGTGGTTGAGGTAAACGTGTTGTGGCATGTGCGAAGGAAGGCGACGTCCCTTTCCGACGACGTACACCGCGTGTTGCGGCTTGGTTGCTCGCGTGGACGATGTAGGCTGTCGGCAGCCCCAAAAAAAATCTGTTGTGAAGAGAACAGGCACGGGGCAACAGTGTTGGTGCATCATGCGCCTTGAAGTGTAACTGATCGTGGTCGAACGAAAGTGAGATGGTTCCACTTTGGTTCGCTCCGCTCAGAATTCAATAACCACAAAGGAGACACAAATAATGAAACGGATAGCAACAATGCTGGGAGTGTTCGCCGTTGTTGCGGCGATGCTCATGGGTTGCGGCGGCGAGAAGAAGGGGCGAGGCGGCGGAACAGAAGCGCGCTCGGATGTGCAGCAGGCGGCGCTTGCGACGTATGTCGCGCCGGGCGATATGGACGAGTATTACATTTTCAAGTCGGGCGGACATTCGGGGCAGGTGTATGTCTATGGAGTGCCTTCGATGCGGCACATCTCGACCATCCCTGTGTTCACGCCGTATCCTGCGACGGGCTATGGGTTCGACAAGGAGTCGAAGGAAATGTTGGGCGGCTACACGTGGGGCGATGTGCATCATCCTGCAAACAGTGAAACCAACGGTGACTATGACGGCCGGTGGTTGTTCGTAAACGATAACGCGAACAATCGCATGGCGCGGATTGATTTGCGTGACTTCAAGACGAAACAGATTCTTGGGCCGATTCCGAATGTCTCGGGCAATCATGGTTCGACGTTCGTAACGGAAAATACCGAATATATTTTGTCGGCGTCGCGCTTCTCAATTCCGATTCCGAAGGGAACGGTAGAGAAGATCGAAGATTACGCGACGAAGTACAAGGGCGTTGTGGTCGGCGTTGCGGTTGACCCGACGAGCGGCACTATGACACTCGGCTGGGAAGTGATGATGCCGCCGTTCAATTTTGATTTGGGCGATGCGGGCAAAGGGCCGAGCCACGGTTGGGCATTCTGGACGAGCTACAACAGCGAGCGCGCAACGGGAAAGCTCGAAGTGACGTCGACGCAGAAAGACCGCGACTACATCGCAGCAGTGAATTGGAAAAACGCGGAAGCGGCGATGAAGGCGGGCAAAGTGAAAATGATTGGCGGAGCGAAAGTGATTGACCCAAGGGAAGTTCCCGACGTTGTCTATCTGATTCCGATTGCGAAGTCGCCGCACGGCGTTGATGTGAGTCCCGATGGAAAATACATCATCGGCAGCGGTAAGTTGCAGAGCATTACGACTGCGTTCAATTTTGAAAAGATGCTCACCGCAATTGCCGCGAAAAATTTCCGGGGGGACGAAGACGGTATTCCTGTTTTGAATTACGATGCGGTGAAGGATGCGGAAATCAACGTTGGGCTTGGTCCGCTGCATACGGTATTTGACGACAAAGGAAATGCGTACACCTCGTTGTTCGTCGAGAGTGCGGTGTGCAAATGGAAGCTGGGAACCTGGGAAGTGTTGGACAAAGTGCAAGTGTCGTACAACATCGGGCATCTGTGTTCTGCTGAAGGCGATACGAAGAACCCCGATGGGAAATATCTTGTCGCAATGAACAAGCTTTCGCACGGACGACACTTGAGCGTCGGACCATCGCAGCCGGAATCGTCGCAGTTGATTGATATCGGCGGCGAGAAGATGAGCGTGCTGTATGATGCGTTCACGGAGCCGGAGCCGCATAATGCGCAGATGATTAAGGCAGACAAAATCAAACCGATCGAAGTGTACCCGAAGGAAGAGAACAAACATCCGAAAGCGATTTGGGATGTGAAAGATGCGTCGGTGACACGCAGCGGAAAGAACGTCGAGGTGAAGATGGTGAGTGTGCGCTCAAGTTTCGAGCCGACCACGCTCGAAGTGAACAAGGGGGACAAAGTCACGATCTATCTAACGAACATCGAACAAACGACGGACGAGTTACACGGCTTCGGCTTGCTCGAATATAACATCAACGTCGTCGTGGACCCCGGTGAAACGAAGACCATTGAATTCACTGCGGACAAAGTCGGCGTGTTTCCGTTCTATTGCACGAACTTCTGCTCGGCATTGCACCAGGAGATGCAAGGATATCTGTTGGTAAGGGGGAGCGGCGTTGCGGCAAATGGCAAGAATTCGTCGAAGAACTTCGCAGTGAAGTAAGAACACAAATCGCAGGGACGTTCAGGGTGAACGTCCCTACGATTGGGTGAAACAGATGTTGGTTGTGTCTTCATCATCCCTGCTCCCGTTGCGAGGAGTTGGGAGATAAGGACAAATACGAGAAAGTAAAATGCAAAACCTTATTACGAAAGCAGGTTCGTTTTTCGAAACGCCGATTGATCTACGGGGCCGCGCCCTCGTGTTGCTCGGCGCGTTGCTGCTGGTGCCGACATTCCTCCTGCCACTCTATAAAATGGAATTGTACTCGAACCAATTTCCTGATGGTCTCACGCTCAATATCTACGCGGCAAAACTGGAGGGAGGCAAGTCACCGAACCGCGACGATCTGAAGGAGATCAATTCGCTGAACCATTATATCGGCATGAGAGAACTGAAGGAAGACGACTTCACGGAGTTCAAATGGATTCCGTTCGTGCTTGGCGGCGCAATGTTGCTGGCGCTGCGCGTTGTTGTGCTCGGTAAAATGTCGAAGCTGGTGGATTTGCTCGTACTGTTCACGTACTTCGGCTTGTTTTCGCTGTGGAGCTTTTATCACAAGCTCTATTTGTATGGACACGAGCTCGACCCAACGGCGGCGATCAAAGTCGCCCCGTTCACTCCGCCGATGTTCGGGCATAAAACGATGGCGAATTTTGAAGTCTATAATTATCCGGATTGGGGCTCGTATTTCATGGCGTTGTTTCCGCTCTGCTTGCTCGCTGCAATGTGGGTATCACGGAAGGCTTGGTTGAAGGCGAAGAAATGATTGCGGATTGCAGATTGCGGGTTCTGGATTGCGAATTGAAGCACAGCGGATTGTGGTTCGCGAATGCTCGAGCTCATATTGCGGATTCGAGCATGCCGTTCGTGTGCGCGCGATCCGGCAGAGACGCCCGGTGGTTGCACCTGCTGCGGCTTGTTGGCGTGTTGCTCTGCATCATTCAAGTCGCGTTAGGTAATCTGCCGTCTGCAATTGCGCGTCCCGGATTCGCCATCCAAGGCCTTCAGTCAGCAATCTGGGCTGCTGACCCCGGCGACACGCTTCTCATTCCTTCGGGAACGTACAACGGTAACCTCTTCATCAGCAAACGCCTAACACTCATCGGCATTGACAAGCCCGTTATTCGCGGCGCGGGTGAAGGAAGCGTTATCACGATTGTTGCCGACTCGTGCGTTGTGAATGGACTGGTTGTCGAGCATTGCGGCTCGATGCTGGTGGATGAAGACGCAGGCATTCTGATCAAGGCAGACTTCAATCGCATCGAAGGCAACGAGCTTCGCGATATTCTCTTCGGAATATACTTGCTGCAAGCAGAACACAACACGATTGTGAACAACACGATTGTTGGTGGGCGCACGCTCAGCATCGGCGAGCGTGGGAGCGGGATACATATCTGGAATTCACAGCACAACCGATTCATCGGCAATCTGGTCAGCGATGTACGCGACGGCTTCTACATTCAGAATGCGAATCATACGTGGATTGAGAACAACGACGCCTTCGATGTTCGCTACGGTTTGCATTATATGTACGCCGACTCGAACACCTTTCTCTCGAATAGATTCTACGACAACGTAGCCGGCGCGGCGATCATGTACTCGCGTGGCATCGTTATGAAGCACAACGTCTTTGCACGCAACCGCGGCTTTGCCTCGTACGGCATCCTCTTTCAAGATTGTCATCAGCTGACGGCCGATTCGAATGTTGTTGTTGACAACGTGGTCGGCATGTTCTTCGAGGCTTCGACGGACAATGTCTTTCGCCGCAACGTTGTTGCGCGGAATGACATAGCGTTACAGATGTTTCAGAATTCGATCAACAATACATTCAGCGAAAACAATTTCGTTGATAATCTGAATCCACTCGCGATCGTGGGAAAGCGAACGGAGTCGCATTGGAGTGCAAACCAACGGGGCAACTACTGGAGTTCGTACGACGGCTACGATTTAGATGGTGACGGCATCGGCGATGTGCCAATGAAGATCCAGAATGTCTTTCACTTTCTCGAAGGCCAGAATGCCAATGTGCGATTATACTTGTACAGTCCCGCGTCCCAAGCGCTTGCGGTGGCGGCGAAAGCGTTTCCGATTATCAATATCAACCAGGAAGCAGACACGTATCCACTGATGCGAGCCGTGGATTTTCGTGGGATGCCTGCCGTAGAGATGATGGCGCGACTTGGTGCATCATCATCGGCACCGAAGCGCGCGCAGAGTTGGCTTGCGTTGCCGATAGTGGGGATTGCCGTCTATCTGCTCCTGCGGCTTCGTCAAGGTAAGCGGTTGACCTGAATTCCGATATTGAAATCTCACGCAAAGACGCTAAGGCGCGAAGAATGAAAGGGAAAAAGAACATGTTGTTGCAGAAGTTCTCAAAACATTTCACCAATTCGGTGAATTCTCCTTTGCAGAAATTTCTCAAAACAACTTTGCGGCTTTGCGACTTTGCGTGAGGCTAAATCGGATTTTAGGGTTGAAACACGGGCTCGCGTTCGGCTCTTCTTGGGAAGAAGCGATTGGGGAGAATCGTCTTACACGTACATTCCTGTGACTGCGGAGCGTAGGTGAAATTGACCTCGACAGGTCGAGCGATTCTCCAGGATTACTCATTTCGCGAGCCAGAGCGACACTGGAGTGTCGCTCTACATGACTCTCATGCAGGCTCTTCGGTTGTGGGGGGCCAATATACGGTTGGATTACGAAAACCGCTTCAGCGGTCTTCTACAAGCAACGAAACGCCATGATTCACGTCGAACACTTAGTAAAGAACTACGGCAAATTCAGAGCCGTGAACGATGTGTCATTCAGTGTAAAGGAAGGCGAAGTCTTTGCGCTGCTCGGACCCAACGGCAGCGGCAAAACGACGACGATGAAATCCATCGTTGGACTCA
>CAYUFU010000140.1:0-6263 GCA_964444145.1 uncultured Chitinophagales bacterium
CGTTCATCAGGAGGTGCGTGTGCCCCATGATGATGGCAAGAATGTTATTGAAGTCATGCGCGATACCGCCCGCAAGGGTCCCGATGCCTTCCATTTTCTGCGCCTGGCGAAGTTGCTCTTCGAGCGTCTTGTGGCGGGTGTTATCGAAGATGTAGCCCTTGATTTCTACCAGCTCGCCTGCCGCGTCGAATTTGCCGATGACGTTTTGAATGACGTACAGGCGGTTCCCATCGTGCTTGCGCAGTTCAACTTCGTGGTATTCTAATTTCTTGTTCAGTCGCACGAGGTCGCGCACTTCCGCGAATGCCCGCGATTTCGGATACAAGGCAATGAGATTGTATTGCAGTGCCTCTTCGACGGAGTTGAAACCGAAAATGCGCGCGAAGGAACGATTGCATTGGAGCAGTTTTCCGTCCGGCAAGCAGATGAATGCACCCGCTATATCATCATCGAAAAACTCGCGGAGTTTTTCTTCACTTGCCCGCAAGTCTGCCAGCGCTTTCTTCTTTTCCACGATTGCGCGATGACCGTTCGCAGCTTTTTCCACGGTCAGCGGAAGAACTTTGAGATACTTCCGCTCGGAGTCTTTGATGAGATAGTCGTACGCGCCGGACTTCATCGCTTTGACGGCGATTTCTTCGTTGCCCTGGCCCGTAGTGATGATGAGCGGCGTTCCGTTGGCCGCGTCGCACACATCGAGCGCTGTGCCGTCGCCCAAATTGAAGTCCGAAATGATGATGTCGAATGAAGTCGCTGCGAGTCTTGCCTTGGCGTCAGCGAGCGACTTGACCATCTCGAACTGAAACGACAGCTTCTCCTCGGCGACGTAGCGCTTGAACGCCATCTGGTCAATGACGTCGTCTTCAATCAGCAGCAATCGAATTGTGTCCATGATTATTCAGCAAGCTCGCTCAGGGTCCAGTACAAATTGATGTTGCGAACGACTTCAACGAACTGAGGGTACTCAACGGGCTTGATCATGTAGCCTGCGACGCTCAAGTCGAACGAATGAAATCGGTCTTGGTCTGCTTTTGACGTCGTGAGGACAACGGCAGGAATGCGGCGCAACTGCTCGTCGTTCTTGATGGCACGGAGCAGCTCGATGCCGTTCATCTTCGGCATGTTCAAATCCATGATGATGATGCACGGCTTTGGATTGTTGCTGTCGCGCAAATACGCGAGCGCCTCTTCGCCGTTGCCTTTGACGACGAGCTTATTCGCCACGTTGAGGTCTTTCAACGCGCGCTTCATCGTCATCGCATCGACGACGTCGTCTTCTACCAACAAGATGGTCTCGTCCGTTTTCATAGACATTAGCGTCTCCTATAAATGTCTTGCCTGTGGGTCGGCGCTCTGCTCACCGATCCCGTTCAGGCTCTCAGGGTTCAAGAGTGCGATGCCGTGCCTGCTATGCTCCTCTCGGTTATCAACATGACTGACATGCTCACCCGTCAGATCTTCGCGTCGCGCGGGAAACGTGAAGTAGAACGTCGTACCGATTCCGACTTTCGACTCGAGCCAAATTTTGCCGCCGTGCATTTCCACAATCTTTTTCACGATGGTGAGTCCGATGCCCGTGCTTTCGTATGAATCGCGAGCCGAGAGCGTCTGGAAAATTTGGAAGATTTTTGCAAAGTGACGCTCTTCGATGCCTGGTCCATTATCCGCGATGCTGAATTTCCAGTACCCGTTCTCCTGCACGCATCCGATTTCAATCAAGCCCTTTGGTTTGTCCATGAACTTGATGGCGTTGCTCAGAATGTTCTGAAACACTTGCTGCACGCGCGTGCTCTCTCCCATAATCATCGGTAAGGGGCGCTGAATCTTCACTTTGACGTGCGACGGCGGAGAAATCAAATCCACCACGTCGGGAACGACTTTGTCGAGTTCGATGGTCGTGAGTTCGTCCTTTTGCCTGCCCAGACGCGAATACTTGAGCACGCCGTCAATCAGATCGTGCATACGTGTCGTCCTGCCCAAGAGCATTTTGAGCATCTCGTTCCCTTCCTCGCCCAATTTTTCGCCGTAGTCGGTGGTGAGCCAGTTGACGAGCGAACCGATGGCGCGCAGAGGCGCTTTCAAATCATGCGAGACGATGTACGCGAAGTCGTTCAACTCTTTATTGATGCTCTCCAGCTCCTGCATCAGTTGTGCGCGTTTTTCTTCCGCCACTTTGCGCTCGGTAATGTCCACGTACATACCAAAGATGCCATGCGCTTGATTGTTCACTATGATCGGCACACCGTATAAGTCCACGGGAATAGCAGAGCCGTCCTTGCGCTGCCGCGTGGTCGAGATTTGCACGGGCTTGCCTTGAATCAGTTGCTCCATAAGGACAACGCTTTCGCGTTTCGAGTTGGTAGGAATGATCGCCTCCACCAACGACTTGCCTCTCAGCTCATCGTTCGAGTAGCCGAACATGGTAAGGAATGTTCGGTTCACGTTGACGATGCGTTCGCGCGTATCGGCGAGGGCAATCCCGATCGGTGCGTTCTCGAACAGCTGCTCGAACCGCGTCTTTTCGAGGAGAATCTGCGCATCCGACTTCTTGCGCTCGGTAATGTCACGAAAGATGCCGCGTGTAGAAACGACCTCCCCTTTTTCGAACTTCGCGTTGAGGCTCCCTTCCACGACAACCTCGGCACCGTTTTTCGCAATGAAGACTGTCTGAATGCGCGGGACACGTTTGCCGTTCAACACGTCGCGGAACTGCACTCGCAATTGCGCCAGCTCCGACTTCTTCACGATGTCAAAGATGGACAAAGCGGATACTTCGGCTTCAGAAAAGCCCAAGGTCTCCGAACATGCCCGATTCACAAACAGGAATTTACAATCGGGACCGAGGCTCACGATCAGGTCGCTTGCGCTTTCGAAGAGGTCGCGATAGCGCTCCTCGCTTTCGCGCAACAGTGCTTCGGCGCGCAGACGCTTTGTGATGTCGTTGGCGAGCACGAGTCGGGCACGTCGCCCGCCGCGCAGAGGTAAGGTGTGTGAGCTCATTTCCACGTCAATCGTGGAGCCGTCCCGCTTCAAATGCCTCCAGCCCGTCGAGCGATAGAGATTCCCTTGCCGCGTCAGGAGTTGCTGCATTTTCTCTGGGGTGTTTTCCAGGACAATGTCATGGATCGTCATGGAGAGGAACTCCTCGCGCGTGTAGCCGTAATTCTCTATCGCAGCGTCGTTCACGTCAATGAACTTGACCGTGTCGAGGTCGAACACCCACATGGGATGTGGATTGGAGGCAAACAGATCGCGGTAGTTCTTTTCGCTCTTACGCAAATCGTCGTACGCAGATTCGAGGTGCTCTACCATAGCATTGAACGCCGTTGCGAGATGTCCGACCTCGTCGCGTGAATCTACGTGAGCACGCTGCTTCCAGTCGCCTGTTGAGATTTTCTCTGCTGCGCTCACGACCTTGACGAGCGGCGTGGTGATGAGCGTACTGAAGATCACCATCAACACCATCCCCAACCCACCAACGATGATACTAACCCATGCGATTGTTTGTCTGCTCCTTTCAACTTCAGCCAGGAGCGGCTTCAGCGAGATGCCCAAATACACGCGCCCATACACGGTCGACTGCCTGATAATCGGCGCGACGGTTTGATAGGTCATTCCATCCGAGGAAATCCGCTCTTTGAAATCAACGTCGCTGTAGTCGAGCGCGATCGCCTTATTCGAATCGAACGACGCAATGGTTTCGCCTTTCTCATTCAACACCATCGCGTAGTCGAGATCGCGATTTTGCTTTGCGCTCAACACGATGTCGCACACGACGGGACGATCATTGGCTTGAATCGCTGGACCGATGTTGTACGCCATCATCGTCGCGATAGTGCTGGCTTTCTCACCGAGAGCGGCAAGGGCTTGGTCTTCGAGGCGGGCAGGAAAGAACCAGTAGATGAAGAATGAAATCAACGAGATAATCAAACTCGTCACGACGGTAAGCTTCGTGCGAATCGAGTACACCCATGCGGGAAGCGGTATGTTCTTCAGCAGGTTCCTCATGCGCTCAACGCACGCATAGCCGCGGCATTTGTTGCTTCTCGGTCGTGTTCTGGATATATTTTTCCCACACGATTTTTCACATTCGACTTGAGCTTGCTCATCGTTCTGACGCGACGCTATCGGCTGTTTCCCATCGTTGTTATCGGTTTTTTTCTTTCATTTCTTCCGCTTGCGGCGCAAACCTCGAGCAGGCAGGAACCCTCACCTCCGGAAAAAGACACCTCGCAAGCAATGAGTCGCGATAGCGTTGCGCTCCGCGATTCGACGTATCGGCAGCACGGTCTGGCTGCCGCCGACTCCGTTCTCGCTCCAACCGATACCACGCGTATGAGTACACCATCGCTCGTCGGCACGCTCGATCGCTCACTGGACTCGACAAAAATGCTCACGCGAGAGGACTTGGACTTCCTCGATTACCGATATTTCGGCGGGCTTTTGGAGTTTTTCCCGGGGGTCTTCATCCGCGAGCAATTCATGATAGGTGGCTACAATCAACTCAACATCCGCGGCACGGATTGGCGAGGCATCGCGATCTTGAGCAATGGACGTCTGCTCAACGATCCCGCATCAGGAGTGTACAATACGTTCCACTTTACGACCGAATATGCGGATCGCATCGAAGTGATTTCCGGGCCGCGTGCGTTCTTGTTCGGCCTCAACAGCACGGGAGGCGCAATCAACGTCGTGACCAAGAACTACAACAGCAATCGCGCTTACACGAAAATCAACTACGCAGAAACAGCAAACAACTATCAATATAGCGACGGAACCTTCAGCCAAAATATTTCGCGGAAGATCAATCTCACGTTGGGATTTCAGCATCAGGGGTGGGGCGGCCGCTTCGTGAATAGTGCCAACGACGCGTGGAATGTACGCATCAAAGCGCGGTACAACATTTCACCTAACCTCAACATTATTCTTTCGGAGTACCTTACGCGAACAGAAACGCGGTTGAACGGCGGAATCAGTTTGGAGAAAAGCGGCGGGTTGTTTTTTGCCTTTGATAGAATCCTTGCAGTGCCGGTGAACAGCGAATCGTACGAGAAAGTCTCCCGCCACGACGTTGATCTCTCGCTTGTCGGAACGCTCCTCGGCGACACAACGAACGTTACAACGCTGACGTTGTACTACTCCAGCAATTTGCGCGAGTATCGTGACGAAGAGAATACGCCATTGGCGAATGGCGTTCGCATTCAGACCGACCATCGCTCTGCGTGGTTCGGCGCCACATTGACGCAAGACTACCACACCGAATGGCAGCGCTTCAATCTCGGCGCAAATATCGAGAGGCGGCGCATTGATGAGAGCGCAAACCTGCGTCGGCAACGGAATACCATCGGCAGTCTATGGGCAAAAGAGGAATTGGTGCTCTCCCCCATTGCAACTCTCGCGCTGTTCGGACGTTATGATAGTTACCTGACCGAATCGAACCTTGCGCTCGGGACCGATGCGAGCGCGACAGTGTTGCCATGGCTGACGGTCTTCGGGGGGATTTCACACTCGAAGCGGTTTCCCAATTATCAGGAATTATTTTGGTATGACAGCACGGTAAACCGAATCGGTTCAATCAAATCGGAAAAGCATACGACGCTCGAAGTCGGAGGACGCATTCATCTGCCGAACGAACTCGAACTTCACGTCGCATACTTCTTCCGCCGCATTGATTCACCGATTTTACTTTTGAATGGCGGAAGCAATTTCGTTTTTCCTGGAGTCACATTCACGAATGGCGACAAACTCATCACAAGCGGCATTGAAGGGAAATTGAAAGCACGAGTTTGGCTGGTGTATCTCGAAGGAACTGCGCTCTTCGTTACGCAAAGCGACGCAGGCGATACGAGCATCTTTCGGTATCCGCAACTTGTCGCAAGCGGCGGGATTTATTTTTGGCAGAAGTTGTTGGAAGACAATCTTGATTTGAAGATTGGATTCCGCGGAAGATTTCAATCGAGTTCGCGCGGCGAACTGTTCAATCCGGAAGTGGTCGCATTCGTTCCGAATAATGGAACATCGCTTGGCGCAGGTTCGGCGGTGGACGGTGTCCTTTTCGCGGGGCTCGGCAGAGCAGTTGTGTCACTGACATGGGAGAATCTCACAAATGCGCGCTCCTTCATCGCGCCGTATTATCCTGTGCTCGATCGCGCAATCAAGCTCGGAGTGCGCTGGCAGCTTTGGGATTGAGCCGCAAGCGCGTTAATTCCCCTGAAATCCGACATAGAAATCTCACGCAAAGACGCGAAGCCGCAAAGAAGTGG
>CAYUFU010000141.1:0-6183 GCA_964444145.1 uncultured Chitinophagales bacterium
ACTTCGTGGAAAGCGCATCCGCCTGCCTCGCCGCAGGCGGGCATCCTCGCTGCAACCCGCTCGCGCACAAGCCAAGTATCCGCGCACTCAGTGATCGCGCTATCAGCGGTTCGATGTAGTTTACTTCACGACCATCAATTTCTTTGAAGACGAGAAACTTCCGGCAGTAAGTCTGTAGATGTACACACCGCTTGCCAACTGAGCCGCATCGAACTCAATGGACTTGAACCCTGACCCTTGAACCTCATCAACCAACGTCGCCATTTCGCGACCGAGCAGGTCATACACTTTGAGTGTGACGTGTTCGTTCCGCGGAATCGCAAAACGGACTGTGGTTGTGGGGTTGAAGGGATTCGGGTAATTTTGCTCGAGCGCGAATGCCTTTGGTTTTTCGACGGAGGTTGTCACTGACACGTTTGCACCGCTTCTCTCATCATGTTTGTTGAGCGAAGTTGCAGTGGAGGCTGATCGGGCAAGTCTCAGTTGTCGCTCTGCAAGACGTGTTTGAGGTGCATCGGTGTGCTCAGATCTCAACCGATTGTAAAGCGCTGATGCCGTACGCGTCGTTCGTAGAAATCGCGACGTGGTCAAGCAGAACATCCTGATTGGGACCGCCGCCATTCGAAAGGTTCGGTACGATCTCGATTCCCATGTCGGTGACGCCCGAGATCGTTGTGTTCGTGATCGTAGCGTACATGGGCGTTTTAATGTGAACCCCGCGGTTTGCTCCGCTGATCTCGACGTGTTCCAATCGCAGGTCTGCAGATGTTGTGAGATTGCCGTTCTGCGCGCTGATGCCGTTCCAGCCGGCCGTACTCGTAAACTGAATTTTGTTCGATGCGCTGCCTACCGCGTGGAATTTTCCTTCGGTATAAATGGATGCGCCGCTGCCCATAGAAAAAAATGACCCTGCATTTGCGTTCACTATTCCATTAGGTGGAATCGAGAACTGCGCATCATCCCACACATCAACCCTTCCATTCACAGTAACCGAGGATCCGCTGCCATACGAGATGGTGGAATTCTGTCGGACCTCCATTCGACTGTTGCCGCTATTCTCAATAACGATGGATGAACCTTGCCCGAGAATAATCTCTCCGCCATTCAATGCAAGAAATCCATCGTCAAGAAACTGTTGAGTCAAACCGGCGCCCAATTCGTATATCCCTTCGACCATCAAGCATCCCGTTTCGCCGCGAATGTTGCAGCCCGCGTTGTTGTTGTATCTTCCACATGGACGCACGATGAGTTCGGCGCCCGTCGCTTGACATATTACACCGGCATTCAATGTTAGAGTTGCATGGTCGTCAACGTAGAGCCGTCTGCCTGACGGAATGATGAGCGTTCCACCCGTCATTACAACCGTAACGCCGCATGTGATGTGCGGGTCGTTTGTCAGGGTAATGTTGCCTGACCATTGTTCGAATCTTGTGATGTGTTGTGAAATTGTAGCATTGCTTCTCAAAAACGGATAAATGGACTGAACGCCAAACTTGTCGTCGGATGTTAGAGCCCTTCTCGTGTTGGTTCCAGCTGGATACACATACCACATGCTATTGTCGTCACATTCTGCACCGGGAGAACATGCGATGTTACTATTGATAGGACCTTGATGTTCAAGTCCAGCCCAGTGCCCGAATTCGTGTAACGCAACGGTCTGGATGTCGAGTTGGCTCCCCGTTGGGTTTCTCGACCACTGATACATTGAATGTTGATTGAAGTATGAATCCAATTCAACAAAGGCTTCGTTGGCGCGAGCAGTCAGCCGTGTGAAACCCGCTGGGCGGGCCGCATCTATCAACCACCCATATACATTCTGCGTGTCCCGCCCTGCTGGCAGGTAGTTTTTTACTGTAGTCGATCCAACAGAAAAAACAAATCTTGATCCGGCAGTATTCCATGTTTGACTGGCGGCGTTTATCGCATTCTCCCAATCCTGTTGCGTGAGGGTGCCGATTGCCATGGTATTGTTGATTCTGTACGTGACAGCGCTCGTAATCCATCTAAGGGCATATCCACCGTCAACCCAGTATTGATAACAGTGGAGGTTGCAATTGGTTTGCGACTCAAGTCGAGAAAAGGACAACAATATCAGCAGAGTTGTCAGCCACAGTCTTGTAGTCGTCGTATCGTGTGTCATAGCTTCACCTGTTTGTTTCGTGAATTACTTTTTCAGCATCGATCTATTCAGCAGCCTCATGGTTGCCCGGACGTCAGAGCGTATGTCCTTCAACGCCTTGCTTCTTGCGAACGAATACCCAACACCACTTCTGATGGTGTACTTCCCGGCCTTTTGGTGCGTCAATGAGAACTGCATGGGTTGGTTTGCCAACGCGACCTTCAAGAATTCCGGCTCCTTGTATTTGCCAGAAAGGAGCGAGTCTTTCGCTGAGGGAGTATTAGCGACTGAAGAAAGCAACTCCGATCTTGTAGAGAGCAATGATGCCGTTGCACTCAAGAACAGCAATACCTTTTCGTGCTGCACAAAAGTAGGTTCATAGGAAACAGTCGTATGCATGCCTCCCATGAGGGGACCCGTCTCAAGGGGGATCACCAGTTGTTTTTCTCGAACACTGAAATCATTCCGAAGGTATTCCTCCACTTTCACACGTACCTTAGTATGGAAGCGAGAAGAACTGGAAGAATCATACTCAATGTCTTGCACTGTTCCTATTAGGATACAATCAGAGAAAACAGTTTTGATTCTTTCATCCCACCCCCAGTAGTCGGGGAGGGCCTTTGAAACATCTATCCCCGCCAATTTGAGGTCACGCAAAGTCTTTACATTGTAACCTAATGTAGCCCACCATTCAGGTACCTTTATCCCTGCTTGTGTTAGTTCCTTTTGTCTGTGAACGTTCTCCTGATAATTCTTGTAAACTGGATTCTCTTGGGCGACGCACTCGAAAACAAAAAAGAAAACCCAAGCGAACAAAACAGCTCTTTCTAATGTTGTCATGATCCTTCTCCTGTATTAACGTTTGAATGTGACGGACAAGTGTATTCTGGCTGTTTCTCAATTGCAACTAGAAAATTTCCTAAGACTTTTTCCTAAGAACAATTTTCATTGCTTCTCGCCCGTTCGCTTCGCAACTTTACTGCCTTTGCCGTCATTGCGGGAGGCAGCAAACAACATCAGCGAGTGTGGGTCTTTGAAGCCAAGCTTCAGCAGTATGCCGGTGCAGTGGGATCGCCGACGCAACTTGGAAATTCGAAGTTGTCAATCGAATTTTCAAGGTCGGCAGAACATGGGGGTGCGGCACGAATGCGGTCCACACCTATACGTCAATCTGTTGCACAGTCTCACCCAAATACAATCCTGTGAGAATGCGCGCCGTCGAGGTATTCGCCATGACGATGCCGTACGCGTCGTTCGTAGAAATCGCGACGTGGTCAAGCAGAACATCCTGGTTGGGACCGCCGCCATTCGAAAGGTTCGGTACGATCTCGATTCCCATGTCGGTGACGCCCGAAATTGTTGTATTCGTGATCGTCGCGTACAGCGGAGTTTTGAGATGAACTCCGCGGTTTGCACCGCTGATCTCGACGTGTTCCAACCGCAGGTCTGCAGATGTTGTGAGATTGCCATTCTGCGCGCTGATGCCGTTCCAGCCCGCCGTACTCGTGAACTGAATTTTGTTCGATGCGTTGCCTACCGCGTGGAATTTTCCTTCGGTGTAAATGGATGCGCCGCTACCCATTTTGACCTCCGCGCCCGGATAGATGTAGAATTGCGAGTTGTGGGGTAAAGACAGAGTTGCACCATCGGCAACCTCGATTGTGCCGTACACTTCAACGCGCGCATTTGATCCGAAAACCCAATTGGAGGTCGCGAACCATTTTAGGAACCCATCGGCTTCGATAATGATCTTCGCATTGTTTCCGAGTTCGATGGCGCTTGGGTCGAAGCTAGCAAGGATGCCCTGACTTTTCACTCTGAGTTCTGCATTGTCCTGCAATCGTAGTGTTCCTTGTTGCAAGCCGATGCAGGAGCCTTCGCCGAGGAAAGCAATTTCTCCCCCACCGTGCTCAACAACACCTCCAGATCCTGCAAGCAACTCTGCACCTTGGCCAAGGCAGGTGATCGAATTTGGCCCCAAGTAAATGTACCCACCATTCCTCGTTTTGACTCGGAGTAGGTCATCTACGATAGCGAGAGCTTTTTCACCGAACGTAGTTCCATTGATATCAAGCAGTGTCCCCGCGTTTTCGACATAGTAGTTGTTTGTGACACGTCGAGTGACATTCCGTGCGACAAAACAGCCACCCGCATAAACATAGTAGCCACCCGATGTAAAGTTGCCTAACATTTCCACATCGACGCAGTACTGCGGAAACGGAGGCGCACTCGGCGGATACGTCCAGCAAATACCTTGCTTAATACCACCAGCCGCTGAGTCTTTGTATGTAGCTTGCGTAAAGGTGTTGCAATAAGTCGTGTTCGTTATGAACTCTGTCTCCACAAGCACCGCTGGCATCGATGTAAAACGCACAACTGCAATTTGGGTATGCCCCCCTTCGGTGTCTTGTTTGATTCCTCTAGAACTTGCGTTGGAGAATGCAGGCCGAGTATGACAAATGTATTCTTGCAGGGTCAATACGGCAATATTCTTGGATCTTCTAGACCTGGTATCGTTACCCTCATAGTAGTAAACTTCGGTACCTCGTACTGTATTATCAACACTTGCGTTCGCGTGAATGCTAACAAAGAGCTTAACACCATTTAGGGGAATGAACCTACCATGCGAATCTTGCCAGTTTCCCGGAGGGTTGGTGTTGTTAGCCATGCGCCACCGGTTATTGGTACCCTCGGCAGGAGTTGGCTGCTCATTAATGATAGGATTGGAATTTGTATGTCTTGTAGAGTAGGCCTCCCAGATGCAGTTGAGGTCGTCATTGATGAGATTATACGTCTTGTTACCGATCGTGAGAACAAAGTCTTTTCCAACAATTTGAACCGTTCCGCAGTTCCAGCTTGCTCCGCCATCGGTTCCTCCATGTCCAATATCAAGAAGTATCGGCTCATATGCTGACGCGGGAATGCTGAGAATTCTCTGGAGGAGAAATAAAAGTGCGTACCTCAAGCAAGCGTGTCTATTTTTTTCTTTGGGTTTCATATTAAACTCCTTTTGTTTGTAGGAAGCATCAAATCCAATATCTATTTTCGAATGCGAATGCTCTTTCCATTTGACGATAGCTCGACGACGGATACATTCGGAGATTGCGTCCCATCATCTTTTTGGAGGAGAACCGTACCATTTTGACTCCAAACTAAATCCATGACTACCGACGGATGACTCACTTCATATATCTTCATCTTCGCGTTGTTCTTAACGTTCCTAATCCACACCTCTTCCTTTTCCGTGAAGTGTCCTGTAGGGTCCATGATTTGCCTAACATACGTAATCGCCTTACCATCAGGGGACCACGACGGAAAGTCCACAGCGCTCAACGCACTCGTGTCAGCGCGGATGCTGCTCACAGACTCAATCGCAACTGAACCCCTCTTTGTTGAAAGCGAGACTATCCTGAAGCCACCCGCCCAAATGAGGGCACGGTCTGACGTTGGCGACCAGAGAAAGTTGATCGGGTTTTCAAACTCATTGAGCTTGAGAAGAAGCCTTCCCGATGGCGAGTATATCCCATAGATCCACTTTGCATTTTCCGCCCAAGGCTCGCCTGATTTCGGACTTGGTTTGAAGTCACGAACATCACGAGGTTGTTTTATGGCAATCCATTCACCGTTGGGAGACCACGTTTCTCCCATCCCTTCCGTTATGAATTTGCCCCCAGAACCATCAGCCTTTGCAAGATACACCTTTGGCAGTGATCGAGCTTCACGAGCTTGAAAGACTATTCGCCCGTCGCGAGCCGAAACCGAAGCCGTTCCAATGTCCTTATTCGGGTCCCTCAATGTTATGCGCTGTCCAGTTCTAACATCAATAAGATCCAGCCTCAACCTTCCACCCTCTTGGAACCTGTAGCTGAGTTTGCCTCCATCTTGACTAAGCCACGCTCGCGGTTCAACATTTTCGGATGCACTTAAGACCTCCGATGTTACCGAAGTATTGCTTGCGTCCGAGAGTGTGTATGTTACGTCAAAGCCTCTCGTTTCTCGTAACAGCACACCACCAAGCGGACTGACTTGAATCGGTCTTGGGGAATCCCCCGAGGTTATAGGAT
>CAYUFU010000142.1:0-6042 GCA_964444145.1 uncultured Chitinophagales bacterium
CACTTCATCCTGACCATGGGTAGATCACCAGGTTTCGCGTATACCGCACGACACTATGTTCGCCCTATTCAGACTTGCTTTCGCTGCGGCTCCGTCTCTTGAAAGACTTAACCTTGCGTCGTACGAGTAACTCGTAGGCTCATTAAACAAAAGGCACGCTGTCAGTTCCATACCAGTGCAAGCACGGATATGGTTCCTCCAACCGTTTGTATGCATACGGTTTCAGGTACTATTTCACCCTCCTGTTAGGAGTGCTTTTCACCTTTCCCTCACGGTACTTGTTCACTATCGGTCACTAGAGAGTTTTTAGCCTTACGAGATGGTTCTCGCAGATTCCCACAGACTTCCACTTACTCCGCGGTACTTGGGATCGCTCACGAGGGAGCCATACTGATTTCGCCTACAGGATTTTCACCTTCTGTGATTCTTCTTTCCAAAAGATTCGGCTATCACTATGGTTTCTTACTCCCCGACCTCTCCGCAATTTGGTCAGCAAGCGCCCCACAACACCACCAATACAACGGTTGCGTCCTTTACTGTATCAGATGGTTTAGGCTCTTTCCCGTTCGCTCGTCACTACTAGGGAAATCGTTTTTACTTTTTCTTCCTAGGGGTACTGAGATATTTCAATTCCCCCCGTTTGCTCTTCCGCTCCTATGAATTCAGAGCGGAGTTGCCCGATATTACTCGGGCAGGGTTGCCCCATTCGGAGATCGCCGGGTCAAAGGTTGTTTCCACCTATCCGACGCTTATCGCAGGTTACCACGTCCTTCATCGCCTTCTAGTGCCAAGGCATCCACCGTATGCACTTAGTAACTTAACCAATAAATCTTTATTGACACCAATACATGTCCACTCACCGAAATTCCGACGAGTCGGAACGCTGGCGAGCTTTCAGGTGCATCAATAAGTTTACGGAAATAAAAAAAATGTTGGATACTTTTGTTGATGTCAGTGATTAGATTCGGTGCGTTTGTTCTTCGCGAAATCTCATCTTCCACTTTCATGGAGATGCAAGTCGCGAAAACGACTTGCCCCGCTTCTAACTTCACTCTTCCTAATTGTCAAAGAACAGTTGATTGGTTTTCGGCCAATCAATTTTCGCATCTCCATCTGAAGATGGATTTGCAGTGGAGCTGAGGGGGATCGAACCCCTGACCCCTAGCTTGCAAAGCTAGTGCTCTCCCAGCTGAGCTACAGCCCCTCGTAAAGTCTGTTTCAAAACTCTACGGGGATTCCCGTTGCTGAGTCCGTCTGCGGCGGATCCTCAAAATCGCTTCCACTCACTTGGTTCGTGGGCGATTTTGGGACTACAGCCCCGTAGCTTCGGTGATTTCTTTTTTTTTGGATTAGTACAACAGGAAGGGGTGCATCTATCTTGCAGAGCCTTCGTCGCAACGCCTAATCTCTTGTGGGCCTGGGTCGAGTTGAACGACCGACCTCACGCTTATCAGGCGTGCGCTCTAACCACCTGAGCTACAGGCCCAGTGGAATTGTCAATTTGTGACGCGAGTGTAGACAATTCGTTCCGCATAAATGCGGGTTTATAATATGGGGAAGTTGCTTAAGAAAGTCAAGCGACGATGTAATTAAAATGTTTTGAGAATCAGTGAACCCACAAGAATTTCATAAGAACTCCATGATACATCGAGGACGCGCTCGAAAACTAAGTTGCATCGCTCACTATTGCTACATCGAAGCTCAACTCAACTTCGTATTCAGACGCATTCCGCTTTAAACAGCGCTCGAGAACAACACGAGGGTGAGCGCAACGGTCGCAGCGACTTTCAATGACAGGATTGTTTCGCGGGTTCGTAGTGCTTCTGCGATGCCAAATGGTCGTAGGTATCACCTGCTTGCACAACTTGATCATCAGGAAGGCTCGAGAGGATCGGAAGACAACTCTAAGCTTTGAGTTCATCTTCTCGTTCTTATGATTCTACTCTCGGATAGTCACACGAGTTCCGACGGAGATCATCCCCTTTAGCGCCAGCAGATCGGCGTTACGCAGTCGTACGCAGCCCTCCGTTACCCTCTTCCCAATCAAACTCGGATCATGCGTGCCGTGAATGCCGATGCCTTTCCATGCCTTGCCGGACTTGGTATTCTTCGTACCGGCGTCGAGCCGGAGAAACCACGGACCGTAGGCGCCCCCGATTTTTCCTTTTCCGTCCTTGAAGTCGTGAACCCACGTTGTTGAGTTATGAATCTTTACGATGGAGAAGATTCCCTCTGGTGTGCGGTTGTCTCCCACTTTTTGCTTGTCTCCCACTCCTTTCCCGATTGCGATGGGGTATGTGTGGATGAGCCTATCGGCATCGAAGACGTAGAGCTTGAAATCGCTTTTGTCCACGACGAGATGAATATCCGCCCAGCGGGCATTCTGAGCAACAGTGCTACTTAAGAGACAGAAGATCAGCAGAATGTGTGGCTGAGCTCTTCTACTGACGAATGAAGTCCGCCGACACATAGCCCTCGTACCCTTGGTAACGAATCCTGACCCACCCTTCCAACCATTCGAGCACTTCGACTTGCGTTCCTTTCGCGAACTTGGTTATGATTATTCCCTCTGTTGACGGGTCGCTTCGCAACCGAACACCGTCGCCGGTGATGAAGCCGATGGTCGTTGATGGCGCGGCGGCAACTTGTTCCATCGGAGGTGGCGGCACAGCTTCTTGCTGCACATAATACGGAAGCGCGTGGATTCTCATCTGAACTTGTGAGCGAATGTCGTTCAACTCATTGGCGCGAGCGTCCGCACACAGGCTTCGCTGCTCAGCCAACGCCGATTCGAATTTGTACGAGTCTTCTGCATTTTTCTCAAACCGGCTTCTCGCTTCGTTGTGGAGTGCGTATGCCATGTCATTGCACTTCTGGAACTCCGCGAGGTCTGATTCGATGCTATTGAGTTCACTTTGCGCGACCGTTCGTATCTTGAAACTACCCGCATCGAATCTTGCGAGCAACTCTTTTTCTTTCGCGAGCAGACGGTCGGTGTTGGCTTTGCTGCAATCGCAATACGCCTCAGCCACGCGCTTTGCGTCTTTGATCGGGTCGGCTTGGATGAAGAGTTTGTACACAGCGAAGAGGAGAACTGCCGCGCCGGCAATACCGGCGGCGAAAAGTTTGTTGGCAGCGACCCATTTCGTTAAAGGAGCAATGACCGTTGAGAAGTCAACGCTAACGGATGATTGCTCAGTTACCGGAAAGGGTGGGGAGACGCGGCGCTCCCTTCTGCGACCACAGCGCCTGAAGCTTTCACTCCACCAGACAGAAGCAGACGTACATTGCGAGCAATATCTGCGCCGACGACAACGACTTCGGCGAGGAAGTAAAAAAAGATGAGAGCGAGAAACGCAAGCAAACCGTTCGAGAGGAGGAAGATGATACCAGCCAGAAAGCTGCTTTCTCCAGAGTCTATCCCAAACAAGCCTGACGACCGCGCCATGGGAATAAGACTGAGCAAATAGCCGCCGCCAAACCAGAGAAGGAGACATCCGCCAACGCCCAACGCAAGCCACGACACCGCGAGCATTTCCCCCGTTGCCCTCATCAAGATTGAGAAGATTGGGATGACCGTGAATGGAGAATCGCCCAATGCACGGATGCTGCGAGCGCGATACGAGCAGATCTGTTGTATCGCAAGCACTGAGGCTGCAGAGAACACCACAAAGAGCAACCCGCCGATTGTCGCGCCAGTTGATTCGATACGAAACGCGGCTTTGAGAATCTCAACGATGAGATAGATCCCCGCAACTACGTTGAGAATGCCGAGCACTTGCAAGGCGAATGCAATAGAATTACGAATTACCTTCCCCTCGCTCAATTT
This sequence comes from uncultured Chitinophagales bacterium, assembly GCA_964444145.1. GTDB lineage: Bacteria > Bacteroidota > Ignavibacteria > UBA10030 > UBA6906 > CAADGV01. The sequence goes on from CAYUFU010000142.1 coordinate 3,830, forward strand.
GTCGAGGATGGGGTGGAGGAATGTGAGAAGGGAAACGTTGCTGTAGGTTTGGTTTGCCATTGGGTGATCTCCTTTCATGAGTTAAGTGCGCTGATCGTTCGTCACTCCGCTCAACCAATTGTCATCTTCCACCTGCCATCTTCACGGATAAGCTTCTCATTGTCTTTTTTCGAACTGCCGTCCTTGAAATGGATCTTGATCCTCACAGTTGCACCCTCACCGCGAATTGTCTCTTCCAAAATGTCGATGCGATCTATAGTACAGTCACGCGTAGCCTTATCCCACGCCCCCTTCATGCCGCCGATGAGAACGCCCAAGCCAGATTCTATTGCTACTCTGGCATCCTTCGAGAGATACCCTGCAGCAGCAGAGTAGTTGCCGTCGTTTGCCGCCATGTATGCCGCCTTAACAACGTCGGACGGGGACTTGTCTTGAATTACGTTGCATCCCGCTATCGCCGAGGCAAACGCAGCAATAGCAATACATATCGGAAACTTGCGTGATTTCATTTTTCATCCTCCATTGTACGTCTACCTCAAGAACAAGAGCTTCTTCGTCTCGACATACTCCTCCGCCTGCAACCGATACAGGTACACGCCGCTGGCCATCCCCTGTGCATGCCACTCCCTCTTGTAGCTACCAGCCGGAAGCTGTTCATCTACTAAAGTTGCGACTTCCCTGCCGAGCAGGTCGAAGACCTTGAATGTGGTGTGCACAGACTTTGGCAGCGCGAATTCGATGGTTGTGCTGGGGTTGAAAGGATTGGGGTAGTTTTGCTCAAGCGCAAACTTTGTCGGAAGCACAGGCTCAACTACGTTGGTTAGTACATTGACCGAGACTGGCTCGGTGAAATGCGGTGTTCCGTCGAGATCAACTTGCTTGAGGCGATACAACCATATACCCGGTCCCGGGAGAGTCGAATCAATGAACGAATAATGTTGAGGCTCGTTCGTCGTACCGTGGCCGGGGATGAAGACATTCGGCAACTCGTACCACGTTGAGCCTGATTGTAAGCGACGCTGGATGTAGAAGCCGTAGTTGTTGAGTTCCGAGATAGTGGACCAACGCAGTTCGATCAGATTGTTAGACAGCAGTGCTGCTGTGAATGAGGCTAGTTGGACTGGAAGCGCAGAATCAAGGATGAATCCATCAGGTTGGGACGATTTCTGCGGGAGGTGACCTGTTTCCAACCGCAGTAGAAGCGAACGTGACGAATTTTTGCTTATCGAGCGCATTTTCTCCATACACGAAAACCAGAGTTGAACTCGAAGTTGACGGTTGTGAGTAAACTCTGGCTGAGGCAGCCATAACCGTGACATCCTGAAGACCACTGTTTTCTCGCGAGAAGTGGGTTGAACCAATTGTTCCGGCTATCCAACCTGATGCACTCCAGCCTTCCGTCTGTCGAGCACATGAACTGTAAGAGAACCCATGGGCGATTCCCCGTTGTGAATGGATTTGTATCGGACGGTTTACAATAGTACTATTTCAACAATCAGGCACCCTTCCAGAAAATAATCTCAAAAAAATTTTCTGGCGGTTTTGAAGGGGTTTGGGGTTCAGGGTTTGGGGGAGGCGTTCAGGACGGAAAGCGGAAGGCAGGTAGTTTACAGCCTGCGGGAACGGAAGGGACTAAGAGGCGAAAGTCAAACCCCAGAGGTCAGACGTCAGAGATCAGAAGTCAGAGAGGCAGGCTCCTATATTGTATTGTCGTCACGGCGCGGTGAGGGAGGCCAAGGTACACGAGGCGAAAGTCGTTACCCTCCACACTCAACGAGAGACACGCGATGCGTCATCTCTCGTTTGATGCCGATAAATCAGGATCAGCACGATGCCGATCACCAAGGTCAACGCGCTGAGAAAAAGGAATGTCATCATATCTCACCTCGCTTGTTGTTCAGCTTTCCCAATGAACCAAAGCCCGACGGCGACTGTTCCTCCACCGATGATAAATGTCAACGTAGAGATGAGGAAGTCCCACTCCTTGCCAAGAAAGCCTGTGAGGAAGGAACCAATAATGGTCGCCTGCCCAATATTCAGATAGACCTTCCCGATATTTTCTGCGATGGCTGTGGTCAGTTTCATTTCAAATGAAAGGTAAGAAGAAACATCGCAAAGTCATATCCCCCTACGGCAACATTCTCGAAGCAAGATATCGCTTGTTGATCGTCGGCGTGTGGACGAACTTCTCGCCGTCCCAGTATTGAATTGAG
>CAYUFU010000143.1:0-1961 GCA_964444145.1 uncultured Chitinophagales bacterium
TCACCGTGCGGACGGGGTTGCCCCGTCCGGACATTGGAACGCATCTGAAAACACAACGTCCGTTCTCCCGACTGTGTCGGGAGAACGGACGTTAACCGAATGCAAGAGGAAGATTAGAACCGATACGAGAACGTCAGATTCACATTGTTCGTCCGAACATCTTCCGTTACGATGCTCAAGCCCCGAAAATCATCGCGGTCGGTTTTCCACCAGCCGTACGCGTAATTCAAATCGAGCATCGTCTCTTCGCTCATCATGATGCCGATGCCGCCCGTAATGTACTTACGATCGTAGTCGCTGGTCTTGTCAATGACGAACGGCGAAGTGTTGTAGATAAACCCACCGCGGAACCGCACGCCCAATTGCTCGGCATTGTACTCAAGTCCTCCGCGCAAGTTGGCTGTTGCTCGGAAACGGTTCTTAATGTCTTTATTCTTCGCGAGCGTTGCGGCAGGAGCATTCTTGAATTCCAACTGTGTCCAATCGGTGTACTCGATGTCGCCCGATAACACAAGTTCTTTCAGAATGACGGATGCACCCGCACTTAGCACCCACGGCGTGACGACGTCGTACTCAGCGGTTTCTTCGACCGCATCGAGCGTTGTTGTTTTGCCGAAGTCCGGAATGCTGACGAATGTCGCGTTGTCGCCCGCGGCAAACCGTTCTTTCACGCGAAACACCGTCGGCGTTTTCACATTGATGCCGAACCGAAACCGATCGGGCTGACGAAACATCAGCCCCAGCTTCGCGCTGAACCCCGTCAGGTCGCTCTCGACATATTCATCAATCGTGAGGCGGTCGAAGTTGAGCGGGCTCGTCTCGATGTTGCTCGAATACACATTGTTCGCGTCGCGCTCGGTATAGTTGCGCTCGAACTTGTACGCCCCGCTTTGATAGGAAAGACTAATGCCTGCCGAAAGATTCTTCGCTATATCAATGCCCGCACCGATCGTCCAGTTGTTTATGCCGCCCCCTTCGAGCGTCTTTTCGCTTTGCGTCAGCCGATCAATCAACGGGCTGAACCATCTGCCGCCGTTCGCCGTATCGGCGAGATACAATTCGTACGCGATATTGTATGCGATCTTTCCTTGAGCATCGCGCGGCGCAAGCAAGCCATTCGGCGCGTACTCCTGCACGATACTGCTCGGACTCAGACGGCTGTACGAAATACCCGTTGTAAAGGTGTTCTCACGATTGTAGCCAAACGCAAACACGAGGCTGCCGCGCCTGACGGGGACAGGGAACACCAACCCCACCGCATTCAGCTGCGTCGCGTTGTTGCTGAAATCGTTGATTGACCCGAAGTAACCGCTCCGGTCTTTGTAATTCACATGCGACAACCCTAAGGAGAACTCGCTTGTCTCCAACTGGGCGAGACCGGCAGGATTCCAAAACAGCGCGCTGTAATCGTTCGCGACTCCCGTGTACGCGCCACCCATGCCAATAGCGCGGGCGCCGACGCCTAAGCCCGGAGTTGCGAAGCGCAACGCGTCTTCAGGAAATTGTGCGAAGCAATTCGCTGTAAGAAAGAGAATTCCAACCACACTCAATCGCTTCATAGTATCACTCAAACTACTTTACTCCTTGATGTTGAACAAGACTGCCGAACTTTTCCCTTGTTCCCCCACTCTAGGGAGTGGGGCCGACGATGAGGGCATCGCTGAACCACTGTTCTCCTATCGTCCGCCTCTGCCGCCGGAATTTCTTCCACCACCGCTTCGCCCACCATCGCCACCACCCGACGGCGCACTCGGTGGAGGACTCGATGGCACCGGGGGTGAATACGAACCACGTCCGCCGCCCGATGAACGTCCGCCCGATTCACGCGAGCCGCCGCCGCTGCCGCCGCGTGAGCTTCCACCGCTGCTGCCACCAGAACTTCTCGGCTCCGAATACACCGGAGGTCGCGGTGGCGTTCGTACTTCCTTCCGCGAGCCGTCGCGTCCGCTGCCGCTTCTTCC
>CAYUFU010000143.1:2061-6037 GCA_964444145.1 uncultured Chitinophagales bacterium
GGATACCACCAGCCCGCGTAAATTGTCGGGTAGTACGTTCCGCAAACCCAGAACGGGTCGTACACAGAATAATACCACGGGTCATACCACCACGCGATACCGACATGAAAACCCCAACGATGTCGCCAACGCCAGGGGTCATACACACGCACCGGATAGAATATTGTCGTGCTCGGATAATAGTAATCCCAATACAAACGCTCGCGCCGCAGCTCATACTCGTCATCGTATTCCTCACCCTCGTCGTTTCGCGCTTGCGCCTCTTGGTCATCCTGAGTCGAATACTCAGGCTCGCGCTGCGTCTCATCGCGCGTCGAACCGAGCTGCGTATAACAGCCCGAAGCAACAAGCGCGAGCGCAGCGAGCGACGCAACATACAATAGAAGATTCTTCATAACGAACCCTCCCTCTCTACATTGGAAAAAGTTTGGCAGATAAATGAACGGCAACATCAATGCCAATCAACTGTTCGACACTCGTCGCCGTTCGTTGGTTTGCTTTGCGATGGTGGTGGGGAAATCTCAATGATGAACAACTCAACTCCTTCAACCCCCGGAATTACTGTTCATATTCTCGAACACCGCTCGTTCACTTTTTGCAACAGCGAACCGAGCGCTCTCGTTCCGCCCGCCGAACGAAACGCCGTTTTCAAGATAAAGAAAGCGATGATGGAAAACTACGAACACTCACCGCAATCGCCTCGACAGCGGCAAGCAGCCTCCACGAACACCGCCGACGTCCTCCATCCAAGCGGCACGCGCCAAGACGACCAGTGTCGCTCGGAACAAACGTTGAGCAATATGACCGTCCTTTTTGTTGGGGCTTCCGACAGTCTGCGTCGTGGTCAGGCGCTACCATGCCGCGAAGCCAGACAGACTACAACGTCAAAAGTTCAGTCGCCTTCCTTCGCACGCGCCGCCGGCTGCACATCCGCAGGCACGCACACTCAAAAAGAAATCCGCGAAGAAGCGTGCCGCGTCCCTCTTGCCCCCTTAAAAATCTTCGTCGTCCCCAAACACCCGCCGCGTGTCCTTTGGCAACTCAGGTTTTATCGGTTCCCGTTTCGGCTTCGGCAACTTTTCAAGCGGATGTGCAGAGTGCTCCGCCAGATCGTGCGTCTCCACCGCCGGCGCGTAACCCGTCTCGTAACTCTCGACCTGCTCTCCTTCAGAGAGCCGCTCCGTAGTGAACGGCAAAACATTTGCGGTCGCTTGCGCAGACACATGAGCAGGCTCTGCAGACCCGAAGTACTTCATCAGTAGTTCGCGAAATCCTTCTTTCACGTTCCGCTCGCCCACCTCCGTCAGTTCGCGGTTGCGTACTTTGAATTCGCCGTTCACCATCACATCGCAAATGTCCGACGAGCTGAGATGTTCGACGAGCAACCGCGCCCAAGTCGCAGCCGACGTTGTCTGCACAATAGGCAATCGAATATCCGCAACATTCAAGAACACAAGGTTGGCACGCTTGCGTGCTTCTATCGAGCCAAGCTCAGTCGCAATGCCCAGCGCCTGCGCGCCGTTTATCGTTGCCATGCGCAGCAACTCAACCGAAGAAAACTGCCGCAAGCCCGGCACGATAAGCGGCAGACGATACATGAAGCGCAGCTCTTCGAGCATATCCACGCTGTCCCAATCCGTTCCCATCGAAAGCCGTACGTTGTGCTTCGCGAGATGCCGCAGCGCCGGATAGCCCGTCTGCTTCACCGCAGTCGAACGCGGACAGACGATGACTCCACAGTCCGAATTCTTGATAAGGTGCGCCTCCTCCTCGGTCGCGAAATTCGCGTGCACCAGCGCCGTCGTCGGCTGGAGCGCGTTGAATGAACTGAGAATCGAAATTCCCGTACGCTGAAAATTCTGCCAAAGCACCTGTACATCCTCCTTCGTTTCGAGGATATGCGCCAGCAGCGGCGCCTTGATCTCCTTCGCCGCCTTGCAGAGATGCTCGAAGCTGTACACCGTGAACTCCTCCTCCTCGCCCAAGCTGACGAGACAGCGGGGCCGCGCAGCGCCCATCGCCTGCGCCTTCCGAATCTGGTCCCAATTCTGCAGCGCCACGACCGGCGTTACTCCCGACGACGCGATTCCCTCCACCATCATCTCGAACGCACCATCATCGAGCATCGGCGGAAACTCACCCACACATGTCGTTCCGGAGCGCACATGCGCAAGATACGCCGCTTGGTAGACGCGCCGCACATCGTCGTGACTCGCGGCGTGAATGAATTTCGCCATCGCTTGATTCAGCCGCGCGTCGTCTTTCCACAGGCTGTAATGCACAGCATGCGTCCCCTCGCGCAGAAGAAAACTTGCTCCGTGATAATGGGCGTTCACAAAGCCCGGCACAATCAATTTATCGCGTGCATCAATAATCGTCGCGTGCGGATGGTCCCTCGTCAACGGTTCGAGCCGCTCCGCCACATCAACAACGTGCCCTTCGTTCACGACAATGTTGTACCGTCCGCACCGATTCGTCGAGTCGCATGTCAGCACAATGCCATTGGTGATGATAACCGCCATCGTCATCCCCTTCGCCAAGTTGTTGATTCTTTCTTATCCTCCAGTACAATGCCGAGAGCTTTCAACGAATCGCGAATCTTATCGGAGAGCATGTACAGTTTTTGTGCGCGCGCCTCTTTCCGCAACTCGATAATCAGCTCCATCAGTCCATCAACGATCTGCCCATCGGATGAGCCTGCATCGTCGCCGAGTTTCAGACCGAGGAGAGTTCCCGCCAATTCGGTGTAGAGGCCATCAATCTGCTGGAGAGTCTGTCGGGAAATCGCCGCACCAGTGGCAAGCATCTGATTCACCTCGCGGCTCATGTCGAACAGCGCGGCAATTGCTTGCGGCGTGTTGAAGTCATCATCCATCGCCGCACGAAAAGCCGACTTGTATGTTGCCAACTCCACCTGCGCGTGCGAACCGTCAGCGTTCGCCGACTTCAGCCTCTGGCGCACGTTTCGCACCGTGTTGACGAGCTTCTCTAATCCCTTTCCAGCGGCATCAATCGCGTCCTCGCTGAAATCGAGCGTACTACGGTAGTGGCTTTGCAAAATAAAAAACCGAATCACTTCGGGCTTCCACTTCGTGAACGCATCCTTCAGCGTCGTGAAGTTGCCGAGCGACTTGCCCATCTTCTGTCCGTCCACCGTCACCATGTTGTTGTGCAGCCAATACTTCACGAACGGTTTCCCCGTTGCCGCCTCGCTCTGCGCAATCTCGCACTCGTGATGCGGAAATTGATTCTCCAATCCGCCCCCGTGAATATCGAAGCTCTCGCCTAAATATTTCATGGACATTGCCGAGCACTCGACATGCCATCCGGGAAATCCTACCCCCCAGGGACTGTTCCATCGCATGATGTGCTCAGGCTCGGCTTTTTTCCAGAGTGCGAAATCGGCGGGATGGCGCTTCTCAGACTTCACTTCGACGCGAGCGCCCGCTTCAAGCTCATCCACTGTTCGTCCCGAAAGTTTGCCGTAACGTGCGAACTTGTTCACCTCGAAATAGACGGAGCCGTTCGATTCGTAGGCGAAGCCTTTCGCGATGAGTTGCTGAACCAGTTCGATCTGCTCCGTGATGTGTCCCGTTGCGCGCGGAGAAATATCCGGACGGAGCACATTCAGCTTGTCCATGTCTTCGAAATAGCTCCGGGTGTAGAACTCTGCAACTTCCATCGGATGCTTCTGCTCTGCACGACTCGTTTTCAGCAGGCGATCCTCTCCGTCATTAGCATCGCCGAGCAGGTGCCCCACGTCGGTGATGTTCTGCACGTAGGTCACTTTGTAGCCGCAAGAGCGCAAGTACCGCACAATGACATCGAACGACACGTAGCTCTTGGCGTGGCCCAGATGCGAATGTCCGTACACCGTCGGGCCGCAGACGTACGCGCGGACGTAGCCTTCGTGCAGAGGTTTGAATTCTTCTTTTTGTCGGGTGAGGGTGTTGTAAACGACAAGTCCCATTTAGCT
>CAYUFU010000144.1:0-5830 GCA_964444145.1 uncultured Chitinophagales bacterium
CGCCCGGCGCAGATGTGGTCAAGTGTTTCAATACGACCGGCTTCAACATCATGGCTAATCCCATATTCGCGGAGGGGAAAGCCGACATGTTCATCGCGGGAGATTCGCAGCATGCCAAAGCCGTGGTGCGAACACTTGCACTTGACGCCGGGTTCGCCGAATGCTACGACGTGGGAGGAGCCGACAAGGTTTCTCTCCTCGAAAGCTTCGCTCTTCTCTGGATCACCCTTGCCATGCAGCAGGGCTACGGAAGAGAGATCGCCTTCAAGCTGATGCGACGGTAGCTGACCTCAGCGCGACCGAAAAAGGCTTGAACCCTCTTTCTCAAAACCTCGAAAGTTCAACGCAACAGCATCATCCGCTTTGACTGAGTGAATTCTCCTGCCGTGAGTCGGTAGTAGTATATCCCGCTGGCCAATCCACTCGCATCAAACGTCACCTCATAACTTCCCGGGTGGAGATTCTCGCTCACCAACGTTCGCACTTCCCTCCCCAACAGATCATACACCTTCAATGACACGAACCCCGAACCTCGAACCGAGAAGGAGATGCGCGTAGCCGGATTGAATGGGTTGGGATAATTCTGTTCGAGGCGAAACTCGGTTGGCAATCCAATGCCTTGTGTCTCGCGAACAGCAACGAGTTGCGAAGCCAGCCTGCGATACACACCAATGCCGTAGAAATTCACAAATGCATACGTACCAGCAATCTGTAGTGTGTTCCAGACCGCCGTTCCGGGCCAGCCCGTCAGGTCGAGCGCAGTCCAGTTCAATCCATTATCCGTCGAACGAAATAGCGAATCACCGACAGCGTAGAGTGTAGCGCCGATTTTTGAAAGCCCAAACATGCGCGGCCCCGATCGAACCCTCGTCCATGTTGCGCCAAGATCTGTGGAATGGTGAATCGCATTCTGAGTCGCTACTCCACCGGTAGAGACGACGATGAGCGACGAGCTGCTTGCGATGAGAGCGTTCTTATTTTGGGCACCAATGGCTCCGGCGAGTGACCAGCTTGCGCCGTTGTTCGTCGAAATGTAAACACCTAACGCCGCGTGACAGGCAAAGAGGTTCGAGCCGATTCTGGCGACGCCTGTCATGTATTGTGTGGACTGGAGCCCGTTTGATGTCTTCGTCCACGTCGCGCCATTATCCGTCGAATTGCCGACGGAGGAAGGAAACCCGAACGCACCATACACCGTATTCCCCTCGACGACAAACGATGAAACATATTCGTTGGATGCGACGCCACTTGTAGTTTGCACCCAGGTACCGCCGTTGTTAGACGATCGCCAGATGCCAACACTATTACCACCGGCAATCAAGAAGCTCCCACTACGAACAATGGAGTTGAATCCGGTCGCCGCCGGAAGTCCACTGCTGCTCACAAACCACGATGATCCCAGGTCTGTGCTCTTGAACACCTGACTCGATGTTCCCGCATAGAGAGTCGCCGTGTCAGCATACAGGGATGTCACGGCCCAGTCGCTTAGACCGTTAACCTGCTGCGACCATTGAGCAATGGTTGAGGATGTCCCAACTGCAAGCACGACAAAAAGCCCAAAAACATAGCCCATGTGATCACCTCGAATAATTTGTTGATGAATGATAGAATGGTTTTCCGACGGGTAGTTTTGCTTTTTCTCTAGGCAAGTGCCCAGATCAAAACGTTTGAGAATTGGAGGTAGGTGCAGGGGGAATACGTCTGTCACTAGAAAGCATCGAAACATAAATCCCCTCTGAGTTTAGAGGAACGGAGGAACTTGACATCAGCACCATGCCACGCAAGAATATATTGAGGCAGGTCGTCACATGCAAGTAGAGTCGAGAAACGATGGAGCGGAGGAAGGAGGGAGCAAAAAAAATCCCGTCTCAACTTTTGTCGCGACGGAACGAAAACAAATAGGGCGAGTCAGAGACTCGCCCTACAAATAAATCTGGCAGCGACCTACTCTCCCACACGGTCGCCCGAGTAGTACCATCGGCGCTGAAGGGCTTAACTGCCGAGTTCGGAATGGGATCGGGTGTAACACCTTCGCTAGAGCCACCAGAATTTTTCAATTCTGACAAACGGAAGAGTGAATTCTGACACTCACATTTGTTGAGCGCTTTCCGTAATCCTTATTGATGCACCCGATCCATCATTGCGTGTCAATAAAAATAATGGTTAAGCCTCACGACCTATTAGTACTGCTCGACTAAACACATTACTGTGCGTACATCTGCAGCCTATCAACCTCGTCATCTCCGAGGGGTCTTTAGTCCCGATAAACGGGAGGGATACCTCATCTTGGAGTGGGTTTCGCACTTAGATGCTTTCAGCGCTTATCCCATCCGGACATGGCTACCCTGCGTTTACCACTGGCGTGATAACAGGTACACCGTAGGTCCGTTCGTTCCGGTCCTCTCGTACTAAGAACGACGCTCCTCAAGTATCCTTCGCCCGCATAGGATAGGGACCGAACTGTCTCACGACGTTCTGAACCCAGCTCACGTACCACTTTAATCGGCGAACAGCCGAACCCTTGGGACCTTCTCCAGCCCCAGGATGTGATGAGCCGACATCGAGGTGCCAAACCTCGCCGTCGATATGAACTCTTGGGCGAGATCAGCCTGTTATCCCCGGAGTAGCTTTTATCCTTTGAGCGATGGCACTTCCACGTGCTACCATCGGATCACTAAGTCCTGCTTTCGCATCTGCTCGACTTGTAGGTCTCGCAGTCAAGCTCCCTTATGCCTTTACACTCGCCGCATGATTACCAACCATGCTGAGGGAACCATTGAGAGCCTCAGTTACAATTTATGCATTCTGTTGTCCTGTCAACCAGAAATTCTTTCTGGTGGAATTTTGTAGCGCATCGAAGGGAGAACATATTCGTCAACAATCTCTCGAAATCTTTCGTAAGAATTTCCGGAGATGTAGATCTGAAGTCCATCCTTCTGTTTGCGCTCACTTGCTTCGAGATTGAATTGCGTTCGTAGTGCAGCAATCAATCGTTGCACATCGCTGCGTTCGAAGCAGTGGGTGTTGAAGATAACACCTTTAGATTCGCGAGATTTGATTGAGCCGTCATCCATGAACCAGTATGCGATACTGCGTGCAGTAAGAAAGCGATGGATGAGTTTGGGAGCGCATTTTCTCTTCTCATGATAGAACTGATGAGCATAGAATCGAAATGCTGGATGACCAACGGTGTGAAACCGGATGTTGTTGTGTGTAGAATCCTGTTTCAACTTTGGCGGAGTGAGAGTCCACTCCTTGAAGAGTTCATACAGATGATTCGCGTAGTCAGCGTGCTTGACGCTGTACTCGAATTTCACTCTGTACGTTCGTCCTCCATTCTGCGTTTCGAGATGCGCATCGCCGAGAAGCACGCCGACCAGGATTTCGCGCTGGATGTCGGTCAGCTTCAACGATGATTTACGTTTCTCAATTTCTCGTGAATACATTTTTCCGTGACTTGGATTTCCGTCCCGACTTTGTCGGAACAGAACTTCACATCGCTATGAAGATCAGACTATATCACTGGCGCCATTGGCGCCATCCGGCGTATAGTCGTTGAGGGGAGGAATCAGATTGCGGATTGGGGATTTTGGATTGCGGATTGAACACATTCAATACGCAATTGGCAATCCTAAATCCGAAATTCAATTTCTCTTCCCTGCTGATTGTCCGCACTTGAGCCTGAGGCTCATCCGCCTTTGGCGGAGATGATTGTTTTACTGTTGCGCTTTTAGCGCCACGAGTCTCATCAGATACTGATCACTCAATACACTCTTTCGAGTGCATCTGTGAACGGATGTTCCAGCATACAGCCAGATGTTTGCTTCATGCGTTGCCGCACGAGAGCCCCAAATTTTTATCGCGGTCGAGGCGACCGCCCCAGTCAAACTACCCGCCTAACACGGTCCCTCTGCCGGATCACGGCAGGAGGTTAGAATTCAAATAAAGCAAGGGTGGTATTTCACTGGCCGCTCCACCGAAGCTAGCGCCCCGGCTTCAACGCGTCCCACCTATGCTACACATGTTTTACCCGAACCCAATGTTAAGGTATAGTAAAGCTTCACGGGGTCTTTCCGTCCATATGCGGGTAACCGGCGTCTTCACCGGTACCACAAGTTCACCGAGCCCGTGGTTGAGACAGTGACCAAATCGTTACACCATTCGTGCAGGTCGGAACTTACCCGACAAGGAATTTCGCTCACTTGATTCCGAAAGCTTTCACTCTCGAAGTGGACTTTATCTTTATCCTGCACTTGCTTTCAAACTCTTGAGAATTACTTGTGCATTGGGTCTATCAGAACGATTCATTGCGCTTGCTGTTTCGATAATCTTGATGAGACCATCATGCGTCATGTGTTTTTCTTCTTTCATCCATCTGATGATTCGTGCGAACTTTTTGAAGTCCGCATTCTTCTTTGTCTTCAGCGGATGATTCTCGAAGAATTTTACGACGTTCGACAAGCATTCAATCTTTCTAATGCGTAGCTCGAATCTATCATCATGATTTCTTCGAACGACACCGCACTTGAAAAATCTCTTGAGTGCGTGAAGTACCTGGATGTCTTTCTCATGTTGTACTATTCTGAATTCAGGAAGGACTTGATATCCCACCGTCATTTCCGGATGATTGTTGATGCCGACGTAGAAGCAACCTTCACCGTCAACGAAACCAACAACCCAGTCAGATGATACTTCCATACAATTCCTTCACAAGGCAAGTGTCATGGATACTCAGCGTAAAGTCTCTGAGGATCTTCCGCCATTGGCGGAATTTCCTGCGGATCGTCCAATCTTCACCATTCTTACTACTCAACCGAAGCTGAATGAGTAGATGAAGCTCTAAGGATGTTCCCGCATACAGCTGAGAATTGCCCCCGAGATTACTCTCGAGGCAGGCAGCTTTAAGTACTACCTTAGGACCGTTCTCGTTTGTTACGTCCCGCTTCGAAGAGGAGACGGCAAACCATTTCTGATTTGCTCTCTGCATCGCTGCAGAGGACGGACTATATCATCGTCAAGAATTTTCATCTTGCGTCTGGCGTATAGTCTCTGAGGATACATCAAATGATTTCAGAATCTCTTCGTCGGAGTATTTTCCCTTTCCTCCATCGTTCATCTCGTTGCGGAGTTTCAGAATTTTAGTGATGCCTTCTTTCGTCAGATGTTCTTCATGGTTCATCATCGAAACAATCTGTTGGAAGATCTGAAAGTCCTTCTTCTTTTTTGCGGAAAGAAATCCAAATCGTCTGAAGAAAGGAATCACGCGCTCTTGGATCGCATTGAGATTGTTCACTTCAAAACACCAAACTCCATCGGGTCTCGCACGCAACGTCCCACATCCTAAGTGCCTCTTGAACAATGCAAGAATCACTTTGTCCTTTTGTGAGATGTTAAAGCATGCGGAAACTTTCCAGGGTATCTGGTAATCTGAACGAGGTCGGAATGAGAAGTTGAAACTTCCCTCGCCATCTGCAAAACCTGCGAGGTAATGCCCGACGTGAGGAGGAGTTGATTTGAGATTACTCATTTGATGTCTTTCCTGCTGATTGTCCGCTGCCTGAGATTTACATCTCAGACACACTCGCACATTGTCACTGCTCTCATGTTGAGAACGAGTAGCGCGAGATGCTACGGAGTTTCCAGCATATAGCCAAATTTTACAACTACAACATCCCGCTCTCTCTCGTCTTTGAAAAAACAAGAGATGTCCTTTAGCGGGATTTTTATAGTTACGGCCGCCGTTTACCGGGGCTTCGGTTCAAAGCTTCTCCCTTGCGGGATGACCTCTCTCCTTAACCTTCCGGCACCGGGCAGGTGTCACACCTTATAC
>CAYUFU010000145.1:0-5805 GCA_964444145.1 uncultured Chitinophagales bacterium
GTGACCTCCGAGATGTAAAAGATTGTAGCAAATATCGGTCGAAAAAAAGACTTGACAAGTCGGATTTCTCTCCTTATTTTTATTTAGAATAAATCTAAATAAGCCAATGGATACCCAAGCTGCTCACGAAATTCTTACCAGCCACCTGAAAGCGAGTGGAAAGCAACGCATCACCCCTGAGCGTTTCAAGATCCTTGATGCCGTCCTCCAGAGCCAAGGTCACTTCGATGTTGACAATCTTTACTATCGCATGATAACAAACGGTGTGAAGGTCTCGAAGGCGACGGTGTACAACACGCTCGAGTTGCTGAGAGAGTGCGGCTTGGTGTCGAAGTATCGGTTCGCAGAGAATACCTCGCGCTACGAGAAGGCATTCGGTCGTCCGCATCATCATCACATGATTTGTCTGAGCTGTGGCGACATCATCGAGTTTACAAACGATCGCCTCGAGCGTATCCAAGAAGATGTTGCCATGCAGAAGGATTTCAAAATTCAGAGCACGACCATTCAGATTTTTGGGACATGCTCGAGGTGTACGAAGAAGTGAGAGAACGATGTTGCCAACATCCGTAAGGAATTTTTTCCTACGATGGGAAGCAGAACCGTATGAAACCATTAACTGAAGTTCGCGTCGGAAAACGATATCGCATCGCACAATTGCGCTCGCAGCACGAAACCTGTTCGCGGTTACGCGAGATGGGATTGTGTGAAAACGCCGTCATCCGCTGCGTGAACAAAGGAAGCGGCAACATCATTTGCGAGGTGTGCAATACGCGCATCGGGTTGAATCAGCTTGTTGCCAGCGCAATCTTCGTTACGGCGCTGAACTAGTATGCACGAGGTTACACTCAACACCCTTATGCCAGGAGAGCAAGCTACTGTTGCGAAACTGACCACTTCGCCCAGGGTTCGTCAGCGATTGATGGAGATGGGATTTATCAAGGGGACGATAGTTGAATTCATTCGCTCAGCCCCGCTGGGCGACCCTATTGAAGTAAAAGTAAAAGGCTACCGATTGACGCTGCGAAAACAAGAAGCGGAATCCGTCATCGTTCACAAGAATGTACCATGAGCTTCGAGACTGCGACACAACAACACTTGCGACACGTTGCGCTCATCGGCAATCCCAATTGCGGAAAGACGACCCTCTTCAACGCTCTCACGGGCATGCGCCAGAAGGTCGCCAACTATCCCGGTGTCACTGTCGAAAAGAAAGAAGGGCGACTCTCTCTCGGCGAAGGTGCGGAAGTGAATCTCCTCGACCTGCCCGGCACCTACAGCCTCAACGCGAACTCCCCCGATGAGAAAATTGCAACCGATATCTTGCTCGGGCGAGTTGACCACACGCCCGTTCCCGAGCTTGTCGTGTGTGTCGTGGACGCGAGCAACATCGAGCGCAATTTATACTTAGTAAGCCAGATCGTTGACCGCCAACTTCCCGTCATCGTTGCACTCAACATGATTGACGTTGCGGAAGGCGCTGGCATCGAAGTAAACGCGCAGAAGTTGTCGAATGAACTTGGCGTGACCGTGGTTCCAACAATCGCAAGCAAAGGCATCGGTATCGCGGAGTTGAAACAAGCGATTGCACGATTCACCAACCACAAAGCACCGACGCGCAAGTGGCGCATGCCGAGTTTTGTTGAACAAGAAACACAAGAGCTTGTCGGCCTGCTTCAGCAGTACCACAAGCTCTCAGACGGCGTGGCTTTCAGTGAGGCGCTGCATTTGCTTCAGACATCGGAACCACTTGAAGCGCATTATGACCGGTTTGCTCCGGAGCTTCTTGCCCATGTCCGCAAGGACTACGAGAAGTTAGAATTCATGGGCATTGACCGACATTCCGTCGTCGTCGAGTCACGGTATCAGTGGATCCAAAGCATTTGCGCGAACGCCGTTGCACAAGCCTCTCGCACCGGCATGAGCGTAAGCGACAAGATTGATCACATCGTGACACACAAAGTATGGGGCATCGTCATCTTCCTCGGCGTGATGGCAATGATGTTTCAGACGGTGTTCAGTTGGGCGAACCTACCGATGGAATTGATTGCCGGCGGCTTCGATGCACTCGGCAGAGTGATTCGCGCAAACATGCCTCCGGGCGATTTGCGCGACTTACTTGTGGACGGGGGCATTGGAGGCGTTTCCGCTGTCGTGACATTCCTTCCGCAGATTCTGTTTCTCTTCTTGTTTCTGGGTTTGCTCGAAGATACGGGCTACATGGCTCGCGCCGCGTTCATCATGGATCGGCTCATGAGCAAAGTCGGCTTGCACGGTAAGTCGTTCATTCCGCTGCTTAGCTCGTTTGCCTGCGCCATCCCCGGCATCATGGCAACACGGACAATCGAAAGTCCGAAAGATAGACTGGTGACGATGCTCGTTGCGCCGTTGATGAGTTGCAGCGCGCGGTTGCCCGTGTATGCGCTGCTCATCGCCGCGTTCATCCCGAATACGAGTGTCCTCGGTATCTTTTCTCTCTCGGGCATCACACTCCTCTCGATGTATTTACTCGGCTTGGCGATGGCATTGGTCATGGCATTCTTCTTCAAGAAGACTCTGCTGAAGGGCGCGGCGCCGTTGTTCATCATGGAGCTTCCGCCGTACAAACTTCCATCGCTGAAATCCATTGTGATGCAAATGTGGGAGCGATCGAGATTATTCTTGCAAAAGGCGGGGACCATCATCCTCGGCGTATCTATCATCTTGTGGTTTCTTGCCTCGTATCCGAAACTCGAAGGCGCGACTCCGTCTGAACAGCTCAAACACAGCTTTGTTGGTAGAGCTGGACAGGTCATCGAGCCGCTCATCAAGCCCCTCGGCTTTGATTGGAAGATCGGCATCGGCATCATCGGATCGTTGCTGCAACGTGAAGTCTTCGTCAGCACCATGGGAACGATTTACAACATTCAGAGTGGAAACGACGAACAGGCGAGCGTCTCACTCCGTGAGAAAATGGTGAACGACGTGAATCCCGAAACAGGTCTTCCCGTCTGGACTGCGCTCACGGCAATTTGTGTGATGATTTTCTACGTGCTCGCGATGCAGTGCATGTCCACCGTTGCGGTGATGCGACGCGAGACCAACGGGTGGAAATGGCCTCTCGTTCAGATCGGCTACATGACGGCACTTGCCTACGGCGTGACGTTTATCGCGTACCGAGTTGGACTAGTGTTTGGGTGGGGAGTCTAGCAATGGATTGGCAACAAATCATCTCCTTGTTCATCGTTGCGTTCACTGCGTTCCTGCTCGTCCGATCAGAAGTGAAGAAACATAAGCGCTCAAAGCTGAGCGCGTGTGGACAAGATTGCGGCTGCGCATCTTCTCACAAACTCATTTCGCGATAGAAACCATGACCACACCGAAAATACTGGCAACCGGAAAGAACGGGCAAATCATCGGATGCAGATGCGGCAAAACGCATGTGCTTCATGTTCAATTCGGAAATCTCACGCTTTCACTTTCGGAAGATGAGTTCAACGAGTTCGCCGAAATGATCAAGGAGGGCTTACGCGCAATAGAGGGTTCTCATCCGTTGGTCAACTACTTCCGGAACAGGGGCGGTATGCAGAATTAGAGAGTTAACAAAACAAAGCGGCGTGCTCCCCTCGGATAAAGGTTTTGAGCACGCCGACAAGAAAAGGTCTTCCGTCGTACTTGACGTCCCTTTTCCGTCTTCAATATACCGAAGGTGGTTGGGTTTGTCAAGAAACAGAAGACCGCACAAACCACAAACCCATAAACCAAAAGGAGAACTACCATGCGGTATAGCGTTCTTGCGTGTTCAGCAGCCTTTATGGTGCTGAATCTTTCATCATCATATTCGCAACCCGAATCGAAGACAACGGTCGGCGGCTACGGCGAGCTTCACTACAATGAGCCTGACGGCAGCCGACGCGGCATATTGGATTTTCATCGGTTCGTGTTGTACTTCGGACACAACTTCAATGAGAAGATCTCGTTTCGCTCGGAGCTGGAGCTTGAGCACACGCGCATTCGCGCAGGCGAAGCGGGCAGCGGCGAGATTGCGTTGGAGCAGGCATACCTCGACTATCGCGTGGCGAATACATTCGGCGTCCGCGCAGGAATTTTACTGCCGCCTGTCGGGCTCATCAATTTGTATCACGAGCCGCCGACGTTTCACGGCGTCGAGCGGCCGAGTGTTGACCGCGTTATTGTTCCGACAACGTGGCGTGAAGCGGGCGCGGGAATCTATGGCAACATTGGAACTGAGGTTCAGTATCAAGCGTACGTCGTCGCAGGATTGAAGGCGTCGGGTTTCAATGCGGAAAGCGGTTTGCGCGGCGGACGACAATTCGCACTCGAAAGCAATCCCGCAAACCCGTCGGTGACGGGACGCGTTGATTACTCACCACTTGCCGGCCTTCAACTTGGTGGCTCGTTTTTCATCGGTGGCGCGAACGCAGGCGTTGACACTATCGGCAGTCCGACGGTTGCAATGTGGTCCGCCGATGTGCGCTTCAGTATCGAACAGTTCTCCTGCAAAGCAGTCGGCGTTCTTACTTCCGTGAGCGATACCGAGACACTGAACAAGAAACTGAAGCGAAACGTCGCCGAGAAGATGTTCGGTTACTACATCGAAGGCGCGTATGATTTCCTCCCTCTCCTCTGCGAGGACTCCGACCACGAGTTGTTTTTCTTTGCGCGGTTTGAAAAATACAACACACAAGCCACCACAAGAGGATTTGCTCCGCTCGGTCAGTACAATCGCAACGATATCGTGGTCGGCTTAACATACAAACCGACGTTCAACACCGCATTCAAATTCGACTACACATTTCTCAATAACGCACTCAACAGCGGCGCGAACACGAACACGAAGCAACTGAATCTCGGAGTTGGGTATTTCTTCAATTAGGACAATGACCGGCGGATTGCACGCGTTGACACTGACCGTTTTTTCGGCGTTCCTGTTGGTCTCGCTCGCATTGGGGCGAGGGCAGCAGGAACGGCCCGAAGAGCTTCTCAGGAACCTCTTTGGGTCCACAATTTCCGTTTCCATCTCCTCACTCGTCGTTCTCTCTGCAGAGAAGGACTCCTTGAGAGCGGCGCTCGGAATTGCCATCACGTGGGATACTCTCAACGTCTTCGTTGCCGACAACGGCGCAAAGCGCGTGGGCTATGCAATCATTGATGAAGTGCGCGGCAAGGATCAGCCAATAACTTACTGTGTCGTCGTTGATGATCTCCTGGCTGTGAAGCAGGTCGCAATCCTCGCGTATCGCGAGCCATACGGCGGGGAGGTACAGAACGCATCGTGGCTGAAACAGTTTTCCGGGAAACAACCAGGCGACAAGTTGCGTCCAGGGAAGGAAATCAAGAATATCACCGGCGCGACGATTTCAGCGCGGGCGATAACGTTAGGTGTGAAGAAACTCCTCAGTCTTTTGCACGTTATCGCGCCGCGGCTTCAGTCTTTAGCGAGCGCAAGCAAATGAGCTTTCACCTGCGCAACGCCGACATAACGCTCAAGCTGTTTATCACTGCGTTCCTCGTGGTCCTCACCATCGGCTACGCCATTGGATTATTTTTCGTCGAGCATCAGACATCCTTCACTCCGCGCGGCGTGCAAGAGCAATTCCTCGGCAACGATGAGTCTGCCCAGGAGATTCGCTACGCAAAATCAGCAAACGAAATGTTCGTTTTCATGCACAACCATATTCTCTCGATGTCCCTAGTGTTCCTTGCACTCAACACTCTTTTCTATTTCAGCTCGACGCCCCCAAAACTCAAGGTCGTACTGATGGTCGAGCCGTTCGCCGCCATCCTGACCACCTTCGGCGGCAT
>CAYUFU010000146.1:0-5771 GCA_964444145.1 uncultured Chitinophagales bacterium
TCATGATTCAACAACCTCTAGCAGAATGCTGAAAATCTTTTCTCAATAGCCACGATCTTTAGAGCCTGTGTGAAAAACACCGCAACTTGTAGAGCGATTCTCCCGAATCGCTCATTTCGCCCCCAAGAGCGACACTGTCCGAAGGACTCCTTTGGAGGAGTGTCGCTCTACATAATTTTCACACAGTCTCTGTAAGCTCGTGGCGAATTATCTCTTTAGTTAGCAACTGATGTTACGCAACCATGTCATTGAACCCTTTCAGGGTTCACATGTACGTTCTGATTCTTTGTCGGGGCTTCGCCCCGACCTATTCCGATTTTGACGCCTGCGGCGTCGGCTCTCTCGAATTCGTCAAGTCGTTATGCCCAATGCTGCCAACATAGAGCTGTCCCTGAAAGGGACGAATGTGAATAGCCGAGGGCAACGCCCTCGGTGTTGGAAATAACCTTTTGGTGTGAACCCTGAAAGGGTTCAATGATGTTCTCGCTGAGAGTCGTTGGCTAGCCTTGCGTAACGTCAGTGAGTACCCAGCTAGAAGAAATCCCGCGAACTTTGCTGCTTCGTGACCTTCACATCCTGCAACTGCGGCGCCTTGAGACGAATCTCCAACCGGTAACTCTTGTTGAGGCCAATCGGCTCCCAATGCAGCATAAACTCCCAACAGTGCAAATCACGATACACATCAATCACCGGCGCGGCAAACTCCGACGTCACAAGATCATAGCTCGTCGTGCCCGTGATCTTCCAATTTTCCGTGAGATTGAAACTCAACGACGCGCCGATGCTCGATTGGCGGAGCTTTCTGCGCGGGTCCGGCTGCGATTGCGAAAAATTCCAGTTCAAATCCATTCGCCACGGTATGCTGAAATCCGGATCAGGAGTGTCGTAGAGGTTTTGCACCTTACTGCGCTGGCGCAATGAATCATCGCTGCTGCGCACCGGGCCCGCACTCGATTTCTTCTTCTCGCCGCTCAACGATGTCGAAACGTTGATGCTAAAATTCGTCAACTGCCAGAGTTGTCCTGTCTCATTCACCAAAAACTTGTTCACGCGCCGACCCACCTGCGGCCGACGCGGGTCAGGCTCGAACTTGTAGAGATTGAAACTGCTGCCGCCATTAATGTTCAGCAGCGAGCCGATCTGCGTCCGATACCCGAGGCTGACTTCATCGAACTTCAAACTGTCACGGGCAAAATTGTAACCGGTGGAGATATCGAAATTCAACAATTGGAATTTGTTCTCCGCCGTATCGCCCGCTGCCGTTTTCATTTCAATCACATTGCCGATGCGGAGGCTGATTGCCTGCCGTTCCTCACCCGGCGCGCCGCCAAACACCTCGCGATCGAAGAAGCCGTACTTCTGCACCTCGCCGAACTGGTCAACGTACGTTCCATAGTACCCGAAGGACGGCTTGGAAAAATCCGGCTGATACGTGTAGGAAATCGTCGGCGTGACTTGATGACGAATACCCTTGATGCCCAGGACGTTCGGTTGCAGTACACCATAGAATTTGGTGCTCGCAGCAACACCAAGGTCGAAGTAGCGAACGGCTCGGAATCCACCGACATCCGTCTCAACGATTCGATATGTCGTGTCATTGCGCGTACGTCCGGAGTCGGTTCGCGTAGTAATGTCTCTCGCAACGCTTCTGCGGATGCTGTGGTCGTACCACTTCTCGGTGTAATTGAAGAACGGCGCCACGGTAAAATAGCCCAGCTTGGGCGAGGCGCTGACCGGAAGAGTATGCTGAATGCCGCGCCTGGTTTCGATCTTCTCGAATCCCGTGGAGTCCGCCTTGAATCTATTACGCGTGTTGAGGAGTTGTCCGCTGTAGGAATAACCGATCAGCTCGTACCACGCGAGATCGCTCGCCGCCTCGCGACGTTTACCGAAACGAAACGGAAACGTCTGCGCGCGACTGAAGCTGAGGCTCGGCAGCACGTCGCTGATTTCCAACTCGCTTGGCTGCGCCTGAAGATTCTGATAGCGGCTGACGTTCAGCGTCAGACTGTTCGGCGTTCCTTCCCACGCTTTAGTCAGCGTCGCATTCGAGCGGATTTCCTGCCGCAGCAGGTCGTTCAAGTTGTAGCTTACGTTGCGATAGAACGAACTGCTCGCCAGAGTGAAGTCCACAGTCAGGCGTGTCGTGGGATTGAATTCCTGATTGTGCCCCCAGTGAATTCGAAACTCCTTCGTGTTCTGATAATTCGGGTCGCCGCGCTCCCCTTCGATCCGCTTCGCGAACGAAGCATTGATGGTGCCCGAAAAATTGTAGCGCAGCGCGTAATTCACATCAGAATACAACACCCACGTCCCCTTGGTGTAACCGTCGGCGTACACTTTCCAGTCCAAATAATCATTGATCGCCCAATAGTAGCCGAGGTGGACAAGATAGCGCCCGAGATTGCTTTCGCCGTACGCTGGCGCGATAAGCCCCGACCGTCTGCCGCGCTCCGTCGGAAACACGCCGAACGGTAAGGCAAAGATCGGCACATCGTCAACGTACAGGTACATCGGGCGAGCAACGATTTTCTCTTTCACGACCATCTTCATCGTCGGACTTGCGAAGTAGTAATGTGGATGCGGGGCGTCGCAGGTGGTGTATTTGCCGTCTTGGATAAACAGAACGTCCGTATCAACTTTCTTGATCTGCTCACCGCGATAGTAGCCGTTCTCGATTTGCGTTTTCGCCACCTCGATTTTGCCGCGCCTCGTTTTGAAATTGTACGCGACCGTCGAACCGCGGTACGTTTCAGCGCCGTCAATCAGATCCGGCAAGCCGCGGTAGCCCGTGCCCGACGTATCACTGGTATCGGGAACGCCGTATGCGTGCAGCGTCGAAGTGTTCCAGTTGATGTCAATCTGTTCCGCCTTCAAGCCGAGTTCTTTGTGCTTGATGGTGCCTTTGCCGTACATGAACATCGTCTTCGTCGAAAGCGAATACACGACGGAATCCGTTGATGAGTAGGTGACAACCGAATCAATTCCTGAGGGTGACTTGATGATGATGAGGGAATCAGCAAAGGCAGTGTCCGCAGACGCGCGACCGGCCGTGTCGCGCTGCGCACGCGCAGGATTGCGCAGTGCGACCTGTGCTGCCGACATATCCGCAACAGCCGCGACACACATCGCGGCGACGAATACCCTACACCTGCTACGACGCACTACCGACATTCGGGATCAATTCCTCGCCTCACACTGAAGCCAACGCAGGATCCGCTCATCTAGTTCTCGCGGATGAAATACAATTTGTTGTCCTCGACCAAATACATCATCGGTGCGATGGTGATTTTCGGATAGCGGTGGCGGAGCCGCTTCGTCTCACTCAAGATGAAATCCGTCTCGCTGCCGATTTCGAACATCGGCGCGAAATGCATGAAATGTTCTTCTGCGCGTTCTTGTTCCCACCCCGCCGTTTCCATGAGACCGCTGATGAACTCTGCCTTGCGCGAAATCAGATTCACCATGCCGCACTTGTTGTGACCGATAAGCGCGATGTGCTTGACGTGCCCGATGGCGATCGCAAAAGAAACCTTGAATTCGCTGTAGCGCAGGTTTGCTCCGCCCGCTCGGATGATAAACGCGAAATTGTCGGGCATGTGCAAATGCTTGCGGTTATCCATGCACATACCCACGAGCAGCTGAGCCCTATCGTAGGCGATGAACGGTTTGTTCAGATTGTGATACTCCAACAGCAACCCGATGGGCGTGCCGCGATATTCGGGAAGTATGTCGTTAGGTGATTCGACCGAGATGAGTCGGTGCATGCGGCTCCGGTTATGTTTGTACGTTACAGTCCGTCGGCACAATCCATGCCGCCAATTGAGGTGCTTTGCAGGATGGTCCGCAATGATGATACACGAAGTCTAAGAAAGAGGCAAGCACTTGTGTAGAGCTGTGATGCGCTCCTCTCGTTCCTCAGTGCCTTTCGCAACAGTTGTGATGTGCCCAAGCTTACGTCCAACGCGCGGCGTCTTTCCATAGAGATGAAGATGCGCATGAGGGATGCGGAGAATACGCTGCACATCTGGAACCTCGCCGATGATATTCAGCATCGCAGCAAAACCCATTGGCTCCGTCGGGCCGAGCGGCATATCGAGAATCGCGCGGAGATGGTTTTCGAACTGGCTCGTGCTCGAGCCTTCAATCGTGAGGTGACCTGAGTTATGCACCCGCGGCGCCATTTCGTTTGCGATGAGGTTTCCTTTGTGCACAAAAAATTCTATCGCCAGCACACCGACGTAGTTCAGGGCTTCACAGACTCGCAACGCGTATCCTTCGGCGATTGCTTGGAGTGAGAAGAGGGCTTCGCTCGGCGAGCGGGAGAGACGGAGGATTCCCCCGTCGTGTGTGTTTTCGACAAGAGGATAGAACGCATGTTCGCCCGAGCGATTGCGAACGGCGAGTACCGACACTTCGCGCTCGAACGGGATGAACTCTTCGAGAATGAGAGGAGAGCCTCGCAGCGTGTTCCATGCTCCTTCAACGTCCGATACATGGCGCAAGACAAGTTGCCCTTTGCCGTCGTAGCCAAGTCTCCGCGTTTTCAGAACGGATGGAAATCCAATCGCAGCGACAGCCTGCTGCAAAGCGCTGAGCGAATCAATGGCGAAGAATTTTGTGGTTGGTATTTCAAGTCGCGTGAAGAATTCTTTTTCCGAGTATCTGTCTTGCGCGATGGCTAAAGCCTTGGGATGGGGAAAGACGGGAGCGACCTGTTGCAGGAAGTTTGCCGCCGCGACGGGAACATTTTCAAACTCATACGTTACAACATCAACACCCGACGCGAAACGCTTCAGCCGGTCAAGGTCGTCATAACTTCCCACGATGCACTCGGCAAGTTGCGAAGCGGGCGCGTTCTCAGACGTATCGAAAAAACGGAATTGCAAGCCGAGCGGATAGCCCGCAAGCGCGAGCATCCGTCCGAGTTGACCGCCGCCGAGGACGCCGACTTTCATGCGTCTTCGCCATGCTTAACTGCGAAGACGCAGAGGCGCAAAGAGCTGTAGATGAGGAATGACATGGAGATTGAAGTTGCGTTGTGAAGGACAGTGCCACACAAAAACAGCCTCAGCGTCTTCGAGGCTTCGTGGCTTTCCTTCTCTTTGGATTTTCCGCAACCGCTTGAGGGTTCGGATTGTCCAGAACGTTTTGTGTCTGGTTTTCTCGAAATTTTATCAGCGCGTGCGCGAAGCGTGGATATTTGTTCGCGAGCAGCGATGTGGCGAACAGCGCCGCATTGATCGCTCCCGCTTTGCCAATGGCAAATGTCGCAACGGGAATTCCCGCAGGCATTTGCACAATCGAGAGCAGCGAGTCGAGTCCCTTCAGCGCTTTCGATTCGACCGGAACGCCGAGAACGGGCAACGGCGTTTTCGACGCCGTCATTCCGGGTAAATGCGCTGCGCCTCCCGCGCCTGCGATGATGACTTCAAGTCCCCTCGCCTGCGCGCTTGATGCGTACGTGAAAAGCAAATCCGGCGTGCGATGCGCCGAGACGACGCGCGTTTCGTACCGCACGCCAAGCGCTTCGAGTGTTGCCGCGGCGTGCTGCATCGTCTCCCAGTCGGACTTAGATCCCATGATGACGCCGACGAGGGGGTGAAGAGATTTGGTCATAGCAGTGATGCGAAGCCGAGTGGTTGTTCGATTGCGTGTTCAAGATACCGACTTCTTCGTCGCGTTTCAAGCGGCATGCGTTCCCTGAAACCCGATGTAGCATCACGCAAAGCCGCAATGCCGCCAAGTCTGTCTTGGAAATTTACTGAAAA
>CAYUFU010000147.1:0-5613 GCA_964444145.1 uncultured Chitinophagales bacterium
ATCATGCTCATCCAACAAAAAGTCCAACAAGCAAAAGCCATCCTCAACGAATTCGACATTGATTGCTGGATAACGTTCGTACGTGAGACGGCGCTCAACGGCGACCCGACGCTCCCGTTTCTCGTCAATGGCGATTTGACTTGGCACTCGGCATTTCTTATCACGCAAACACACGCGTATGCAATTGTCGGGCAGTACGATAGATTAGGTGTTGAGGATCTCAATGCATACGATGACGTCGTGGGCTATGTTCAAGGAATCAGAGACCATTTCCTTTCGCGCATCAAACAGATCAATCCCCGAACAATCGCCGTTAACTACTCGACGGGCAGTGAGATCTGCGACGGTATCACACACGGCATGTATTTGACGCTGAGAGATTTTTTGTACGAGATTGATTTTCAAGACAGAATCGTCTCGGCAGAGAAGATTATCTCGGCGTTGCGGCAGCGGAAGACGGTTGAGGAGGTGGCGAACATCAGGGAAGCGATTCGATTGACCGAAGCGATTTTTTCGGACGTGGCACATTTCATCAAACCGGGGAAATCGGAAGAGGATATTGCCGAGTTCATGAGACAACAAGCACAAGCGGCTGGAGTGCAATACGCGTGGGACCCGAATTCCTGTCCCGCCGTTTTCACAGGACCAGAAACTGCGGGCGCACATTATCAGCCAACGGAGAGAGTCGTTGCGCGCGGGCATGTTTTGAATATGGACTTTGGCTTGAAGTACAACGGGTACTGTTCAGACTTGCAGCGAACGTTTTACGTCTTGAACGAGGGAGAAACACAGGCTCCCCACGAGGTTCAACGAGGGTTTGATACCATCATTACTTCGATTGAGCTCGCCCGAAAACAGATGCGTCCAGGCATCGAAGGCATCGAGATTGACAAAACCGCTCGCGATTACATCACCCGTTTGGGCTATCCCGAATACCCGCATGCTCTGGGACATCAAGTTGGACGATTCGCACATGATGGAACGGCGTTGCTCGGTCCAGCGTGGGAGAAGTACGCCCAGAAGCCGTTTCAAAAACTTGAAAGGGGGATGGTCTTTACCATTGAACCGCGCCTGCCTGTCGAAGGTCGCGGCATTGCTACGGTTGAAGAAATGGTGATTGTTACCGATGATGGTGCGGAATTTCTCTCAACTCCGCAGAAGGAGCTTAGGCTGATAGGATAATTTACGAATCAGTGAGCATGGCAACTCCTGTTGACCTTGGTGTTCTTTTGTCTCACATTTCTTCGGCTCTAATTTGCTCTTTGAAAAGCGTTCGATGTCAGCAGACTTGCGTCGGGCGCGTACTTCTACCGGTTGCAAGCCCGCTCAACTGATGGCGGGCAGGCAGGAAGTTTTGTTGAGACAAAAAAATGATCCTTATGAGATAAGGACTCCCAAAGAAATTCCGCTCGTCGGCACCCTTCTTCATTTCAGGAAGGGGTGTTTTTGTTTTCAGCAAGTCCTAACAATGGAACACCGCTGGCACCTATGGAGGGTTGATAATTTGTGGAATTTCAATCCATAGATTATGAAGAATATAATGAATATAAATCCATAAATTATTGATAATTCAATGACTTTATGTACATTATAGGTGAAACTTGAAGAGGGTTACGCAATGGACATTGAAAGGGCGGTGGACATTAAATCACTCTTACGACGAGGAAAAGTCCTCGTCATCTATGGGCCTCGTCGAGTTGGAAAGACGACCCTCCTGAGAAAATTTCTCTCCCAAACTTCTCTTCGTTACAAACTGGATTCCGGAGAGAACCGAAAGACGCAACACATCTTGGGTTCTCAAGACTTCGCTCAGCTGAAAGAGTACGCGGCGGAATATGAGCTACTCGCAATTGACGAAGCACAGCAAGCGCCGAACGTCGGCATGGGTCTCAAAATACTGGTTGATGAAAATCCGAATATCCATATTGTCGCGACTGGCTCGTCGTCGTTCGACTTGTCGCAAACCGTTGGTGAACCGCTCACAGGAAGAAAGACAACTGTAATTCTTTATCCGGTCTCGCAACTTGAATTGAGAAAGCAAATGAACGCGTTTGAGTTGAAAGAACGTCTAGAGGACTTCTTAGTCTTCGGTTCGTACCCTGAAATCGTCACCGCAAAAACACGTGATGAGAAAATGAGGCTGTTGTCTGAGCTGGTGGATTCGTATTTGTTGAAAGATGTACTCAGCATCGAGCGCATACGTGCGCCAAAGCAACTTAATGACCTGCTTAAGTTAATTGCGTTGCAGGTCGGCAACCTTGTTTCTCTGAACGAACTCGCGATGCAGGTGCAACTCGACGTGAAAACGGTCGGAAAGTATCTCGACATATTGGAAAAGGCGTTCGTCATCAAACGCGTTGGGGGGTTCAGCCGCAATCTGCGAAATGAAGTCATCGCGAAAGGCAAATATTACTTTTTAGATAATGGAATTCGTAACGGCGTCATTTCACAGTTCAATAGATTGAACGAGCGGACAGACGATGGTGCGTTGTTCGAGAACTTCGTAATGATGGAGAGACTAAAAATGCGTGCGTACAAAAGTATGTATGGCGACGTTTATTTCTGGCGGATGTATGGCGGGAAAGAAATTGACATAATCGAGGAGCGAGAGGGAAAACTATTCGGTTACGAAGTGACGTGGTCAACAAAAGACAAGAAGCGCCCGCCGAAAGAATGGACTGCGACGTATAAGAATGCAACATACGCAGTTGTCACACGTGAGAATTATGTTGATTTCGTGACGTGACAATGTAAATGTGTCACCGAATGGCGAGCGCAAATCGCTTCACAATCTCTCCTTGCCGCGCCGCCACTGCCGACGCGCATAGCAGAGGCTGATTCCTTTTCGTATATTGCAAGTGCAATGTCAACATATGAGGCATGGCATGTACAAAACGTTGTTCGTTCTCCTTGCATTCTCTTCAACACTTGTCCTCGCGCAGAGTGACACTACGCGTCACGGCTGGCCCCTCGCTCCGTTTTTCTCATCACATCCGAGCACGGGTGTGTTCTGCGAGTTCCGGAATACGCTAACGAGCGATCACTTCCATAACGGCGTGGACATCCCGAGTCCTGACGGTTCACCTGCGTATTCCGTGTACAGTGGGGTGGTCACAGCCATCGGCACCGTTGCGTCGCAGGGAGACAACGCCTACGTGCGCGTGCAGTACAACGTCAGCGGCTTGGTGAAGAGCGATGCGTACGTTCACATTGCGCCGAATCCGCTCTTGATTGTCGGTGATTCCGTGCGCGCGTATCAAACGGTCCTCGGGACGATTCTCCCCGGACTCGGTCACGTGCACTTCACGCACGGCACGTCGCCGTACATGAATGCCATTCGTCCTGTCGGTGGACTCACGCCGTACATTGACAACTATCCGCCGCAGATCCGTTACGTCAAATTTTTTCTCGACGGGACGAATACAGAATTCCCGGCGAATCGCGTCAGCGGCAATGTGGACATCCGCGTGCATGTCGCAGAGACGAGCGCCTCGCAGCCGAGCGAGCTGACTTCCTCGACGACCAACAACGGCACGTACATCATCGGTTACAAAATTCTTTCTGCCGATCGTTCGACGGAAGTGTACGTCCCACCCGCAAACGGTGTGCGCTTCAGATTCGACCGGAAGCCTCTCGATGCGTACGTTGCGAACGTGTTTGCGTCCGGCTCCGATGTCTCGACGCACATTTATACGATCACCAACGGCAATGGTGCCGACGATGTGAACGCGACACTCGTTGTGAACAACAACGCATGGAACACGACGACCCTGCCTGTCGGCAACTACACGGTGATGGTATTTACGCAGGATACGCGCGCGCTCGCAGACACTGAATATGTATCCGTGCAGGTTACGCGTCAAGATTTGGTCGCACCTGCGCCTCCGACTCTGCTCTCAGTCTTGAATGACAGCACAAATCGCATCACGCTCCGATGGGCGCAAAGCGCGGAGAGCGATTTGCTTGGCTATCGCTTGCAATTCAGCGCGAACGGCACGTCATGGACCACACGCGATAACGAAACCCGTCTCACCCGCACAACAACATCCATCTCGTATCCCCTTACCTCCAGCGGTGCGATCTACTTTCGACTTGTTGCAGTGGACTCGGCGTCGCCGCCCAATGTCAGCCTTCCCAGTGACGTGTACGGCATGCGCATCAATTCTTCAGTTACGAAGACCCTTCTTGTGGATGGCTTCGATAGGACAGAAGCCTCCGGGAGTTGGCATGAACCGACGCACCCGTTTGCTATGATCCACGGGCAGTCGGTGCCGACGGATTTCAGCACATGCGCGAATGAAGAAGTGGTCAATGGAGATGTCAATCTCGCGAGTTACGATGTCGTCGTCTGGATATTCGGTGACGAGTCTACCGCGGATGAGACATTCAGCTCTGCCGAGCAACTGCTGGTGCAAGACTATCTCCGCATTGGCGGCAAGCTGGTCGTCAGCGGCTCCGAAGTCGCGTGGGATTTGGATCGTCCGAGTGGACCGACGCAAGCGGATAGAGATTTTCTTCACAACTTCTTGAAAGCACGCTATGCAGGGGACGATGCGAACGAATATACCGTGAGCGGCAATGCGGCAACGATCTTCAGCGGAATCTCGTTACGCTATGGACTCGTGGCTGAAGGCTCGCCGTACGAAGAAGACTGGCCCGACTTCATTACGCCGGAAGCAAGCGCGTCCGTTATCTTGCATTACGGCGGCGCGACGAGCACGACGTACGCAGGCGTCGCGTATCGCGGAATGTTCCCCGCCGGAACCCAACCCGGCGGTGTTGTGTACATCGGCTTTCCGTTCGAGACGATCACGACGAAGCCAAACCGCGATTCACTGATGGCGCGCGTCTACCGGTATTTTGATCTCGCAAGTGACATTCATGAGCTCAGCCAGGCGATTCCTGTTCAGACAGAGTTGTTGCAGAACTATCCGAATCCGTTCAACCCGACGACGACGATTGGGTTCAAGGTTCAGGGTTCAGGTTCCGTCGTATTGAAGGTTTTTGATATACTTGGCAAGGAAGTCGCGACACTCGTGAATGAAGAACTCAGGTCAGGAAGTTACTCGCGAACATTCGACGGGTCGGGTCTTGCCAGCGGGGTCTATTTCTATCGCCTTGAAGCTGGAAGCTTCTCGCAAACCAGACGGCTGCTTCTGCTCAAATGAGCCTACCATTCCCCACCCGTCCAGTTACCGTTGATTGTGTCGTGTTCGACGGCGATACGGTCGTCCTCATCAAACGCGGTCACGAGCCGTTCAAGGATTGCTATGCATTGCCGGGTGGCTTTGTCGAGCCGTATGAATCTGCCGAGGATGCATGTCGGAGAGAAACATTGGAAGAGACCGGTCTCGTTGTAACACACCTGGAACTTGTCGGTGTGTATTCTGAACCATCGCGCGATACCGTTCGCCACACCGTCGCCGTCGCGTTCCTTGCCGAAGCCGACATTGCGACTTTGAAAGCTGGCGATGACGCGAAGTCGGTCGAGCTTGTTCAACACTGGCGAGAAATTCCGCTCGCATTCGACCACAAGAAAATCATTGAAGACGCGTGGCGGATGAAATCGGACCGTAGCCTGAACCCTGAACCCTGAACCCTGAACCCTGAACC
>CAYUFU010000148.1:0-5589 GCA_964444145.1 uncultured Chitinophagales bacterium
CAAAAATCACACCCACGATGAAGAAGAGAAGCACTCGACCAAATTCGGTGAGCATGCAACTGATTTCGGATTAGTGAAAAGTTGGTGAGAAAAGTACTTCGTGAATCGGACGTAATATAGCTGATTGATGCAGGAGAGTCAAGAAATGAATCCGCCATCCGACATCATGGGTCCGGAAGATGCTACGAATCGTAGAGAGAGAGGTTGCTCAATTGGTTGGCAGGATCGTAAACCGGTGCATCATTTATCGCAAGTCTTATTTTACAAGCACGAGCCGTCTCAATTGCGAAAACGCCGCTCCGCCGTTTACCGGCAGCGCCTCCATGCGATAGAAGTACACGCCGCTCGCGAGGTTGCTTGCACTAAACTCCACCGACTTGAACCCCAAACCCTGAACCTCATTCACCAGCGTCGCCACCTCGCGTCCGAGAAGGTCATACACTTCCAGACTCACGCAACTCTCAACCGGAAGCTGATATTCAATCGTCGTCGTTGGATTGAAGGGGTTCGGGTAATTCTGTTCGAGCTTGAATACTTCCGGAGCGGCATAGTTCACCACAATCTGTTTCGTCCATGACGATCCCGTGCCATCGTTGATGTGAAACTCCAGTGTGTCTTTTCTGTTCGCTGCGCTTGGCTTGCCGACATCGAACGTAAATGTTGCCGCGGCTTCAGCATTCGGCGCGATCGCGTCGAGCGTCTGCTCACTCGATGCGAACGTCATCACGATCGGCTTCTTCGCCAGTGTCACGCGCACCCTGTGCGCCGCTTGCCTTGCCGACTGATTCGCAATACTCAGCTCGATCTGATTCCCTTTCGTGTTCGGCGTGAGTGAGTACACCGTTTGGGCTTGCGACTTGGCAGCAAGAAGCAAACCGCAAAATATAACACGGATCGTCGTTTTCATAGCTCGAATTCCTTCTGACATGTTTCTACGGACACCGCGTCCCGTTCCGGTTTGCAGTTGCTTGCGCGCCGTTGAGATGCCACTTCAGTTGATTGTTCAACTCCACTCGAAACACGCGCTCGCGGCTTCCCGGCTGAAACAGCGTCGGCTGTCCCCGATCGTGCGGCGCGGGAGTGAATTTGTTTCTGCTCGGATCAACCGGCATGTACACCACACCGGAATTCAGATTCTCATATCCGAACCACGCCGAGAGCGTTCCGTTCGGCTCTTGCACGATGCAGTTGAACACCGGACGCAGCACCTGCGGCAGGGCGCTCACCACTTTGAACCGCACGGCATTCGACACGCTCCCATCCGTATTCCGCACCGTCACCCGCGGCGAATCCGCCGCGGCGACATCGCCTGCGAGTATGTTTGCGCGGAGTTCTGTTGATGAGATGAATGTTGTCGTCCGCGCCGCGCCGTTCCATTCCACCACCGAACCGTTCGTGAACCTTGAACCTGCAACCGTGAGTGTGAACGTGCCGACATTTGTGAACGTTATCGCGGGGGTGAGTGCGGCAATGGAGGGCGCGTGCGTTGCAGCCAATTGGCTCAGCAAATACTCCGTATTGAACTTGAGCAGCGCGTACGCTTCGCTTGTGAGATTGGCGATGCTATCCAACGGAATTTGTCGCAACACTGTATCCAACCGAGCGCGTGCGGCGTTGGTGTTGTTTTGCTGGAGGTCGCTCTTGGCGCGAGCGAACAGACCCGCGTATTTGTCGGCGGTGGATTGATTTGCGACCCAGTGGAGGGTGCGTGAGCGCGTGGCGTACGAACTTAGGGTATCAAGGAATATGAGGGAGACAAAGTTAGAGGGAGGTGCCGTCGGCCCTATCGTAAATGTGCGAAACTTGACAGCCTGCCGAACAGAATCCACCGGCGGTCCATAGTCGGTTAGTGTGGTATCATCCGGATCTGGGAACAATGCGATGACATCAAAATACGGCGACACAATGCATCGGCGAATTCCAGGCAACCCTTTGCTCATCATTTCAAAACCGCCTAGGCTTTGACCTGGCAGAAGATAGGGTTCACCATCGAAAATTGCCGTAAGCGCATTTGTATATCCTCCACTCCACAAGCCCTGTGGTGTCTTGAGGAAACCTATTGGAATAATCCTTCCGGCCAACCCAGCAAAATGACGCCGAGCAATCTTCTCTGTATAGCCATCGTTTTCAAATCGTAGGCCAATGGTGTCGATTGCAAGGGTATTGGGTATCCGCGAAATATCAACCTCGAATGATTCTATACCGCCTCTGTTCGTATCATCGCTGGCAAGGATGTACGCGTAGTAGAACATTCGCTCATTGGCGTTGTACGAAACATTCGCGCCGATGACGACATTCCACAAATTCGGGTATTGTTGTTGGGCAAAAAGAGATGTCGCTAGGATCAACTTCAGGAGAATAGCTATTGCTAAAGGGTTCTTCATCTTAATTTCCTCCATTCGAGCCATAGTGAATCTCAGGACGTTCGGCATTCCGTTCTAATCCACGACGCCTCATAAAGCGCGTTAGTTTACTCAGCTGAACGTTATTCAAGGTCTGATTAACATCCACGCTTGTCCCAACTCTGTGGAATAGGTGTGCCTGACTATTTCGCCCGTTCCATCTCGCGCTTATGTCAAATCGCCCTCCGCGCGGAAGACTCATGTCGTTCAGGCTTACGGGAATTGCCGCTCCTCCCCCCTCTGCAGATAGAGTCCAGTCGTAAAAATCTTCTACTGCCCGCTGCATACTGTCAGCAAAAGCTTGTGTACACCAATTATTGTCAGGGTGCCTCGTTGCGCCTTCCGTCCCTTGCGCGAAAATCCATCGCGAATTCGAAGGAACATTTCTGAAGTTCACCAACCCCGCGACTGTTTCTTCCACACTCAGCGAATCAAGCAACAAGGGATTATTTCTCGATTTTAGGTATATCCTCATCGTGCCACCAAAGATAGAAGCACTGTAGTTAACAGCGAACGTACCTTGAGCATTTGTCGATTCATCAAGCGGTCGATACTGCTGACCACCTTGCGTGATAAGAAAAAAGCCATAGTTATCATTATTATTCGGACGCCTGACTTCCCTCGTATCGCCGTGGGAATGTCCTCCTGAAAATTCAACATAGTCTGTCCGTAAGCGAAAGGGGTGATTTGGAACCGGCTTTCCCCCTCTCGTCATTCTTACCTCAAACGGTTTGGTTCTTAGTCTAACGATCGCCACATCTCCGTCTTCAGTAGGTATTGACGGTCGCACTTCGTAGGGCGTTTCCATCACAATCTTCAATGTCTTCTCCAGCACAACGGCTTCCCGGTCTCCCTTTTTTGTCGCGTCGGTTCTGAGCGCAACGCGAACGTTGCAGCGAACAACGGAGTCCGGATTCTGCTTCACCGCCGCAAACTTGACTCGCCCATTCTTCGCATCCTCGTAGCGAACGCTGTCGAGAACAACTGGCGTTGTCTTCACCGTGTCGCCGTTTGGCTTGATGAACGTTCCATATTGCGCATTCGATTCAACAGAGAATTTCACCAATGCGTTCGGATCGAATTCGATGTCGCGATCATTCGCGTCCTTCGCTTGCACAATGAGTTTCGCCAACTCTGTAAATGCGAGCGTATCCTTCGATCCAAGCGTGTCGGGGATAATACTCAGAGCGAAATGGTGCAACGTATCGGTGTGGTTTTGAATCGGCAGAGAAAAACTCAACGGGCACGTCACGCTTGTCCGAACTCCGCTGCCGCCTCGCTTCATTCGCTCCTGTCGTACGCGTTGCATCGCGGTAGCGCGTGTCTCGCGATTGGCTCCGCTTGATCCACTCTCCGTTCCTTTCGGAAATCCACTCGGTCTTCCTCCAATTTCTGCAAGTTCCGCTCTCATGTGAACGACGGCGGAGTCTCCTTCAATTCCTTGCGCGGCAATAAACGTGAATGTCTCCATCTCCCCCAAGAGCGCGTCTCCCGTATCAGCCGATCCCCAGAACGATGCAGCAAGCGTCCCGAACTCTCCGCCGTCCTCGATCTCAACAAAGAATAATTGCCCGGATGGATATTCCTCAATAGTTCCGTCCGGTTTTTGTTTTCGAAAGATCATCGCTGCCGTATCTCCTGGAGCGAGTTGCGGCGGACTGAAACTCAGTAAGAGACAGTCAGGCTCCGGCGGAGGCACGAAGGGATACACGTCAATGGTCAAGTCCACAGGATCCATTGTCGTGTCTGAACTCGTGATTCTCACTCCTACAGTGACGCTTGTGCTCTCCGGTTCCGCGCCGTTCGCAATGTACCTGAGGCGATAGACGAATGTCGAGTCGCTTTCGGTAATCGTCTGCCCTCGTTCGCCGGTCGCAGCGTTCTCAAGCGCGCCATACTGCGCGCCGCTCACAATGGTCGCTGTGTACTGGACGCCGGGCGGTAGAAAGCCTTCGCCGCACTGGTCAACAGTATAGAAGATACCATCGCTCAACGGGTTGATTTGTTCGCCATGCGTAAGCGACGCCACCAGCGAACGATACGGAAATGTTGCCTTGCGCTTTACAACAATCACTTCAGCGAAACAAATGTTAAATGGATAGTGGCTGCTCGTGTCAATGTTCTGAAACTGAAATCCAACGATTGCAGAGTCTTGGATCGAGCCTTGATCGAACGTGGCAATCACATCGTATCCCCACGCCGGACGGAAATAGAACGAACCTCCAGAGACCATTCCTCCGAGCGGATCGGGATCTCTGTTGAGCGCAAGACGTACGAACTGTGCGCCGTGAGTGACGGAGCCGACAATCGTGTTGACAAATGGCAAGCCGCCGCCGAAGCTACTCAGTGGAATCCAACCGTTGAATGAGTCCGCATGCCACACCGCCCGGCGAAATGTCATCGGATACGTCGTGTCACTTTGAGGCTCATTGCAAGGAAGGTACTGGCTCGACAACATCGGTAAACCAGGAAGATGTTTCTTAGTAGCACGCGGCGCAATCTCCACCCGCTCGCGTATCTTCACCTGCGCGAACGCCTCCACTGAGAACATTGAAAGAACAAGGAGAGAAAAAAGAAGTGATGTCGCGCTCTTAGCGCGCACTCGGCGAGAGGTTATCCGCCTGCGGTCGGCGAACCTCGCCTGTGGCGGGCGAGACTTCGCCCCCCCCGAGATTGGATACTGAGAAATGAAACAGTCATACAGCCGACTCCCGAATAACTACTGTGCTACATTGAGAAATTGCAGTTTGGCAGACACATGCCATCAGTACAACTGGAAGACAACAAAAAAATCTGCACGCAAAATACGGCTCGAAACTTTCAGACGCAAGTGAATTCTTTTGGCTTGCAGTCCAAAAAAAAGCGGGACAGGAGTCCCGCTCAACAAGTTTCCTGCCTATTTGAGAACGATGAGTTTCCGCAATTGCGAAAACGCCGCTCCGCCGTTTACCGGCAGCGCCTCCATGCGATAGAAGTACACGCCGCTCGCGAGGTTGCTTGCACTAAACTCCACCGACTTGAACCCCAAACCCTGAACCTCATTCACCAGAGTCGCCACTTCGCGTCCGAGAAGGTCATACACTTTCAAACTCACGCGACTTTCAACCGGAAGCTGATATTCAATCGTCGTCGTTGGATTGAACGGGTTCGGATAGTTCTGCACGAGCGCAAAGTCCTGCGCGATGCT
>CAYUFU010000149.1:0-5551 GCA_964444145.1 uncultured Chitinophagales bacterium
TTTCTCAGAGGCTTTCTTGTAGCGGGGACAGGACTTGAACCTGCATCCCGACGAATGTCGGGATATGAGCCCGATGAGCGTATCGCAACAAAAAAACAGCCTCTGAATTTCTCAGAGGCTTTCTTGTAGCGGGGACAGGACTTGAACCTGCATCCCGACGAATGTCGGGATATGAGCCCGATGAGCGTATCGCAACAAAAAAACAGCCTCTGAATTTCTCAGAGGCTTTCTTGTAGCGGGGACAGGACTTGAACCTGCAACCTTCGGGTTATGAGCCCGACGAGCTACCAATTGCTCCACCCCGCGATCATTGGTGCATTTAATATATGAAATCGCTCCTTAGTTTCCAAACTGCACCGAATTATTCTTGTGGTAACATCATTCGAATGATTTTTGACGAATCCAACCGATTCTCATTTCAGGATTGACTTTCTTGGGCGATGTCGGTAGCTTGAAGGCGGAAATGAAAGGAGCGTCATCGAATGCGATCGCGTCTTTTCCCCTATCGGGTTATTTTTCCTGTCGCGTTTTTTCTTCTGGTCGTTATTGACCGCACTCCCCTCATGGGCAGTGTACTAAGAGGTACTGTTACCGATGCGACCAACGGGCGCCCATTGGCGGGCGCGACTGTCTCCATTGCAGGGCTTTCGACACTCAGCAACGCGAGCGGCGCATACAGCATCGGCAATCTGCCGCGCGGAACGCTTGCGGCGCAATTCGCCGCCAGTCCCCTGCGCGGAGTTGCGCCGTTACGTGTTCAATTCACCGACCAATCTTCGGAGTCTGCGTACACTATCAGAGCAACACTCTCCGGCTTCATCGAATATGCAAACCAAATTCTCGCTATCGGTCCAAACGATACCGCCACTCTGAATATCTCTTTGTCACCATCACTTGCGGCAGGACAAATGCGTATTGTCCTGCGATGGAGCGCAAACCCTCGCGATCTCGATGCGCACTTGCTTGCAAATCTGAATAGCGGCCAGCAATTCCATATTTTCTTTGGCAACAAGGGGCGCGCAAATGCTCTGCCCTTCGACACACTGGACGTGGACGATACGGATGGATTTGGTCCGGAAACGATTACGATGTATCAGCTATTTCCGGGACGCTATGTGTATTACGTCCATCGCTTCTTCGGAACCGACTCACTGAGGAATTCACAAGCAGTCGCTGAGGTGTACACCGCTCAAGGACTCGTGCAGACGATTCAAATCCCGACTACCGGATCAGGTGACTATTGGCATGTTTGCGAAATCAATGGCGGCACCGGGGCTATTACGCTCGTCAATCAGATTGTCCCGGCAGCACCAACAAACGCCCCTGATGGTGCTCTATCAACAAAAACATACAACACGAGAACCGCGTCGTTGCACGCGGCGCGCATTGTGTCGTGGGTGTGGGATTTCGGCGATGGCGAGCGTGATACTGTACAGAATCCCTCCCACATCTATCGTCGCTCTGGTATCTACACCGTGTCTCTGACTGTGCGGACCGAGAGTGGTTCAGAATCTATAACGACACGACGAAGTTTTGTCACGGTGACATCCCCTTTCACGGTTCTTTTTCGGGAACCGTCAATAGCCGGCACTGATCAAAGTTTTTCGATCACACCTCCGCCCGGAGCAAATGTCACTTCTGGCGTGCTGTTTTATCGTCAAGCAGGTCGGCGGACTTACGATTCACTCACGCTCACTTCTGTCGCAGGCAGTTTAGAGGGGATTATTCCCGCGACCGCGATGACGATCCGCGGGCTGGAGTATTTCGTCCGCATGATCGGCGCGCAAGGAGTTCTTACTTTTCCCGAGACGTTCCCTGCCGAACAACCTGCGGTCTATCTTGTTCCATTCACGAGCACAACGTCTCCCGTTGCTCTTACGCCCCGCAAGTTTGCGATGGTATCAGTGCCTGTCTCCCTCACCGACCCGACACCGAGCAGTGTATTCTCGGACGATTTTGGTAGTTATAATCCATCGCTCTGGCGCCTGTTTCGCTGGAACGACACAGTGAATTCCGAGTTTCCTCAAGTTCCGCTCTGCAGACCGGGAACTGCATTCTGGCTCATCACTGCAAACGCAACGCAGTTCGATGCGGACAATGGAACTTCAGTGACATCCGAGCGACCGTTCGCCCTTACACTCAGGCCGGGCTGGAATCAGATCGCGACACCGTTCGCGTTCTCCGTCGCTTGGGATAGTATTGTCGGCGTCGGCAATCTCACTCGGCCGTACGCTTTCAACGGCGTGGAGTACCAACCGGACATCCGTGTGCTGAAACCGTGGGAGGGGTATTTTGTCTTCAACAACTTCGAGGAACAACGAACCCTTCTCGTTCCTCCGATCGAAGCACAAACAACTCAGGTTATCGAGCGAACGGCGAACGCAAATGACGAAGTGTATCGCCTGCACATTGTCGCGCACCTTGCGGAAACGGAGCTTCGTGATTCCTACACATCCTTTGGACTTCTTGGTGGAGATGTGGCAAACCTTGCACAATTCAATTATCGCGAGCCTCCGCCGATGAGTGAACACTTGCAAGTTTGCATCGTTGAAAATGCTATTTCCTACATGAGTTTCTCCAAGCGTGTGCCGCAAGAAGGCACTTGGTGGGATTTCGAGATTCGCTCTTCTCAGCGGGGGCATGTCGAGTGGACAATAGACGAGAGAGGAACGCTCCCGCACAATTTCCGTCCGCATATTTTTGATCTCGATGCGTTTGCGTCATTGCCTTTCGAAGAGAGACGGTTCACCACTCATGTCGACAAGAGTAGGCATTTCAGGCTGATGATTGGAACCGAAGAATATCTTCGCGTAAACAGCAGGGGCATTCCCCTGCAGCCTGTCGAGTACGCGTTGGAACAAAACTATCCAAACCCATTCAACCCAACGACTACGATCCGCTACCAACTCAAGCGGCGCAGTAATGTCACGCTTGAGATTTTCGATGTCGTTGGCAGACTCGTTCGCACGCTGGTCAATGGCGAACAGCTCACTGGCGCGCACGCAGCAATTTGGGATGGAACAAATGAGGTTGGTATCGAGGCAAGCAGTGGAGTGTATTTCTATCGCCTGCGCGCAAATGATTTTACGATGGTGAGAAAACTCTTGCTGGTGAAGTAAATGGAGCGCCATGAACAGGGAGCTAACAGGCTGGATATGAAGAAGTTGACAATTGAGCCTGCAACGTGTTATGCCAACTGAAAGCGGCTAATGCGTGTTAGGTGGCGCATGATAGACAATGGTTAGCTGGCAAGCAGTCAAGCTCTGATCAACCAACCAATCAGGAACATTCATAGACTCGATTGTGCAGTGGGGTGTGATGTAAGGTTTAGGTTTCCACTCCGCAGCTCAGCCGCAGTCAGTTAGGCATCAACCACAACTCCTATGCATGTTAGCCACGAAACCCGCGAGCAGACACACTCTCGACTCCAACGCGTTCTTGCAGAGTCGGAGTTCGTTGCCTACGAGCGCCCGTACGCTTTCGTCGAGGTAAGCGCCTCTCGATTTCCGGTTGAGCTTGCTTCTGAAGCACTTGCCTTCGTTCGAGATCAAGACGTGTGGAGCGCACTTGTTCCCAGTTCATCACCAGCACAGGAGCAATTCCTGATCTTTGGATTCCACTTCACACCGAGCTTGGACAATTCCGGCTTTGTTGGCTGGT
Source organism: uncultured Chitinophagales bacterium (assembly GCA_964444145.1). Taxonomy (GTDB): domain Bacteria; phylum Bacteroidota; class Ignavibacteria; order UBA10030; family UBA6906; genus CAADGV01. Next base: position 3,661 of record CAYUFU010000149.1, read on the forward strand.
TGGCAACTCACCTCAAGGCCAAGCTCGGCACTGGCGTTCTGGTCATCTGCGGTCAGAACTCTCAACGGGGCGGCATCTTTGACTATTGGGGTGTCCCATTGTCTGTGTCCGCACAGGTCATCGCTGAGATTCAGGAACTGCGAACTTCCTGCAATGACGGCGAACAATTCATTCAAACCCAAGCCGTTTCGCGCTCGGCTTAATTCTGTTGCTCGGGTACCTATGAGCATGCACACAACGCTCTCTCTCATTCCAATTGATCGCGACGGGAGCCCGCGGGGCTACATGGGCTCACCGGCTGAAGTTACAAAAGAAGTGTTCCGCGCTACTGCCGCGCTCTACAGGACAGTCGGTTTTGAAGAACCGTGGATCTGCTATCTTGCCCTGGCAGACGAAAGTCCCGTGGGGACATGTGGGTTCAAAGGTCCGCCGCACGATGGGCGAGTTGAGATTGCCTATTTCACCTTCCCGGAGTGTGAAGGACGCGGCTTTGCTTCTGCGATGGCCGCACAACTCGTGGCGATTGCTCAGCAGCAGAGTTCTTCTGTCGTAGTTGCAGCACAAACCCTTCCGGAGCGTAATGCATCCCACAGGATCCTCGAGAAGCTCGGGTTTCGGCATATGGATACAGTAAATCATCCCGAAGACGGCATGGTATGGGAGTGGCAATTGAGTGAAGCGACTGGCATCTAACAACCTCAAGCAACGCAGGATATACGAGAGAATCAGGCGCTATTGCGGTAAGTTATGTGTTGGCAGGGGGCGCGAACACCGGCTTGCAACCAAGCCGTTTTCCCACGCTCTGCAAAACATCTGAACCCAACCGTTCGCTCATCGAATTCACATCACGATGAGCTACAGATGGCTGATTTGTTGAGCAGTTCTGAGTCCCTCCACCCTCCTTTCATTTTCAAATCTGAGAATCGCCGCTCGGGCTTTTTCTTACCAACAACGAGAACCCCAATCCGAATTTCGGGAAGATTGTTTGGTGAGGCAACGAGACCACTTCGAAGATATATTGATGAGGCGATGCGGTTTGTTGACAATCGTGTAATCCTCTGTTAGATTAACGCCGGGAGATGTATCGAACTCCTGACTATCAACCTATGACGGTTTCGCGAATAACTTCTGTTCTTTTGATGGCGTGCTTCACGCCATTCATCGTGCGCTGCCAGATTCTGTCTCTCCATACTTACACAACAGCCGATGGACTTCTCTCCAATCGCATCCTCACGGCGATAGAGGATTCACGCGGCTATCTCTGGATAGGAACACCAGAAGGCGTAAGTGTGTTCGATGGCGTGGCGTTCTCCAACTTCACACAAGCCGACGGTCTCGCAGGGAGTTATGTCACCAGCATTGCCGAGAGCAAGAGCATGCCCGGCGTCGTCTGGGTGGGCACGCTTGATGGTGGACTTTCCAAAATCGTGCGTGGAAACCTTTCGAACGTGCCGCTCGATAATGCAACTCATCAGGTGCTTTCGCTGGTCGAAGACCGCAGCGGTGTGCTGTGGTGCTGTACGAACAACGGTCTCCTTCAGGTACGCAACGGTGTTGCAACGCGTTTTGCGCCCGAGAGATTTTCCCAGGGCGATCTGCAGGTCGTCGGCGGATATGATAGTCTCGTGTATGTTCTGACGCCGTCGGCGCTGTTCATTACTTCCTCTTCCGGTCTGACAGTACGTGAAGTTGCTCTCCCAATCTTCAGAGGCGCATCGTTGACTGCTATCTCGCAAGACGCGAAAGGCGATGTGTGGGTGACTGCGAGCGATAGCTCGCTGGTGCAACTATGCGGAGCAACCGTGGTGGGGCATTATCGCCTGAGCTGGGGAAACAGCGCGCTGGTGGTGCGTGATGCCGATGACGATCTCTGGCTCGGCAATGTGTATCG
>CAYUFU010000150.1:0-5549 GCA_964444145.1 uncultured Chitinophagales bacterium
TCATCATCATCACGTACGTACCGACGCTGAGCTTGTGGTTGGTAACTGTGTTGGGTGTAAAATAGCTTGCATTTGGCTGGATTATTTGTAGCTTGTACTGGGACGTATGAACACACTCAGACACATAGCATTCCTACTCCTTGCCTCGTTCTATCTCGCAACGAGTTGTGCTATCACGGTAAGCGTCGTCATTGGAGGCATACCGTCGAGCGGCGCAAAGACGATCGTTGCCCACAACGGCCGGTCCAAGGAAATTCCGCCAAAGTTCATGATCCAGCGGCGGCATCTCTCGCTTGCGAAAGTCATCCCGTGTCCGTCCGTCCACATTGCTGAAACAGAGTTTCCGACGAATAGCGACGTAGAACCCATCGTTCTCCGCCCGCTTGCTGTCAAACATACGAACGCCTACGATTATGCTTCCTTCTGCGACCGGGCTCCTCCCGTCGCGTAAGCTTTTCCTGATTTTCTCCTCGTTTTTTTTTCATCAGAGCACTCCGTTGAGGCTGGTGCTTTTTCGACTTGCATCGAGAAGGCGTGCCGGAAGCCGAGTGCCTGATTTCATTCAATCATTTTTCAGAAGGAGACATGCAAATGGCACACCTTCAGCCAAAATCCGCGCACGGTTTGCAATCCAAGAAAGAGTTCAAGCCGGCAGAACATGCAAGTATCGAGAAAGAAAACCGAACTGGTCATGACGAAAAAGCAAGTGAAGTAAAAGTAACAAAAGACGTTTCTCACAGTACACACGCTATTGGCGATGAAGTCTCGTGGCAATTGAAATTCGTTCTCGGGGTGATTGCCGCTGGAGTCTTGATGCTTATCCTGAAAACCGTGGGCCTCTTGTAGAACGTTAGAACATTGAGGCAGAGTGGGGGCATTCCAAACACTGAAACAGTATTTGATTGGGAAGAAACGGGAAAAGAATGGTAAGTGAATAACGGAAAGAATGTCCAAGTAACTCTACCGGCTCTGAGATTGCAACTGATAACGTGGCGAATGCCTTCGTTTGTTTGTATCTTGAAGGCGAAAATCCTCGCTGTTCAATAAAGGAATCTTGTATGCCCGAACCGTTCTCTGCCGCATTGGAGTCGCTGAAACTTTTTTGGTATCAACTCGGTGAAGTTCTTCCCAGACTCATTGCGGGCTTGTTGCTTCTCACTCTCGGTTGGCTTGTTGCGAAGGTGATTCGGAAGTCCCTCGTCCGTTTGTTGAAACTTGTCAGGTTGGATGTTGCGGCGGAAAAAGTTGGCGTCGAAGATTTTCTGCTGAAGGGAAATGTGCAGTACACCGCGGTGAGCATTCTTGCCAACTTGGGCTATTGGTTCATTCTCTTTGCCGTGATGTTGGCGGTGATGAACACGTTCGGTATGGCGGCAGCAGCGGAGTTGTTCAACAAAATAATCTTCTTCATTCCTAATGTCATCATTGCCGTGCTTGTGCTCATCTTCGGTGCGCTGTTCGCGAAATTTGTGCGTGGCGTAAGCTTCACGTACTTGAGCAACATCGGCGTTACGGGCGCGGAGTTTGTGAGCAATCTCGCACAATGGGCGATGCTGGTTTTCGTGGCATCCGTTGCCCTGGAGCAGCTTTCTATTGGCGGACAGATTCTCGTCTCTGCGTTTCAAATAGCGTTCGGCGCGTTGTGCCTCGCGCTCGCGCTTGCCTTTGGCTTGGGCGGAAGAGAATGGGCTGCGCATGTTCTCGAAAAACTCTGGAAGAAGTGAGGGTGCGTGTATGATCATTGACTGCCACACGCACATCAACAACTACCACAACGAAGAAGTGGAATCGCTGTACACGTCGCTTGAGGCGTTGCAGCTCGCGATGCGCCGTAACCGCGTCGATATGGCGCTCGTGCTCACGTCGTACAAAGTCTCAGCCGGGCGACCTTCCACGCGCGACGCGGTGCGGGCGACGCGGGAACTGAAAAACATCTACATCGTTGCCGGAATCGGCTACCGGCATTTTACATTTACGGCGGACGAGTTGTCCGACCTGCGCGAGTATCTTGTCGAAGGCTCGGTGCGCGGTTTCAAACTGTATCCCGGCTATGAGCCGTTCTATCCGAACGATGCGAAGTTCGAGCCGATATTTTCTCTCGCAGCGCAATTCAATGTGCCGGTGATGATTCACTCGGGCGACACCTTCACGCCAACGGGAAAGCTGAAATACTCGCATCCGTTGCATGTGGATGAGGTGGCGGTGGATCACCCCGACGTCAACTTCATCATCTGCCATCTCGGAAGCCCATGGTTTCGCGACTGCATGGAGGTTGTGTACAAAAACAAAAATGTCTTCACCGATATTTCGGGTCTCGTGTTGGGAGATTTCACTGACAGGTTCGAAAGCTATATGCACAAGCAGCTTCAGGAAATGCTCGTGTACGGCGTTGAGCCGGACAAGGTGCTCTTCGGCTCAGATTGGCCCATTTCTTCGATGGAATCGTATTTGGATTTCATGGGAGAATTGAGGATCCCCGAGAAGGAGAGGCACAAAATCATGTATGAGAATGCGGCGCGACTTTTCAAACTTTCCATCGCAGAATCGGCGTTCAACATCGGCTCGCTGCTCAACAAGCTGAAGTAATTCCGCAAGAACAACCGACAACGGACGAGACGCACGGTCGAAGCGGAGCCGATCTTTGCACAACACTTCACCAGCAGGAGGTTGTCATGGCAGAACTCAATCACACGACATTCGAAAAGAACGTCATCGTCCGACAAATCAAGCTGGAAGACTTCGAACAGATCACGACACTGCAGCTCAAGTGTTTTCCCGGCATGAAGCCGTGGACGCGCGAGCAAATCGAAAGTCAACTTCAGATTTTTCCCGAAGGACAAATCTGCATCGAGTACGAAGGGAAGATCGTCGCCTCCTCGAGCAGCTTGATTCTCGATTTTGCGATGTACAGCGACTGGCACAGCTGGAGCGACATTGCCGATGCCGGATTCATCCGCAACCACAATCCCGAAGGCAACACACTGTATGGCATCGAGATTATGGTTGACCCGGAGTTTCGCGGAATGAAGCTCGCCCGGCGCTTGTACAACGCGCGCAAGAAACTCGCCCAACAACGAAACCTCATGCGCATCGTGCTCGGCGGGCGCATCCCCGGTTACGTGAAATACAAAGACCAGATGACCGCGCGCGAATATGTCGAGCGAGTCATGAGCAAAACCTTAGTTGACCCCGTTCTCACCACGCAGCTTTCGAACGGCTTCGTGCTGAAACGTCTCATCAAAGCCTACATGAACTCGGACAAGGAGTCGTTGGGCTACGCAACACTGTTGGAATGGACGAATCTCGATTACCAACCTGACCTGTCGCGAAGGTTCATTCCGTCGAAAGCCGTTCGCATCTGCACAGTGCAATATCAAATGCGGGAGATCAAAGGCTTTGATGAGTTTGCGCGCCAATGCGAGTATTTCGTGGACGTTGCGTCGGATTACAAATGCGATTTCATTTTGTTTCCCGAAAACCTTACGACGCAGCTCCTCACGTTCATCAACGCGGAACGACCGGGCTTGGCGATGCGCAAGCTCTCCGAATTTACGCCGCAGTATTTAGAGTTGTTCTCGAAGCTCTCCATCAAGTACGATATCAACATCATCGGCGGGACGCATTTCTCTCTGGAGAACGAGCGATTGTACAATGCCGCGTACCTGTTCAAGCGCGACGGCGGCATCGGCAAACAATACAAGCTTCATATCACGCCCGACGAGCGCCGCTGGTGGGGCGTCGAGCCAGGGAATAGCATCGAAGTTTTCGAGACCGACAGCGGCAAGATTTCGATTCAGGTCGGTGTGGATATCGTGTTTCCAGAGGTGAGCAGGATTGCCGTCGAGCAGGGTGCGCGAATTCTCTTCGTTCCCTTCACGACTGATGAGCGCTACGCGTATTTGCGCGTGCGCTACTGCGCGCAGGCGCGCTGCGTCGAGAACCATGTGTATGTCGCCATCGCTGGCACTGTTGGCAATTTGCCCGCCGTGGAGAACATGGATATTCAGTATGCGCAATCGGGCATCTTCACGCCGTCGGATATTCCCTTCACCCGCGACGCAATCGCAGCAGAATCAACACCGAACATCGAGACGGTGATCATTGATGATGTGGAGCTTGAGCTGTTGAAGCGCCATCACCAAACCGGCAGCGTCGTCAACTGGAATAACCGACGGAAAGATTTGTACGAAGTGAAATGCAACAAGCAAACCAGCCAAACGAAACAGGCGAAGGTTGAATCTCCTCTCCTCACGAACGGGGCGTAAACTTCTTTTCGGCGCGCTGTATCTCAGCGAAGGCGCGCCCATCGGATTCATCTGGTGGGCGTTGCCGACGCGGCTGCGTGTGGCGGGAGTTTCGGTCGAGGAAATTACCGCGCTCACGTCGCTCCTCGTTCTCCCGTGGGTGTTCAAGTTTCTCTGGGCACCGCTCGTGGATACGCTTCGCTCGCACCGCTGGACGATTTGTTCCTGGATTATCACGACGCAAGTGCTGATGGGCATGAGCTTGCTGCCGCTGTTGTGGCTCGATCTTCACAACAACTTCGCGCTTGTCATTCCGCTTCTCGTGCTTCATGCCTTCGCCGCGGCGACGCAAGATGCTTCCATTGACGCGCTCTCGATTGCAAGCGTTCCTTCCGACGAACGCGGCGCAGTCAACGGATGGATGCAGGCAGGCATGCTCACTGGGCGCGCGCTCTTCGGCGGCGGCGCACTGCTTGTCGCCACGACCATTGGCGAGCAGGGAGTCATTCTCCTGCTCGCTGCAGTTATCTGGTCTTCGATGGTTCTCGTGATTCTCACGAAATCTGAGAATAAAGATGAGATCAACCGTGGAGTCAGCGTCTCACATCGGTGGCGCGATTTCTTTCTGAACCTGGGCGCCGCGTCGAAGCAGCAGACGACATGGCTCGGTTTGCTGTTCGCATTCATTTCAGCCGCGGGATTTGAAGCGGTTGGCGCAGTCGCGGGACCGTACATGATTGATAAAGGCTTGACGCAACAGGATGTCGGGTTGTTCTTCGGCGTTGCTGGTGTGGGAGGAATGCTCGGCGGCGCGCTCGTTGGCGGCTACATCTCGGACAAGATTGGGCGACAACAGTTAGTCGCGACGTTTCTTCTTCTCTTCGTCGTCAACATAGTTGCGATTGCTTTGTTGGATGGAGTGATGATACACGAGACACGCGTTGGAATCGTTCTGCTTCTCTCAATGCTCTACGTGTTCATTGGGATGTTCACCGCGGCGTCGTACGCGCTATTCATGGACATCACCGATCCGCATCTCGGCGCGACGCAATTCAGCGCGTATATGGGCGCGACGAACGGCTGCGAATCGTGGGCGGCCGCTGCGGTTGGAAAACTACATTCGGCGTTCGGCTACCCGATCGCGTTCATGGTAATGGCTGTGGTTTCATTATGTTCTCTACCAGCCCTTCCGCGCCTTCGAGAGAGAAAGACCGGTGGTGGGAGAGAAACAACGGAGGTTGCAAACCCTGCCGATATTCAATAGATTGCCTGCGTCATGGACAGCCAATTCTACCGCAAAACTAT
>CAYUFU010000151.1:0-5460 GCA_964444145.1 uncultured Chitinophagales bacterium
AGGATTTTGAAAGTTGGGAGGACGATTGCTGACCTCGCGAAGAGTGGCGAGATTCTGCCGCAGCACATCAGCGAGGCAATTCAGTACCGCAGCTTAGATAGGAATCTGACGACGTGATTACCAGCCTTTTGTGTTTCACTAGATTTTTGCTTTTTCCCTGTAACGGAGATTTGACGCCTTGAAATACCCATTCCGCTCCGAACTGATCTACCTTAGCCAATCTTACCCCCGCCATGTTTGAGACGTTACGGACTCACATACTCAGCCGTGTGGAAATGCCGGAGGAGGATTTCAAGCAGATAACGGATTTGATGATCCCCAAGAAGTTGAGGAAGAGACAGTATCTTCTGCAGGCGGGAGATGTTTGCAGGTGGCTCGCGTTTATTTCAAAAGGATGCCTGCGTCATTATTCGGTCGATGATTCGGGCACGGAACATATAGAACGCTTCGGGATCGAGGGTTGGTGGATGGTAGATATTGACAGTTTCCAGTCGCGTACACCGTCGCCCGGCAATATCGACGCGCTTGAAGACTCGGAGTTGCTCTTGATTGACAAGAACTCGATAGACAAGCTGTCTATTTCCGTTCCGACATGGGATCGTTATTACAAGGCAATTCTTGAGGAAGAGTTCAAAGCAGCACGTGCACGGATTTCAGATTTCATAAGCGCTTCCGCCGAAGAGAGATACCTGCATTTTCTCAACAAGTATCCCGATCTTTTCCAGCGAGTTCCGCTTCAACAAATCGCCTCCTATCTTGGCATCACTCCTCAAACTTTGAGCCGCATCCGCAAAGACATCGCCACCCAAAAGTAGGTTTCGCTCACCGCACGTGGGCTCATTTTCGCACAAAAGATCCAGCAAACTTCCTCTCACTGTTGAATGTGCTGTGGCTCCGACCAAGTGAACCACCTGCGCTCTCTGGAGTACCAATTTTCGGTTGTGCCGATTACAGCATAGCAGTTCGTGTAGGCCGGCACTCTTGCGAACCATCAAGAATTCGGGTGACCTTTTGTTCCAGAGATGAGCCGTCCGCTTATCAAATGTTCAGTCCTCCTCTTACCATTCCTTCAGCGTACTTCTTCGCCTAAATGTAGAGCATTTCTTATTAACTGTGAATGCGTTGGCGTCGTGGCCGTTGTATCTTATCACCACGATTCATCAACAATTGTCATCACAGGAGGTTGGACGCCAATGAAGAAGACGGTCGCAATCATCGGTGCCGCGGGGAACATCGGATCAGCGATTGCCCTTGGCTTGGCAGCCGCAGGGTACCGCGTACTGCTTACCGACGACATTGAACACCATGCTCTTCTGTATATGAAGCTCCCCCTGCGGGAACGCTGGATCAGATTTAGGGTTCCAGAGGCGGATGTCGACCTCGTCCTCTCCGCAAGAGAAGCGAGCTGGGAAGCCGACATCATCATCCTAACCGTTCCTTACGAGACGCAAGTTGAGTTAGCGTCCAAGATCAAAGACGTGGTAACGGGGAAGATTGTTGTTAGTCTGGCAAGTCCGTTGAACGGGACGCAGAATGGTCCCGTCATGCCTCCTGCAAGCGGTGTTGCTGCAGAACTTGCACAACTCCTTCCACACTCGAAGATCGTACGAGCGCTCAGCACCACGGTCGAGGATCAACCTGGAGAGCCAACGGTTACTGGACTGAGCGTTGATGTGTTGGTTGGTGGAGACGATGACGAGGCTGTGTCGACAGTGATGCAGCTTGCCAAAGACGTTGGCTATCATCCTCTCGCAGCGGGGAAGCCTGATGGCTCTTGTGAACAGCGTGTCCCTACACCGCGATCACTTGATTTGACTCAACCCTGAAGTGAACACTTCAATAGCCAAAACAACAAAAACAGAAAGGATACAACAATGGATTCGATGAAGAAAGCAATGTACTTGGGGCTTGGTGCACTCAGCCTTACGAAAGAAAAAGCTGAGGCACTGGCCGACGACCTCGTGAAACGCGGCGAGATGAAGGCAAAAGACCGGGAGAAAATGGTAGAACAATTGCTCAAAGAGGGTAAGACACAGAAGGGCGTCGTAGAAGAAAAAGTGTCCGCTCTGGTGCAGAAGACAATGGGCGAGATGGGACTTCCCACCCGAAAGGAATTCAAGAGCATCGTGAAAAGGCTGGATGGAATTGAGAAAGCGATCATGACGAAGGAAGGAACGAAGGCATGACGTTTCGGAAGGCACGTCTAACCCGCCAGGAGTTACGGCGATACGGTCACGTCATCGCCGTCCTTGCTCGATACGGGTTCGACGACATCCTTTACCGATTGAATGCCAGGTACGATGTGCCGTGGCGAGACAAGGTGTTCAAGCGCAAGATCCATGATATCGAGAGTCTCTCGACACCTCAACGCGTGCGGCTCGTCCTTGAGGAGCTGGGTCCGACCTACGTGAAGTTTGGTCAGATACTAAGCGGCCGGCCGGACCTACTCCCCGAAGACTTCATCAAAGAACTGAACAGTCTTCACGATGACGTTCCATCGTTTCCTTTTCAGGATGTGAAGGCGATCATCGAAGAGCAGTTCGGCCGCCCTCTTGAAGAGTTGTATGATGATTTTGCGGAGAAGCCGTCAGGGGCTGCCTCGCTGGCGCAAGTTCACCAGGCGAGGACGAAGGCCGGCGAAGAGGTTGCAGTCAAGGTGCAGCGACCGGGAGTTGAGGAAATCATTGACGCGGATATCCGTGTTTTGCGAAGACTGGCAGCGCTCGCCGAGCGCCATCTTCCGGAATTCGCTTTTTTCGAACCGGTTGCGCTCGTGGATGACTTTGCAGTCTCCATCCATCACGAGTTGGATTTTGTCCGCGAAGGACGAAACGCAGACGGCTTCAGGAAATTTTTTGAAGAGGATCCGACAATGCATGTCCCGAAGGTGTATTGGGACCTGACGACTGCCAAGGTTCTCACCTTGGAATACATCCACGGTATCAAAGTCTCCGAACATGCACGGTTGGAGGCTGCAGGCCTGGACCGAAAGACCATTGCAATCAATGGAGCAAACCTCCTCCTGAAGGAGATCTTTGAGCTCCATAAATTCCACGCCGATCCCCATCCGGGTAATCTCTTCGTCCTCGCGAATAATGTGATCGCGCCGGTGGATTACGGAATGACCGGGAGACTCGATCAGGAACGCGTCGATCAACTCACTCTGTTGGTTGCGGCGATGGCGGACAAAGATGCGGGGACGATGGCGACTGTGCTTTTGAAAATGTGTGGAGCGGCGGAGCAACAGAAGGCAGACGCCTTGCGGGTGCAACTTGAAGATCTTCTGGACCGATACAGTGATGCGCCGTTGCAGGAATTCAACCTGGAAGGTTTCTTCAACGGTGTGACAACTTTCTTCCGGCGCGACAAAACGCATTTCCCTCAAGATATGGCAATTCTCGCAAGGTCACTAACCATTATCGAAGGCGTCGGGTGCGGGCTGTATCCGCAATTCAACATTCTTGAGATCATGGAGTCGTATGCCCGAAAGCTCATGATTCGGAAGTCTGATCCGGCAAGAATAGTTCGCGACCTTGCCAAAACAGTTGATGAGACAGTCACGCTGTTCAAGGTTCTTCCGTCCGATTTACGTGAGATCCTTGCAAAGATCAGGCACAATGAGATTGCGATAAAACTCGAACATCAGGGACTCGAACGTACGACCTTGGTCCTGGATCGGTCAAGTAATCGCCTCAGTTTTGCTGTCGTGATCGCCGCCCTCATCATCGGTTCATCTATCGTATTTCAAACGGGAGTGGGACCGAAAGTGTATGACTACCCCCTTCCGGGCCTTGCAGGCTTACTGATCGCCGGTGTCCTTGGCCTATGGTTGCTCATCGGGATAATGCGATCTGGTCGGTTATGAACGCGAAGGTGCACTACAGGAATTCTGTCACAAAACCACAAAGTAAGGAACTCATAAAAATGAAATTCACGGTGTTGTTAGGAAGGATCTTCTACTCGGCAATTTTTGTCTTGGCGGGCGTAGGCCATTTTTCAGAAGAGAAGATCGGCTTGGCTGTCTCGCACGGAGTACCGTTCGCTTCAATCCTTGTTCCCATCTCCGGGATTATGGCGATCGTGGGAGGACTCAGCGTTGCCCTTGGGTTCAAGGCCAAATATGGCGCGTGGATCCTTGCAATGTTTCTGGTGCCGGTAACCTTGATGATGCATAGCTTCGGATCCGCTCCAGATGACAACGTCATCCAGATGGTAATGATCATGAAGAATGTGGCATTGCTCGGCAGCTCGCTGATCATCGCGTACTTCGGCTCCGGCCCCCTAAGCCTCGATGCTGTCCTCAGGCGTCGGCAGAGTGCTGCCTTTACACGAAAACAGGCTGAGAGAGTTGACAGAATCAAAGCTCATCGGTCACCAGAGAACGAAATTGCGTTGTCAAAATGACGAACATCACCACAACAGTAGTTTGGGGCATCACCAAAACAGGTGACGAGACAGTCACACTGTTCTGGACGCTCCAATCAGATATGCGAAAGTCATGCGCCATGTAACCCCACCATTTATTTAAGGAGAAACCATGACTTCAACTTTGAAAATTATTCGCGTACGAGATTTTATTAGAGTCACGCCACAAGGGACCCTCGACTTTTCGATGGCGAAAGAACTCATTCAAGAAGTGGGCAACGTGTCAGATGCGTTCGTCAGATATAATCTCTTGATCGACACACGCGGTACAGAAGATGATTTGACGGTCGTTGATTCCTGGGAAATCGCCTCGCACCTTGCGACCGCCGTTCATCGGAATGCCAAGGGCTTTGGAGCAAAAATTGCAGTTCTCTGTCCTGTCCAACGATTTGACCATGCCAAATTCTTTGAACTGTGTTCGCTCAATCGTGGACTCAATGTTCGTGCCTTCACTTCTTTCGAAGAGTTGTTTGAATGGTTGAGTCAGCCGTCTGATTTTGAGGATTCTGCAATAACCAACTCTTAACTATCAACAAAAAAGGAATACATCCATGAACAACATAGAGAAACAACTTTCCAACATTCTTTCACGCAACTGGTGGATGCTGCTTCTTCGCGGCATCGCAGCGATCGTGTTCGGCGGTCTTTCGTGGTTGCTGCCCGGAATCTCGCTTGCGGCCTTGGTTTTGCTTTTTGGCGCGTTCGCTTTGGTGGACGGCATTCTCGGAGTCTGGTTGGCCATTGATGGACGTAAAGAGTATGAAGACTGGTGGGTCTTGCTTATGTGGGGGTTTGTCGGCATAGGCGCCGGAATCTTGACGTTCATGTCACCCGGCATCACTGGACTGGCGCTCCTGTTCTTCATCGCAGCCTGGGCGATTGCTTCGGGTGTTCTTGAGATCGTGGCGGCGATACGCCTGCGAAGGGAGATCAAGGGCGAGTGGCTGCTCATTCTGGGCGGACTCGTCTCGGTTGTGTTCGGCGTCCTGCTTATGTCGCAACCGGGAGCCGGTGCTCTTGCCCTGATGTGGTTGA
>CAYUFU010000152.1:0-5402 GCA_964444145.1 uncultured Chitinophagales bacterium
CGGCTCAATCAATCCGGATCATTCGATCATCATCTTGCCCGCGTAAAACAACGCCATCCCCGCAAACACCATCACAGGAATAATTCGATTCTTCGAATGATTGATTTCCGGAATCAAGTCGCTTGCGCCGACATACGTCGCGACGCCCGCTGAGAACGCGAACGCGATCCCCAACACGCGCCCATCGAATCCCGAGAGCAAGAAGACACTGACGATTCCCAACATCGTTGCAACGCCGATTGCTGCGGACGCGAGGAACGCGGTTCGGCGCCGATGCTCGGCGGCGAGCATGACGGACGCGATGGTAAGACCCTCGGGAATCTTGTGGAGGAGAACCGCGAAGAAAATGAGCAAGCCGAGCGAGAAGTTGAATTGCATCCCTGCAGAAATCGCGAAGCCATCGAAGAACGCGTGGATGAACAACCCGCCGAACGTCGAGAAGCTTGCGGCTTTCGAGACCATCACGTCGCGATGCGTCTCTTCACCGAAGTGCAGATGCCCAACGATCGTGTGCTCGAAAAAGTGGAGCACGGAATACCCTGCGAGCATGAAGAGCGGCGCTTGCACACCAACGGCTTCGATGCCTTCAGGAATCAACTCCATGAACACGAGCGCGAGAATGAAGCCCGCGCTGAGCGCGAGCAAATACTCTTGCACTCTTTTGGGCCACTCGGTGCGCAAGACGACGAGCGCACCGCCGAGAATTTCAGCGAGCGCCGCGATGAGACCGTAGAGGATGACGGTGAGTTCCATATTCATTCGACATTCAAAATTCGTTATTCAATATTCGATATTCGAGCTTTCCTCAGACTAGAAATATCGAACAACGAATATCGAACTCCGAATAGTGAACGCTCAGGAGAGTGCTACTTTCTGAATGGTGCGTTGATGAAATTCTGCGCTTGCGAATGTGAGTCCTTGTATTCTTTCATCGCCAGCACTTTCTTGTACGAGGCGACGGCAAGGTCGCGTTTCGCCATCGCGTCGTAGATGTTGCCGACTTTGATGTTTGCAAGAACCATGAAGCCTGAGGGACCGTCTTTGTCAATCTTGCGGCTCAGCTCATCGCAGCGAAAAAAGTGTTTGAGCGCAGACTCGAGCGCGTTCACGTTCATAGCGTACAAGCCAAGATAGTACTCCGCCTCGCGTTCGACGTTCGTGCCGTAGCCGCGCTGGCTTCTCTTGCAGCGTGCTGCAATCTCATGCCACACCTCGTGCACTTTTTGCCAATTCCCCAGCACAACGTAACACCTGCCAAGATACTTGTGGAAAAGCGTGTTGTTCGGAAAGCGGGTCGTCAGACTGAGCGCAAGGTCCAACGCTTTCTGATAATCTTTCTCATAGTGATAATAGATCTGCATCAGAAAATAGGTTGACTCGATGTTTGCATACTTCCCCTTGTCCGCTGCGCTCTTGATTTGTTGAAGGCCCTTCGCCCTATCGCCCGGCGGAACGAACAACAGCAGCGGCTTGACGAACGGATATTCATTGGGAATCACTTCAGCGTAGTAATTGTAGATCCCTGTGCCGAGCAAGATGTCGTGATTTTTTGGATCGAGCGCATACGCGTCTTGCACGATGGGGAGCGCTTTGCGTCCCGCATTGGCTGCGTCGAACCAGGAACTGCGATGTGCTTTGAGCCGACCCTTGAACCCGATGGCGCCGCCTTTGAAGAAGAGCGCAGTCACGTCGTTTTCATTCTTGTCGAGAAGATCGTCGCACAAGTCAATCACATGATCGAGCGCGTCGTAGAATTGTTCGTCGTACTGTTCGTTTTCGATATCAATGAGAATGCGCCACCAGGTCACCATCGCGAGAAAGAAATGTCCGGCGGGATGGTTCGGCTGCGCTTGCGCGATCTCGCCAAACGTCTTGTCGGCATTTTCGAACTCGAGATTATAGACCTGCTCGATGCCTTTCTTCACGTTCGCATCGAAGTCCGCCGAGGGCATCTGAGCGAAGGACATGGAGAGCGCTGAAACCAACAGCAGCACAGTTCTCATGCAGTGAGCCTCCTGACTTCCTTCAACGAATCGCGCTCAAGAAATGAAACCGTGAGGTTCTCTTCCGGTCGCTCAAGAGTTACGATTCCCTCGAATGGCTGAAGCGAACGCGAAAAATAGAGATATGCTCCGCACGCGATGATGGCGATCGTTGCCAGCACACTGCCTTCGGGACCGTACGTAGCCCCTGTTAGCCATTCGTCGCCAAACTGCGTGAGCTTCGTGAGTTCATAGCGCGAGAAGTCAACCCCGCTCGTCGGAAATCCATACAGTGTTGTTTGAGAAAAATTCCACGCGAAGTGAATGCCAAAGGGCAGCCATAAACTGCGCGTGCGCCAGTAGGCAACGCAGAAGAGCAGCGAGACAAGGACAGTATTCACAATGCCAAGCGCCGACGCATTCGGATTTCCGACATGCGCAAGCCCGAAGAGCAATCCTGTCACCAGCGCCGCGGGAATGAATGTGATGCCACGAACTAACGACTGGAAGAGATAGCCGCGAAAAAGCGCTTCCTCGAACATTGCCGCAGTCGCAAAGAAGACGAACGAGATGCCGAATGTTTGCACAGCCTGCACAGCAGACAATTCTACCGTCTCGACTTTCACGTAGCCAAGTACATACTCAATGCCGAAAATTCCCGTCATCATCAGCCAGCCGGCGAGGCAGCCGATGCCAAGCTCGCGCATCGTATGCTTGTTGATGGCCAACCCCACGGCAGTGAACGGCTTGCGATTGATGAACCGCGTTGCAATGAATGTCGCGACCAACGTGGCAACTAATGAAGCGGCGCTCGCGGCAAGCACGCTTCTGATTTTCAGCACCTCTGCCATCGGGACCACAAGCGCGGCGCTTATCGCTGCGAAGAGCAAAACAAAGAGCGCGATCTGCCAACCAGAGCGCAGCTCATCGAATTCGTTTCTTAACAAATCTTTCAGTGTCATAAAAAAAGGTGGGCAGAGCGCCCACCTCCCTTAGGTTTTTCAGGAGCACCTATTTAGCTAAGGATTTGCCCATGTCTTCGACGGTGAGGAGTCGCACGCCGCCCCGGGTCTTCACCGTCCCTTTCACGTACATCGTGATGCCCATGTAGGGCGTCATGGTATTCACGAACGCTGTATCGCCGCTTGCCGGCGCAAGGACATAAATACGCGACGTCTTGTTCTCCACAATGGCAAATACGCCATAGCTCTTGACTGACGCCATTGCAATGTCACGTTTACCCGGGCTGGTCGGGATTATCCCTTCTCGAACGTACGAACCTAACTCGACGAGCTGACCATGAACAGTGGCTTTGGTCTGCGCGGTCGAAGTGCTCGACATCAGGAATACAGCACTGACTGCTGCAAGGATCTGCATGAAGTGCTTCATCTATTGTGCTCCTTTCTTATCCGAGAATCTCCATGGCTTCGAGTACGGATTTCGTGCTTGTGACTGATAGGAAATAACAACGTTGATGTACTGATCAGGTGAAGAACCCCAGATAAGATTCCCACGCGCAGCGTTTCTCTTGAGAAGCAAACGACCATAGTTCGCATTATCGGTCTTGAAATAGTAGAGCCTTGAAGCACTAACGGCCGTCGAGGAATCCACAAGGATACTGCTGAGCGTGTACGTCCCCGTATCGGGCGGTACAGCGGCCGGATCGTCAAGTGAGAGAACCTCGCGCGGCGGAGTTGTTGAAAAGCGCGTGGCTTTCCATGCGGGATTGAAGAGGTTCGCACTTTGGATTTCTACGTTGCTCGCTCCCGAACTGCGAACAACCAAGTCAATTTTTGTAGCGTACGATCCGGGATTCGAAACCGAGACCGTCTTCGGCTGTAACGTATCCGGAGCGACTGCAAAAATGAGACCGCTCGGGAAGAGTGCACTGCTCGTTGTTTCGTACACCTTGATTTCCAAACCACCTTCGGTATTAAACCGATAGGCAGGCGACCATTTGATGATCGCCGAGTCGCTGTTTTGATAATTCGACGAAGAGGCACTTGCGATCGTCTTGATTGCAAACGTAAAAATGCCGAGCGGAAGTCCGGTCACAACTGTACGGACAGAATCCTTTGAGACCGAAATTGTCGGTCCCTGTTGCACACCGCTTGACGCGTAGGTAACCACAGAATATCCCGTCATATCGGTATTTATTTGGCTCGATGAATGAGACCAGGTGAGCGCGACCGACGTCTCATTGACGGAGTACGCTTTTACATCTGTTACAGGCGCCAACTTCGTCTTCGTCGGCGGCTCTGTTGTGTTTTCGTTCTTGCAGCCGATTTGCGCAAACAGCACCCCAGCTATGATTGACGCACAAAGTGCCCTGCTCTTTCTTCCCATCATGAAGTACCTCCAAGATTAATGATATAGTTTATTGTTGCGATGGTGGGAATCCGTTCTCCCGCTCTGCACACGCTGGTCGAAATATAGAAAAATGCAATCCGTCTTCAAAATCTGTCGAGCGACCAAACCGCATTACGCCATGCGCTGACGAAGATAACTCAGAACGCTCCCCAACGCGATGCGTTCCTGTTGCATCGAATCACGATCACGCACCGTCACCGTCTGATCTTGGAGTGTTTGCGAATCAATCGTAAGGCAGAAGGGCGTCCCCACTTCGTCTTGCCTTCGATACCGACGGCCGACTGCGCCGCTGTCATCATAGAACACGCGCATATGCGGGCGCAACTCCGATTCAAGCTTCTTCGAGATTTCCGGCATGCCGTCGCGATTCACGAGAGGGAAAATCGCAGCTTTCGTCGGGGCAAGCTTTGGATGGAATTTCAAAACGGTGCGGATTTCTGTTTTGCCATCAGCCGTTGGTGCTTCTTCTTCGTTGTATGCGTCTATAAGAAACGCCATAAACGATCGGCTGGCACCGGCAGAAGTCTCGATCACGTACGGCGTATATTTTTCCTTTGTCTCCGGATCGAAATACTGCATGGTCTTGCCGGAGAATTTCTCGTGTTGCGACAGATCGAAATCGGAGCGGTTGTGAATTCCCTCAATCTCTCCCCAACCGAATGGGAATTGGTATTCGATGTCATAGGCATCGCGTGCGTAATGCGCAAGCTTCTCGTGACGATGCCATTGCAGTTTCGCTTTCGTCATGCCATGATCAATGAACCACTGCATGCGGATTGCGCGCCACTTTTCGAACCATTCTTCATCCGTGCCGGGCTTGACGAAGAACTGCATTTCCATTTGTTCGAACTCTCGTGTGCGAAAGAGAAAATTCTTCGTGTTGATCTCGTTGCGGAACGCTTTGCCGATTTGCGCGATGCCGAACGGCGGCTTCTGCCGCGACGCGCTCGCGACGTTCAAGAAGTTGACAAAAATCCCCTGCGCCGTTTCGGGACGCAAATACACAACAGCGCTTTCGTCGGCAACCGGACCGACGAATGTTTTGAACAT
>CAYUFU010000153.1:0-5383 GCA_964444145.1 uncultured Chitinophagales bacterium
AAAAGAAAAACGGCTCCTTCATGGAGCCGTTTTTCTTCGTGCCACTTCAGCCGGTCACGGATCAACCCGCCTTTCACGGCGGCGGGAGTCGGGTGCGCTGAACCTGTTATTTGAGAAGCAGCATCTTCATCAATCGCGCAAACGATTCATTGTCGGAAGTCGCTTTCGCTTCGAATCTATAGAAGTATACGCCGCTACCCACTTTGCCGCCGGCGTTGTTCATGCCGTTCCATTCAGCGATATAATATCCTGCGGGCCTCACTTCATCGGAGAGTGTCGCGACCTCCTGTCCGAGCAGATTGAAAATCTTCAGCTGCACAACGCTTTCTTTCGGCAAGGCGAATTTGATTTTCGTCGTCGGGTTGAATGGGTTCGGATAGTTCTGACTCAGCTCGTACGTTTCGGGGATTCCCAAATTTTGCTCGCTGACATCAGTGAGAACATCGAGACGAACGGGGATGTTGACTGAAGGCATCAGCGGATCGTTGTTGTTGACGGTGAGTGCCGCGACCTGTGTTCCGCCGGTGAGTTGGCTCGTTCGAATCTTAAAGCCGACGTTAACACTATCGCCCGGCGCGACGCTACCGCTTGGATTCGTCGTCAACTCCAACCACCTGCCTGATGCTGTTTGAATCTGAGTGTAATACAGGCTTGACAATGTGCTCACGGTTACCGTCGAAGGCGCTGGGAACGACGTCAACGTTGCCGCCAAACCGCCCGTGATGGAGCCAAACGAAGTAGGAACAGGAACCGGGATATTTGTGCTCCAGTAATACGTCACACCGGCACTCCACACGACACCAATTGCGTAGAACCTACCTGCCTGCAAGGTCAATGCCATAGGCCCCGAGGAATAGAATTGCGCACCCGTTCCTGATGTGACAACTCGTTCAAAAATTTTCGTGAACGTTCCTGTTTGAGACGTATTCTCAAGCACGGTGAACGCAAGCTGAACGGGGGATGAAATAGTCAAGCGTGATTTGATCTCAGTGAGCTGCACCGTCCTCGTAATTCCGACAACACCTCCACGCAGGAGGATCGAACTTGTCGAGAGATTGAACTGATCGCTACCGATATTGGTCGTTGAGTCGCCGGCGAACCCGCCGCTCACGCTTGCGTTGTATGTCAACGGACCCAAGCCCGCGTTGCGCACGCGGAATTGGGCGGTCACGCTATCGCCGCGATTGCGTGCGTAGAAGAAGGAGTCGGGGGTTACCCGAATCGCCGGCGCCGCGTTGACGCGGAAGTTCACGTTAACCGTATCAATCGGGTTAGCAGGGTCGTTGCCGCTGATGATCAATCGCGTTGTGAAAACTCCCGGCGTCACTCCTGCAAAATTTGTCGTGACGCGCACGCTGGAAGTCAAGCCGCCGGGGACCGAGCCGCTCGTCGGTACGGTTGCCAACCACGAAACAGCAGGGCTCTCAACAATCGTGTAGTTCAATCCTGTTGCAAATGGATTGTTGTTTCTGATGCTGAACGAATACCGGCTCGTGTCGCTCGATCCGACGAGCACCGTATCTGCGATTGATTGCGGTGCAACAACCATTTGCGGAATCGTATTCGGTACGCCGAGGAAAACATCATCTACGAACCAATCATCTTGGCGAGTCGTCGTTGCTGTGCTTGAGCGACTGCGGAAGCGGAATTTGAATCCGCTGTGGAAGAACGAGCCGCCGTCAGCGGCGGCGCTATCAAGATTGATTCGTTCGAACGCGAACGGACGTACAGCCGCTCCGGGCAGCTTCCGCAACGCAACCCAATTCCCCAAATCGTTCAGTGCTTCAGTCACGAGGCTGTCGGCGGCTTCGGGCGCATCGCCCGTTCCCTGCGGCTGTTGCCAGTAACCGAGCGTTACGCCTTGTCCTGCTCGTCCTGAAAGATTCGCGGTGAGCGAGCTGATCGTATCGAGTACAGCCGTCGCGTTTCCCGCGAGGTTCAGAGCGTACGGCTCGCTTGGTTCGCCTGTGCCATCCGGTGTCACGCGTCCATTGATGTTCGTCCATCGAAGAGGATTAGGTACACCGCTGTCGGCAAACAATTCTTGGAATGGCAGCGACAGTGGATTTACCGAAAAGAAAGTCGCCGTCGTCGTGTCGTTGTTCGTATTTGGATCGCCGGTCAAGCGCGTCCAAGCGCGTACCGTCCATTCACCGACGGCGTTCGGCGTGAACAAGGACGAGAGTGTCACATTGCGCAGCGCGCCCGCGGCAAGATTGCTGTCCACTTGTGAGCCGTTGTAAGCCGTGCCAGGTCCGGTGATGTTCACATGCACCGTGTACACACCGGCCTGCACCGCGCTCACGTTACGAACGCGTATGACGGGATTGAGCGCAACATTGTTCGAAACTTGTCCGCTCGGCGCAATCACGCCTGAGGCGCCGATGTTCGCTACGCCGGTCGGAATGCCGAAGAACACATCGTCAACGAACCAATCGTCGTCCGCAGTGCCTGCGGTCCCTCGGCTGCGGAAGCGGAATTTGAAGCCGTTGTAGAAGAACGTTCCGCCTTGGGGCGAGACGCCGTCAATGCCAACTGCATCGAACGCGTATTCGGGAATCGGTACTGTTGTGGTAATTCCGGGATATGCGCGCGCAGTAATCCAGATACCGAGACTGTTCCTGAAATCGAGGAAGAGGCTATCGGTGACCTCCGGCCTGTCGCCCGTTCCTCCGGGCTGATACAGATACGAAATGGCAATACCCGCACCTTGCCTTCCCGCAAGGTCAATGGGACGCGATTCGATATTGTCGCTGTTCGATACAGGGCTGCCGTTGAGATTCAGGGAGTATGGTGCACTTGGCTCGTTCAATCCGAAGTCATTGATGTCAACACCGGTCGAAGCCCACAGGTTTGGGTTCGGCGCGCCGGCAGCCGCGAACTGATCGTTCATCGGAAGATCGAGCGGCGTGCCGGCGATGTTGCTCGGCGCACTCTGATTGATCGGAGTTTCATTGTCAATGGCAGTCAGATGATACGTGTGAAAGCCCGGTGGTGGTAGGTTCGTTGTGCTGTCCACGCGCGCCGTGTCGGCACTCGAGCGGGTCAGTGTCGCGATCAAGACACTATCACGATAGACACGAATGCCCGCGAAGTCGTCCAAGCGCGTTCCGTCAATCTGCCGCGATGGGTTTGTCCATTTCAGCTTATAGCCCGCAGCACTCGTTCCGGTGACGGCGAGATTCGTCGGCGATGCCGGCGTTCTGCTGCCGCCCGCGACCCATGAAGTGTTGACGTCCGGACTCAAGCTGTCATTCGCGATCAAGCGCGTAGTGAAGGTGTACGTGTACTGGACCCCATCTGTCAAGCCGGTGTCGGTAAACGTGGTGTCGGTGCTCGGTCGCTCGGTGATTTGCACGCCGTTCCGTTTGATGCGCATGACGAACGGAGGAATCGGAGTGCCGTTGATGAGCGTCGTCGGACGCGTCCATTGCAGGCGCATAGAGGTAGGGGTGCTGAAGTCGCTGAACGCCGAAACATTCGTGGGCGGGCTCGGGTCAATCGGGTCCGCGATGGTTACCGCTGCTATCCATGCCTGATAAATACCGGTGCGGTTGTCTGCCCAGTACGGGAAGATTTTAGCATTGCCTGACGTGATGCCGATATAATCACCCTGATAGCCGCCGGCGAGTCCGGAGATCGGCGTCGGTCGGAAATTCCCATCCATCACTTGGAAGTCCGTCCAAGTGTTGCCGCCGTCAATCGAACGGGACACCCACACCGATGCAGAGTCAGCAGTGGTGTTGCGTTGGTCGTAGTAGACGATGTTCACGCCGCCGTTTTCATCAACGCGAATTGCAGACATGTATTGGATTTTTCCTGCGGGGTCGGAGTTGACGAGCGACTTTGTCCAGGTGGCACCCCCATCGGTGGATCGCATCAACATAATATCGCCCGCGTCGCGTGCCGGAGCGATTGTCTTTTCGGGCGCGGTGACATAAATCCAACCGTTGCGCGATCCCCCGCTGCGGTCAACGTCTATGCGTGGAAATCCGGAAGCGCGAATCCCATTCAACAGATTCGATGTCCTGATGCCGTTCATGTCGAGCACGTTGTTTTGCGCGACAGCCCACGTCACACCGCCATCTGTTGATTTTGCAAAGCCGAGGGAGTCTTCGGTCGAGTTCTGTCCGTTGGTGGTGCAGTTCGCCCACACAACATAGACTTCGCCGTTCGGTCCGACGCGAATGTCGCACCCTTGATGATGATGGCCGCTGCTGGTTGGTGGACTCACAGGTGCCGCTGTTGACCATGAAGCTCCTCCGTTTGTCGAATACGACATGACGATGCGATTGCTATAGGTTCCGGCAAAGTTTGTCCACACATTGTAGATGCGTCCGTAATAGGGACTGGTGGGCGCGTCGTCGGATGTCGAGAAGTTTTTGTCCGAACTGCTGCCGCCCGCCATGCTCACCGATGGCGCCCATGTTGCTCCCATATCGGTCGAGTAGCTTGCCTGCATTCCTGTTGAGCCGCCGAGATACGTGATGATGAGCCTGCCATCTTTATCAATTACGGGTGCAGGGTCTCCGCTGTGTCCGGTGATGGGCGCTGCGTTCGTTGTGTCGCTGCCAAACCACGTTGCGCCGCCGTCGGTGGTCAGGTACATGCCTTCACTGATGAACGTTGGGCTGAAGCGTACGGCGTTCGAGCTTGCGTACATGATGTTCTGATTTGTCGGATGCCGCGTAATCGGCACTTCACTTTGCCACACGATCGTGGAAGGGTGCACGCGGATGTTCGGCTCAAGGACAAGTCGTTCAAACGGCGTGTACACTACACGCGGCGTCGTTCTCGAAGGAACATAATTCGGATTTGCGGTGGGGAGGGACTGTGGGTTGCCAACGGCGCCCACGTTCATTGCGCTTGGGTCGCGGCTCCAACGCGGGCTTTCTTGTGCTTGAGCGGGAAGCGATAGCATAATAACTGCAAGACAAAAGCAAAGCAGGGTAACGGTGCGCGGCATGGTTTCTCTCCTTCTGTGAGGTTTGTGTTATGTGTTTCCTCGACGGAACTGGACTGCCAAGATAGGAGCACGAGGAGACAAGGAAACTGATTGGAATATGACGAAGCCAGAAATTATATGCAACTGAGAAAAAGCTTCCGCTCAAGTCTTTTGACCCTTAGGCATCGGAGAGAACCCTCCACATGTATGCATCGCACAGGGTCATGGAGTTTGCTTTGAGACGAAGAGAGATGCTTGAGCGATTGATTTTCTACCCTTCTATCCTTATCATGTACCAGCCAAGCGGACGCTTAGCTCAGTTGGTTCAGAGCGTACGCCTCACACGCGTAAGGTCGCAGGTTCAAATCCCGCAGCGTCCACGGAAAGGTCGCAGGTTCTTCCGAAGGAATCCCTTCGGGAAAATCCCGCAGCGTCCAC
>CAYUFU010000154.1:0-5279 GCA_964444145.1 uncultured Chitinophagales bacterium
TCTTCTCCTCTCACCGATTGATGCTCACGCAATGCCGAACAGACGCAACGATGTGTTGCGTATGACTGCAGAAAGAAAAGCCACCGGAGTCAGTTCAGCGAACGTGAGTCCATCATGACAAGACGTACGAGGTGAATCAAAGAATTTTTTTGGGGCTGCAGACGCGCTGCCTCGTCCAACCATTCTCCTGCGCCGCTGGCACGCAGTCTGCTTCGTGGATAGGTCAGCCGCCTCCTCCGCGCATACCGCCTTCGCACACGCCGCGTCGTCGAGTATTCCGTGGGCGGGCATGAAAAACTCGTCCATCTGCTGGTATTGACAATACGACATTTTTGTCGTATGCTCATTCGGAGGGGAAATGATACAAACTCGTCAACAACAAGATCTCATTCCATCAACGCTGCTCGTGCGGCAGTTCAACGCCGCGCCGCCGGGCAAATTATTTTGTCTGCACGGCGACCGCAGCGTGTTTCGCTTGTCGCTGTATGCGGCGTCGCATGCGCTGCTTGCGGGCGTCCCCATCGCGCTGCTCGACGGCAGCAACCATTTCGATGTGTATTACATCGCGGAATTTGCGCGGCGGGCGTCAGCATCACGTCCGAACGTGACGCCTGAAAAATTGCTTGAACGGATTTTTGTCTCGCGTGCATTTACCTGTTATCAGATGGAAGCGGCAATCACCGAGCGCCTGCCGAAATTTTTGGAGAAGAAGCGTTCGTCAGTTGCAATCATATTCGGTTTGCTCGATACGTTTTATGATGAGCAAGCGCCGCTGTTCGAAGTACGAGCGAGCTTGCAGCGCATTATCGCCGCCCTGCGGCAGTTGAAGCGCAACAATATTTCCGTGCTGCTCGCATTGCGCGATATGAAACTCGCGTCGAGTGAGCGCAACGCGCTGTTTCCAAAATTACTGGCTGCAATGGATGAGTCGTACACCATAATGGAAAGTGAAACTGCTCCGAAAATCTTTCGGGATTCATGCCTCTACTCGGCTCGGCATGATTGAACCCTTGCAGGGTTCGAGGCATGTGAGTTCTTTTCTCCACCGATTGCATCGGTGGTTATTCACATTCAATCCCTTCGGGATTTCTCGACTCGCAGACAAAAACGTAGAAGAGAATCCCA
The DNA here is from genome assembly GCA_964444145.1 of uncultured Chitinophagales bacterium. Classification (GTDB taxonomy): domain Bacteria; phylum Bacteroidota; class Ignavibacteria; order UBA10030; family UBA6906; genus CAADGV01. Next base: position 1,126 of record CAYUFU010000154.1, read on the forward strand.
ACGGATTCAACGTGAATAACCACAGACGAAGTCTGCGGGAGTGAACGTAGTCTGCGCCGAACTCTGCAGGGGTTCAACAATAAAGTCTGCGTAACATCAGATAGTAATTCAAAGAGGAGGACGAACAATGGGACGCACAGTGCCGACGTTTACAATGGTCATCCAGCAGGAAATGGAAAGCTGGTCGAAATTTCGCCGCGGATTGCGCAAGGAAGATCAGGATGCGCTCGATGAATTATTCCGCGCAGCGCGTTTGCAGCTCGCGAGCAGCGCCTACGCGGCTCGACCGATTCCGTTCGAGAGCATCGCGATGGCGATGATGATCATGCAGCAACGGATGATTCAAGAATTGCGCGAGAAGGTAGTGAGGTTGGAGCGAGTGGACGTCTGATCCGCTCTGTGATTGAAATGTTCTCCCCGAAAAGCAGGATACGGCGGAGCCGTGTCCCTACAAATTTTTTGTGTAGGGGTACGCCTCAGACGTCTCCTAATGTTCTGCCGAATTTCAAAGAAATATTTTTCAGATGGCGACGATTATCACCGGCTGGCTCTTCGATGTGTATGCGTCTTCTCGCGGCATGACGCTGTGGTTGATTGACCGAGAAGGAAGGAAGCATTGCACGTTCATGCCGTTCGCGCCGTCGTTCTTCATGCACATTTCCGACGACGAGGCAAGACGCGTCTATGCGATTGTCCAGACGTTTCCGTTCAAGGTTGAGCTGAAACCAACGACGCGAAAAGAAATCTATCGCAACGAAGAATGCCGTGTGCTCGAAGTACGCGTGCATGATGCGACGCGTGTGCGAGAAGTTGTTCGACGGCTCGAGCATCACTTTCCGCATTTTGTGTTTTTCAATTCCGATATTCCGCCGCAACAAATTTTTTTGTATCGGAGCGGATTGTTTCCGCTGGCGTTTGGCGAATATGCTGTTGACGAAAGCGGAAAACTCATCGGGTGGAATCTCGACGACACATACGACGCGCTCAACTATTCGCTTCCGCCGCTGACGACAATGAAGCTCGCGAATCGTCCCGATTTCGTCTCGCCGAAATTCCGAAAGACTTTTCAACTTGAAGTCGGTTACGATGGAGAAACATTCGGCTTGGAAAGTGAACAGCCCGGCGATGTTCTGCATTCGCTCAATCATCACCTCAAGCGTTGCGACCCCGACATCATCCAGACTGAATACGGCGATGCGATCTTGCTGCCGATGTTGGCGCGCATTTCCGATGAACAAAAAATTCCATTGCTTCTCAATCGCGATGCAGCAGCGGGATATATTACGACGAGAGAGTCGAGCTACTTCGTGTACGGAAAAATCGTTCACAAAGATGGGGCATTCGAGCTTGCGGGTCGCTGGCATCTCGACTCTGCAAATTCTTTTCTGATGGACGAGTCGAACCTCGACGGCATCGTCGAAATTGCGCGCCTGACCCAGCTTCCGGTTCAGCATCAGTCGCGTTCATCCATCGGTACAGCGCTTTCTTCGATGCAATTTTCGTGGGCGTATCGGAACGGCTATCTCATTCCCGCTAAGAAGCGCGAGCCTGAAGATTTCAAATCTGCTGCGACGCTCTTGCTCGCCGACCGCGGCGGTTTGATTTTTCAGCCCATTATGGGTTACCACGAACAAGTCGCCGAACTGGATTTCGTCTCGATGTATCCCAACATCATGGTGCAACACAACGTCTCGCCCGAGACTGTGAACTGCGCGTGCTGCGAGAACGATGAGCAGGTGAGTCAGCATGTCCCTGAATTGCAGTACAGAATTTGCGGCAAGCGCGAAGGCATCGTCCCCGCAACCCTGCGACCGATTGTCGAGCGGCGTTCGTTCTACAAAAAGGAAAAGAAGCGATTGAAGAAATTGGGCGATGATCGCTGGCGCTTGTACGATCATCGCCAAAATGCATTGAAGTGGATTCTGGTGACCTGCTTCGGCTATTTGGGCTACAAGAATGCGCGCTTCGGGAAAATCGAAGCGCACGAATCGGTGAACGCGTTTTCGCGTGAAAAAATTTTGCAAGCGAAGGAAATCGCCGAACGCAACGGCTATCGTTTCATGCATGCGATCATTGATTGCATGTGGCTGAAGAAGCGAGGAACGACCGAAGCGGACTACGAGCGCTTGTGCAGTGAAGTCACTGCTGCAACGAGCGTGGAAATTTCTCTCGAAGGAATTTACAATTGGATTTTGTATCCGTCATCGAAAATGGATCCGCTGATTCCGACCGCGAATCGTTACGTTGGATTCTATTCAAACAATGAAGTCAAAATCCGCGGCATCGAAGTGCGAAGGCGCGACACGCCGAAGTTCATCAAGAGGATGCAGGGCGAGATGTTGAGCGTGTTTGAGAAAGCGAACGGTGTTGACGACGTCGCATCGCTCGTTCCGCAAGCGCTCGCGAAAGCAAAAGAATTTCTCGACATGCTTCGCTCCGGCAAAGCCGATCCGCTCGAGCTCGTCATTCGTCGGCACATTTCGAAAGAGGTGGACGAGTACACGAACAAGAGCGCGAACGCCGTGGTTGCGAAAGCCTTGGACGAAGCCGGCATCAAACTTCAACCGGGCGAAATGATCGAGTACATTATTTTGGATTCAACAGGAAAAAAGAAACCGGAACGAGCGAAGCCGCTCGTCCTCTATTCATTCGACGACGGCTACGACATCGAAAAATATTCCGAGATGGCGCTGAAGGCAGTAGAAACATTGTTGCTGCCGTTTGGGTTTGATGTGGGGAACTTGCGCGAGGGATTTGGATTTGACGGTACAGGGAAAAAGCATCGCTCGGTACGTCATCGAGGCAAATAATGAGCACAACCGAACAACCGGGTAACGACCTTCGCCCATAAAGGGTAGGATATTCAGCGCGTTGCGCACTCGGTGTTCCGGGAACCCTCCTTGAGACTCGCAAGCGCGTGCATGGAGTTCCTTATGGCAACTGCACACCCACCCCAAAGCGAAACACAAGTTCCCCGCCGTACCACGCGCCAAGCCACAGTGCCACAACTCCGATGAGCGAACTCCCAACAAAAAGCCACTCTCGCTTTGCAGGCAGGTGAGTTCGATTCGCAACCCGCCACAAGAAGAGGAGAGCGTACATTCCTGCTACGAGGAATGCAATCTGCTCGTGCGTTTCGAAGTACTCTCTTGCGGCAGTGCTGATGACGAGCGATTGCTCCGCAAGCAATCCGCTCACCACCGTTGCGAGCAACCCGACTGTTCCCGCGGCTAAACTCCACCAGCCCGCTCGCAACAACTCGACGCGTTTCGTTGCAAGCCCGATAGCGTCGAACAGAAAACTCATGGTGAGAAGCGCAATCGGGAAATGGACAAAGAGCGGATGAATGTTCGGCATGAGGTTGCTTATATCGTCAAGGCAAACGGATCGTTGACACCGACCATGTTGACCGAGAAAAACGGCTCGCCGTACTTCACCCCAATCCGATCACCAAAATATGCAAAGCGAGTGGTGAGGAGTTCCAAAAACGCGGGCGTGCTCAAGAATGTTTCGCGCTCGTTGCTGTTGGGATTGTAGAACTGGGACTTGAATGCGCGCACGGCACTCATCCGCTGCTCAAACTCATCGCTGATATCCACGATGAATGAGGGAACGAATTCATAGGTCTGCATGAAGTGGTAATAGCTTCGCGGACGAAAGGGCTCTTGCGGTTTGCCGTTGAGCTTCGTCTCAATTTTTTCCAAGCCGGAATAGAACCATGCCTCCCGGCAGAGTTGATGCGCGTGCTCGTGGTCGGGGTGACGCTCGAGCCAATGCGGGAAATACAAGACCTCGGGCTTGTACTTGCGGATAATCTGAATGACTTTACGCTTCGAGGCTTGATTGATTTCGATGTTGCCGTCCCGCAAGCCCAAATTCTCTCGCACATGGACACCGAGAATCCTCGTGGCTTCGCGTGCTTCGGCGTTGCGAATGGTGAGTGTGCCGCGCGTTCCCAATTCGCCCCGCGTTAAGTCGAGGATGCCGACCTTGCGTCCTTGTTTGACCAGTTTGATAAGTGTTCCGCCGCATGAGAGTTCAACATCGTCCGGATGCGCCCCAATTGCGAGTACGTCGAGTTTCATGGTATTTATTGAGTATGCACAACAATATAGCGAGAACTGCACTGCGAGGCAAAGCTCGCTCACGACACG
>CAYUFU010000155.1:0-5248 GCA_964444145.1 uncultured Chitinophagales bacterium
CTAATCTACTCGCAGCTCACGCTCGAAAATATCGTCGTCGCTGACCGACGGTGCGCTTGCTTGCTTTCGCCGTTCGACGATCAACAGCGGAACCGACGCGAGCGCAAGCAGCGCAAAATACTTTAGAAACTTCATGCCATGCCCTCCGATTCGTTGTGCGGTGAAATCTAACCTCGTTGCGCTTCCGATGTGGTGACCTTCACCACAGTGCTAAAGAAAAACCCGTCATTGAAGAAACGGGTTTTGCTTTTCAGAGTGAATTCATGCCCGGATTATTTTGCGAGAATCATCTTCTTCAAAAACCGTACGTTGCCCTCCGCCGTCATTCTGTAAAAGTACAGCCCGCTCGAAATCGCCGCACCGTCGAACGTCGCGACGTGATAGCCAGGCTGCAGCACGTTGTCCACGAGCGTTACGAGTCGTTGACCGAGCAGGTTGAAGACCTCGATCTTCACATGACTCTGCGTTGGTACGCCGAACTCGATCTGCGTTGATGGGTTGAAGGGATTCGGAAAATTCTGGCTCAACCCGAATTCCTTCGGCAGCGGGCGCTCGCCGACGCTCGTCGCGCCTGTCGGCAGGATCGCTTCGCTGAAATGCTCCGTTCCGTCGAGATCAACTTGCTTCAAGCGATACCACCAACGTCCAGCTTCGGGATTGGCGTCGGTCCAGCTGTAATCGTGCGGCTCGGTGGTTGTGCCATGGCCGGGAATCAGCTCGGACACCGTTCTGTATGTGCTTTGGTTGAGAGACTTCTGCACGTAGAAGCCATAATTATTCGTCTCGGTCAGCGTCCGCCAATCCAACCGAATGTGTCCCTGCGCCGTGACGCGTCCCGTGAACCTCGCAAGCTGAACCGGCAGGGGCCCATTATCCGATCCGATAAACGTTTGGTTGACCGAGAGAGTGCTGGTTGTGAGAACGGCGCTGTTCACGGAATCCCAGCTCAGTTGCGAGGTCTGGCTCGGATTGGTGATCTGCAGATTGACCGTGCAAATTCTCTCGCCGTTCGTATCCGGCGCAGAAGTCACGAGCGCAGCTCCTCCTCCCGTTGCGTTGCCGGTCCAGCGAATCGTCACAGCAAGTTTGCTATTCACGATGCCGACCGTCATAGGATCGTAATTGTCAACGCCCGCTACGCCGGTGTACTTCGGATTGATGTTCGTGAGGGCCGGGTTTGCGAGCGCCGTCGCGTTGTAATTCAAAAAGAAACTCGAGATGCCGACGAAGAACGTCGTGCCCGTGCTGTCGTTCCTCGCCCAGATGTCGAACGAGAATGTTCCTGCATTCACGGTCGGATTGAGAATCTTGCTGCGCGCTTTTCGTTGATACGTTTGCCCCACGCCGTCGGCAGCGAGACAAGCGACAAGTATCAACACCGAAGTAATTGTGTGCATGACACCACCCCTCTTAGACAATAATGACGCACAACGGCGTTGCGCGTGCGTCGAAAGAATTTCACCACGAAAAAAACGAAGCCCAAACTGGTCGTTTTTTTTCACCGACAAATATAGTAAAGCTCCCCGCGAAAGTAAAGACGGATGTGATTTCCTGAAACCCGATTTAGCATCACGCAAAGCCGCAATACCGCCAAGTCTGTCTTGGAAATTTACTGAAAAGGAATTCACCAAGCAGGTGAAGGATGTGGAGTTATTTCTAAAGTGCATACAAGCAATTACTCTCAAGCATTCTCCACCTCTTTGCGGCTTCGCGTCTTTGCGTGAGATTTCTATGTTGGATTTCAGGTGATTTCGTTACGGACCGGCTTAACGAGCAATCTTTGCAAGGAAATTCGGGTCGTTGCGAAGATTCTGTACGTCGAGATCGAGCAAGCAATCGAGCATGAGACGTTGTTGTACTGCGAGTGCGAGCTGTTCAAATCCCTCATCGAGCTTTTCGCGCTGCAGCGCGTAGATGCGCGCGACGAGGTAACGAATGACAACGTTATGCGGCGCGAGCGCAAGAGCGCGCTTGCCGGAGGCTGCGCCCTCTGCGAAATCTCCCAGCCGCGTCTGCACCAAGCCGAGATATGCATAGGCGCGAGCGGTCATCGTATCCCTCTTCAGCTCTTGAAGGATGGCTTGGTGTGCACGATCGAGCGACTCTTCCCACAACGTCTTGGGCTTGCCCGCAAGCTGGTACATGCGCCCGAGATCGTAAAGCAACACATAGTCATCAGGACTGTGTTTGGCGCGCTCAAGCAGAATGTCGAGAGCGGCTTCATGATTGTTCGTCGCGACAAGCGCCGTGAGATGCGCTTCCGTCGCGCTTCCCGCCGCTCGGTTGCGCTGATCCGCATCGAATTCCTTCAGCGCTGATTCATTCTCTCCCTTCAACATGAGAAGCAATCCGTACGTTTCGCGGGCGAGAGAGTTATGCGGATCGAGTTGTGCTGCACTGCGCGCCGCATTCAGCGCCGCGTCGAGATTCGCCGCGCGCACGAAGGCAAGCGCACGCCGACGGTGAGCCTCGGCATCGCTCGGCGCAAGGCGCACGGCAGTCCCCAAATGGTCGAGCGCTTGCGCATAGTCGCCGTTATGGTAGTCCAGTGCGCCCCAGAGTCGAAACACTTCCGCGTTGTGCGCGCCAAGATTTATTGCGCGGCGTAACCGGTACGTTGCGACGATCAGTTTCTCTTTCGAGGTATCGAGTGTCGCTTCGTGCTGAAGGAGCCGCACCCATCCCAACGCAACTTCCGCATCTTCGAACCGCGGATCGGCTTTACAGCTCCGCTCCAACGCTGCTGCTGCCGAATCGAGCGTCAGCGCGTCCGCCCGTTGCAGCGCGAAGCGCCCGCGCAAATACGCATCGAACGCTTCCGCATTCGTCGCAGTATGCTCGAGCGGTTTCACGTTTGCATCCAGCGCGGCAACGAGAGGCGGCACCATCGCTCTGCAGAAGCCTGCAAGTTCCGCCGCCGTCGCTGTAAATTCCTGCTCAAATTCCTGATCGTCCGACGTTCCCTCCGTCAGCGACGCGTGCAGCACGAACCGATCCCCGCGCCGCTCGGCTTTCAACTGAAGCATGTAATCCGGATCAAGTGCGTGAATGGATTTGACTCTGTCGGCACTGCGAAGGTTCATCGCTGTGCGCGGCGCGATAACCTCCAGGCTCGGCACGTGCGCCAGGTGCGAAATCAACTCCACCGTGAGTCCGTCCGTGATGTACATGTCGGCATTCGATGTCCGCGCCGGCAGCACGAGAATGCGCACGCTTCCGGGAAAGTATTTCTCGCGCACAAACGTATACCCGACATATCCCGCCGCGATTCCAAGCAAGGCAAGCAGCACCAGTCCTGCGATTTTCATGCTCGCAAAAGCGTTGCGTCGCGCTTTGGCAGGCACTGCCTCTGTGGTCGGCACTTCCAGGTGCTGCTCGGGAATTGCAGGCTCCTCAGGCTGCGGCACCTCACGCGGCGGAGGGATGAAGAGACTTGCATCAGGGTCGGCGAGAGCGCGAGCACGTTCCTCTTCCGCGATCCTCTCCGCAAGCTCTTTCGCTTTCACGATCTCGGCACGAAGCGCCGCAAGCTCGCTGTTCTCAGGCTCGGCATTCTGCGCGTCATCGAGATCAGCGAGGGCAGCGTCGTATCGCTCATTGTTATAGTGCTCGCGCGCCGACTGAAAAAAACTCGCGGCGTTCCGACGAAATCTCGGCACGGCGCGTTCGACAGGCGTTCGCTCTTCGGTCGGTTTCGGATGCACGGTTGTGAGCCGCTGGTCAAGGCTGCCGCGCAAGTTCTCTAAGCTCGGATGGTGCGGATTGAGCCGAAGAAGCTCATCGTACGACTGCGATGCTTGCTGAACGTCGTTGTTTGCAAGCGCACCGCGAGCTTGTTGCTCGAGGTGCGCGCACAGTTCATCTTCAACCGTCGGGGGGGTAACGGATTTATCGGGTAGGGTGGTGCCGGCAAGTTGAGCGCTCAGCTTCAGCTCCTCCGCTTCGATGCGCGCAAGCTCCGCCTCCTCTGCTCGGCGGCGGATCTCCGCCAGAAATTGTTCGCGGTCAAGCGAACTGCCTATGTCATCATGCACCATGTAGCCGAATTCCACATCATCGTCGTTCAAACAAAGAAACGCACAAAGAGGTGATGCCTCTTCAAGATATGTATCGGCTTTTCAGGCAGAAAACATTAGTTGCGCAGCGGGCTACTTCTCGTGCGCATTGGCGAGAATTACCAGCATATCTTCCTCGATCGAGTTCTTCGGCGACTCGACGATGCGCCCGATTTCCATCCCTTGCTTAACAAAGATGAACGTCGGCACTTTTTCGATGCGGTATGTATCGGTGACGCCATCAGCGCTTCTCTTAGAGCGGTCAACGCCGTAGTACTTGATGGCAGTCGGAGGAATACCGGCAAGGTCGGCAATCTTCCAGAATCGCGGCACCTCGCGCTTGCTGTCGCCGCACCACGTGCCCAGCACAACGAGAATCTCGACCCCCGTATGCAGCGACGCAATCATTTCGACGAAATTCTTGTCCACATGCACAGTATCGAAATTCTCTTTGAAGCGCGGATAGTCAGGTTTCATCATCGCCGAACGATCAATCCAGCCCAGCTCCATTTTCTCCCTCGGATCGTGTCCGGTGGGTTTCGTTCCCAAGCAGCTCAGCAATGAGAACGCAGTAACGACAAGTGTGAAGTATTTCTTTTTCATCCTCAACTGTTTTTCATTTATATTCTCCTGCACAAAGTACACATTGATCGAGACAAAGACAATGAAACGAATGCCCGAACCGCTGGACCGCCGCTACGACGTTAACGACGAATCGCACATTGACGTGAAGGCGCTCGAAACAATTGCCTACGAGTATCCCGGCAAAGACATCATTGTCAACATCGAAACCGACGAGTTCACCGCCGTCTGCCCCTTCTCCGGCTTGCCCGACTTCGCGACCATCAAGATTGATTACATCCCCAACAAACATCTCATCGAACTTCGTTCGCTCAAATACTATCTGCTCTCCTATCGGAACGTCGGCATCTATCAAGAACATTTGGTCAACCGCGTGCTCGAGGACTTAGTGAAATGCTGCAAGCCGAAATGGATGAAGGTGATTGCGGACTACAAGGTGCGCGGCGGGGTACATACGGTAGCAAGCAGAGAATATGGGCGGTGGGTACGGGTGAGGTAGAGGCGTTACATCCGCACCGGACGGGGCAACGCCCCGTCCGCACAGCGAGGCAACACCGCCCGCGCAAGGACACGCCGGTGGCGTGTCCCTACACATATCAATTTTTGTTGGC
>CAYUFU010000156.1:0-5225 GCA_964444145.1 uncultured Chitinophagales bacterium
TTCGTCGGCTACACGTTCGTCGGACCGGCGGCGGACGATGCGTTCGATTCCTACAACTACAAGCTGTTGCGCACCCGAACGATCCCGACGTTGTCGGGCGGAGCTGAAGTGTTCGAAATCCAGCTCACGCCGCGCACGCGGACCAGGCCGCTCTTCGAAGGCACCATCAGTGTTGCGGGCGACAGCTACGCGCTCGTCGGGGTGGACGTAAAGCCGAACGAGGCGTTTTCGATTCCGTTCGTGAAAGCACAATCGCTGCGCTACCGCCAGCAGTTCGGGCTGTACGAAAATGCCTTCTGGCTTCCTGCCGACATTCGCATTGACGCGACGGCAAGCATCGGCCTCGCGTTCATCACGATTCCGCCGATTGGCTTTTCGCAAACATCCGTCATCACGAACTATGCAATCAATATTCCGCTCCCCGACAGTGTGTTCAAGAAGCCGAGGCTGAGTGTTGATACGCTTGCCGTGGCGACGTTCGATTCATCCTTCTGGCAGCGCAGCGACGTTCTCCCACTGACGCTCGAAGAAACTCGCGCCTACGCAACGCTCGACAGCACGCAATCGCTCGACGTGCAGTTCCGACCGCGGGGGTTTGCCATCAACATCGGCGCGGGAGACTCCACGTCGTTCTCGCTTTTCGACAATCTCGATTTCCATTTCAATCGCGTCGAAGGATTTCATCTCGGCGCGAAGAATGAATTCGACAACATCTCCACGTTCGTTTCGCTGCGCGCAGGTTTCGCCTACGGTGTTTCCGACAAGCGATGGAAGTACCTGTTCGGAGCGACGGTGTTCACATCTGCAGACCGTACGATCGGCTTCGGTGCGGAAGTGTATCGCACCGTCGCGCATCGCGAAGACGCGGGCTATTACGGGGCGCTGTTCAACACGTTCACATCGCTGTTTGGCAAAAACGATTATCGCGATTACTACGAAGCCGAAGGCTGGCGAGCGTTTCTCGATTTCAATCCTTCGAAGAAATTTCAATCGAGAATCTCGTTCATCAACGAGAAGCACCGGAGCGCTCGACAAAACACAGACTTTAGCTTCTTTGCAAAAGGGTCAGCCTATCGTCCCAACCCGACTGCAGAAGACGGCATGTACCGAGGGCTTCGCATTGATATGCGCTTGGGAGATGCGCCGACGCCGCTAGAATTTGTTCGCGTGAATTCGCTCGACGTTCACGCAGACCTGACGTCGCGAGAGGGCGCGGGCAACTTTGGACGCGCGTGGGCAACAGCGACTGCGGGCGTCCCAACGTTCAGCAGAAGTTTACTGTTTCCTCAGATGCTCTGGGTTCGACTCTCGGGTGGAATCATGAATAAGAACGCGCCGCAGCAGTTTCTGTTCGACCTCGAATCGGCGTCGAGCAACTACGCGCCGTTCGGCGTGTTCAAAGCGATGGAGGTGAAGGAATTCAGCGGGACGCGTTTCGTCGCGTTGACTGTCGAGCACAATTTTCGCAGCGTGCCGTTTCTTGCGCTCGACATTCCCTTTTTGTACGAGAACAACATCGAGTTCATCGTTCACGCGGGCATCGCGCAATCCTGGAGAACTCAGAATCCTCTTTCAACATTTCGCACCAGCTCTACTGAGGATTGGTACTCGGAGCTTGGTTTCGGCTTCAGCAAAATCTTCGACGTGCTGCGCGCGGATTTCACCTGGCGGTTGAGCGCGCCGACGCGGTTTCGGTTCACGCTCGGCGTGGCGAGTGTGTTCTGAGACCCTCATCAAGGTTTTTGATCGTGAGTTTCGACAAATGGAATTCTCTCCTAAATTCTTTGCCTCTCGCTTTTCGAAATGGCGTTTGCTAACATGCTGGCATCGCAGCATCCCTTCTGCGCCGCCAATGCATAATATGGCTTAGCTGACCATAATTTCTTCTCGCCCAGACGGTGCTCTCTGACACCTGGCGATGAGTTCACTCTCGCATCTCATCTCTCGATTTGTTACTATGACCTCGACTGCTGTAGGAAAAAATTTTCCTTGCATCAGTCGTTTTTTTTTGCGAACATTATTTGGGGGCAGCGATGAAACAAAAACAGGTTCTCTTCATTCTTGTTGGAGCGATAGTACTGATGCTTGGCGGACAACTGAGCACGCCGATACAACGCGCAAGGTTGCAGCAAGAGATCGCGCACATGCAGCGACGAGGATACTCGGTGAAGTTTTTGGATAACACACTTGTTGAGTTGACCGAGCCGATGACAGGCGCGAAGCGACTGAAGAGTTTGCTCGAGCCGAGCGAGTCGGAGATTCGCGCGTGGGCTGCGAGGAGAGGGACTCCGATTCTGGAGATTGACCCAACCACGATTGACACTAGTCGATTCACAGGACGTTATCGCCCCTGGAGCAAAGTGCCTCTCTCACAATGGTCACCTGCCCCGCTCGTCGTGGCAGATCTGAACAACAATGATAAAGTTGAGGTCTATGGCATCTTTTGGCGTGGGGCAACCTTCAGGTCTCTTGTTTATGAAGTTGATCGGAACGGTGATGTGACAGTAGCCCACGAATATATACCCTATCTTAGTAGAGCGCGGCGATACTTTGATTTCGATGTGAACTCATTGTTTGAAGTTTATTACACAAGCAGAGACACCTTGTACTCGTTCGAGCAACCAAACATTGCTTCATTACCGGTCAACAGGAAGTTTGTTTTTGCCACTTCCGTCGGTGACGTAGCGGCGCAAGCCTTGCAGGAGTATATGGGAGACATCGATGGCGATTCTGCATCTGATTATTTATATCGCGGTGCCGTTCCAGACAGCGCCTTGTTCGTGCGCTACATTACTGCAGTAGCAATCTACGACAGTACTCTGCCCAACCTACATAGGGTATGGACGGGGACTCTGTTCGGAAACACTGACGCGTTTCTTGGCGGCTACGAGGTTAACGACTTCGATAATGATGGGCGAAGGGACTTTGTTTCTTCCGACCTCCTTGGAAGGGTCGCCGCTGCTGGGAACACTGGTCGGCGCTCGTATGAGATTGTGTGGAAAGACTCCGTTCCCTTTGTGAATGTTTACTACTTGGGATCAGGCGACATCGACCGTGATGGTCTTCCAGAGTTTTTCGTAGGAGCGACAGTGGGAAGCGGCGATTGGACAACTGTGTTTGAAGCCGATGGGGACAATCGTTACTCGGCTCGACTCCTCATTCATCTTTTGGCGGGAGGAACCTTCGATCATATTCAGTACGTGTGCAGAGATGTTAATGGCGATGGGATTCAGGAACTCATTATTTGTGCCGGCGCTGACATTTTTTTCTTCAATTCGAAGCGTGACAACGAGTATTACCTCTCCTACTTGCAGAGAGAGAATGCACGCGATGCAATTCAATTCTACGATTTCAATGGCGACGGCAAACTGGATTTCATTGTGGGAAAGAACCTCTACATTGACTCAACGAACACGCCATACAACGAGGCTGACATTTATCTTGCCTCGAATCCGAACGCCGTCGCGGAGAAGACGATGGGGCAAACACCCGATGAAGTTATTCTTTACCAAAGCTACCCGAACCCATTTAACCCTACAACCAAAATTGAGTTTTTTCTCGCGTCCCCTGCAAAAGTACAGCTGACGATCTTCGATGTTCAAGGCAGGGAGGTCGAAGTGCTGATTAGCGACAACCTTGAAGCGGGAAGGCATTCGATTCCGTGGTCCGGTAACGGAAAAAGTTCAGGTGTGTATTTTTGCAAACTATATGCACTCGCGAAACAGCAGGTACGAAAGGTAATACTGGTTCATTAACATCTTGAAAGGAGACTATCAGGGGGCGCACGAATACCATCCAGCCAGAATACAACACACTATTTCTCGTTCATTCTCGTAAACAAATTTTTAGGAGGTTGTATGTTCAGCGCATATCGTGCAGTACAAATCTTGCTTATATGTGGCCTGTTCCTAGTCATAGATGCCATGAGCCAGCCGTTGGTCTGGGAACAAATTAGAGGTCCACTTTCGCTTCCAGCCACTAATGGTTTTGATCTCAAGAGTCTCGTTGCCGATGGGTATGGACAGCATGCAGTCTTCAACTATTCGCTCTCGACAGGCACGAATCAATACCGGGTTTTCTATTACCTGTTCGCAAACGATGGTACAACGATTTTGAATTCTGCCATAACTCCTCTTGGTTCTCCTTGGGCTACCCTGTATTCTTCCATCGCGAGTTACGGAGGAAAACTCAGCATAGCCGCGGAGGTTCACAATAATGGGACGTATCACCTGTACCTATTTCAGAGTTCAAATGGCGGTGCATCGTGGCACACAATTTCCTCTTTCCAAAGCCCAGTCGCAGTGGACGCGATTGATGTCCTTGCAGATGAAAACGGAGTTCACATTACGTGGGCAGATCATAGCCAGAATGAAGTCTACTACCGAAGACGCTATCCGGACAATTCAGCATGGGGCGAGATGACCAACATTACCGAATTGGGCGTTCCCTACGGGGGGGCGGGTAAGGCATCGAAAGTCATCACATCCGGTATCCGCGTGATTGTCTCTTACATTGGATACGGCACTGGGGGCACTTCCCTAACATCGAGAGATGGAATTGTTTCTGGACAGACAGTGAATTGGGAGAACATCGTTCGAACAACGTCTCATAACGGCGGAGGTGCGCAAAGCATCTCCCAACTTGGTGGCGAGACATTTGCAATGATCTGTGACAATAACTTGCACTTCACCGGCCGTTCTAACTTTGGTAATTGGCAAACACCAACATTCTTTTCACAAGTCGGACCGGACGAAGAGCAGAATGACAGAAGAAAACTCGTCACTTACGGAACCACGGTGTACGCCTGTTACAGCAAAGCAGAGAATGTGACGACGACGGAAGTCCGATTTTCCTCAAACGACGGTTCAGGGTGGAGTAGCCCCTTCACGGTGGCAGTGGGTGGTCAAGCATTTGGTGGAAATGATGTCAGGCGATCAACTCTTTCTGCACATCGAATGGGTAGCACTGTCTTTTGGACCATTGATCAGTCGACCACTCACTACATGCGAAGGCTACCATTTGCTCTGAGCGGCACCATTGATGAGAACATGTTCTGGACCGGCAACAACTGGATCAGCGGCAGCGCCTCAATTGAAAACGGCGTAACTGTAACCATGAAATCGAACTCGCTCACAACATTCTTGTCCAACGCGCAAATTACGGTAAAGAACGGCGCGACGCTCATCATCGAGCAGAACGCGGACCTCGCGATGCAAAGCGGCTCG
>CAYUFU010000157.1:0-3104 GCA_964444145.1 uncultured Chitinophagales bacterium
GAATTGAAACTATCGCACAAAAGCAATATGTTGAATACAGAGTTTCTTGAACTCACCTTATCGGATATCTCGAAGGACGATCATGCATCTACGCTGTAGCATTCTCATGACGATTTTGTTTATGAATACGCCGACATTTGCACAAACCACCGAAACAGTCGCTCGCTTGGAGAAAGAACTTACGTCGAAATACGGCGAATCGCAACGCGAGCGGGTGGCGCGAGGCATCGCGCAGGTGAAGAGCCTGTGGCGAACGGAGGATGGCAACGACAGCGTCTTTGAAGAATTCGTGCGAAAGAATTTCGTTGCCAGCGGTGCCGCGCTCGATACCATGTTCAGCCGTTTCGAGCGTTTGTTGGAGCAGCTTGACGGCCACATGCTCGAAATTACGCGCGAGCTGCGCATGCAAGCCGATTTGGATGCGGGTCCGATTCAACCGTACGACGAAACCTTCGCTGCTTATGATGCGAGTGCTCACGTCACCGACGATTTCTTCAAGAACAAGCTCGCGTTTGTAGTATTGCTGAATTTTCCGCTGACAACGCTTGAACAACGTTTGACGGAGGGCGAACGATGGAGTCGGAGGCAATGGGCGGAAGCGCGACTTGCATCGCGTTTTTCAAAGCGCGTTCCCGCCGAAGTGAATCAAGCCGTTGCGCAAGCGAGCGCGGAAGCCGACCAGTACATCGCCGAATATAACATCTACATGCATCACGTGTTAAATGAAAAAGGGGAGAGGCTCTTCCCGCCGAAACTGCGCTTGCTTTCGCACTGGAATCTGCGCGATGAAATCAAAGCCAACTATAGTGATGGAGAAAAAGGGTTAGCGAAGCAACGGATCATTCAACAGATCATGGAGCGAATCGTGACGCAGACGATTCCCTCGGTGGTGGTGAATAATCCGTACGTGGACTGGAATGTTGCAACCAACGAGGTGCAGCGGGCAGCAACGAACGACGTTGAAACTCCTCCGCCCGCCGATCTGAAGATTACGAACGATCCCGAGCCAAATCGTCGCTACGCAGTATTGTTGAATACGTTTCTTGCGGCGAGGAAGGTTGATCCCTACTCGCCGACGGCGCCGACGCATATCGCCCGCCGCTTCGATGAGAATCGTGAGATTCCCGAAACCCGTGTCAAGAAGGTGTTCGAAGACGTCCTGTCGTCGCCGCTTGTGAAAGAAATCGGCATGATGATCGCGGCGCGGCTCGGTCGTCCGCTCGAGCCGTTCGACATTTGGTATAATGGCTTCCGCCCGCGCGGTAAATACACTGAGGCCCAGCTTGATAAGATCGTCGCAAAAAAATATCCCACTGCGCAGGCGTACAAGAAGGATATGCCGACGCTGCTTGTGAAGTTAGGGTTCACGAGAGAGCGAGCGAGATTCCTGGCAAACAATATCGAAGTTGATCCCGCCCGCGGTTCGGGTCACGCGTGGGGAGCGCAATTGCGTTCTGTTCCCGCGCGGCTCCGTACACGTGTCGAACAGGGCGGCATGAACTACAAAGGCTTCAACATTGCCGTTCACGAAATGGGGCACAACGTCGAGCAGACCTTCTCACTGAATATGATTGACCATTGGCTGCTGAACGGCGTGCCGAACACTGCATTCACCGAGGCGCTTGCTTTTGTCTTTCAGGCGAAGGATCTCGAGCTGCTCGGCCTTGCGAAACCCGATGCGAAAAGTGAGGCGCTGCAGAATCTCAACGACTTCTGGGCAACGTACGAAATTGCCGGCGTCGCGCTCGTGGACATGGCGGTGTGGCATTGGATGTACGACAATCCGAATGCAACGCCCGCGCAATTGAAGGATGCCACCGTGCGCATCGCAAAGGACATCTGGAATAAATATTACGCGCCGGTGTTCAACGCACGCGAGGTTGTTCTGCTCGGCATTTACTCGCACATGATTCATTCGTTTTTGTACCTGCCTGATTATCCGCTCGGACACTTGATTGCGCACCAAATCGAGGAACAGGTGAAAAAGAGCGGGAATCTCGGAAAAGAATTCGAACGAATGGCAACGCAGGGTCGCATTGCGCCGGATTTGTGGATGATGCGAGCAAGCGGTTTGCCCGTCGGCGCAGAGGCGATGATCGAAGCGACGAAACGCGCTCTCTCAACATTGAGCGGAGCGAGGGGTTTGTGAATTTTCGGATTAATGGATTATTGGAGTGATGGAGTTGTGACACGTTCGAAACTTCCCGGGACGAACATCACGTTCAGAGCTGCGCAGCAAGCAGAAAAGAAGAAACACGAACGGATGAAATTGATTTGACGACTTCGAAGTTTTGCCTTTTTCCATTTTTCCTTTTGCTTGAATGCTAACACCCTGGGTCCTCCGTCTCATCATCGCGAACGTCGTCATTTATGTCTTGACGAAATTGCGTCCGCCGTTCATGGAGTTTCTCGCGTTCTCCCCATTGACATTTCTGCGCGAGCCGTGGACGATTGTTACCTACATGTTCGCGCACAGCCTTGGCGACTTCACGCATATTCTCTTCAACATGCTGAGTCTCTTTTTTTTCGGACCGCGACTTGAGCATGAGCTTGGCAGCAAACGTTTTCTCATGTTGTATTTTCTCAGCGGCATTGCCGGCGCGCTCCTCACACTCATCTTCACTCCGAACGCTTGGATCATCGGCGCATCGGGCGCGACCTACGGTGTGATGATGGCATATGCTCTGTACTGGCCGCGCGACAATATCTACGTCTGGGGCGTGATGCCCGTGCAAGTCTGGCTGATGGTGATCTTCATGACGGTCATGTCGTTGTTTGGCGCTGGAGGCGGCGGAGGGGACGGCATCGCGCACTACGCACATCTCGGTGGATTCCTCGGAGGGTTCCTCTACATCAAGTCGTTGAGGCGGACGGCGAAACTGCAACAGGCGATCGCGAAGAAGATCGAGGATGTTGCAAGTATGTCCAATGTCGAAAAATGGAAGAACATTCCGCGCGGCAAGCTTCATGAAGTGAATCGCGATGAGTATGATCGCATTATGGCAAAGCTGAGCGCCTCCGGCGTGGCGAGTCTCTCTGAGTCGGAGAAAGCGTTTCTGGATAGGTTTAGTGAGACGTAGGGCGGAGGGCGGAGAGCTTAGAGC
>CAYUFU010000157.1:3204-5164 GCA_964444145.1 uncultured Chitinophagales bacterium
AATGTTAGTCGTAACCACCAATGCAGTCGAAGGCAAGAGGGTAGCACGTTACATCGGTCTCGTCAGTGGCGAGGCAATTCTCGGAGCGAATATTTTCCAGGATTTCTTCGCGGGCATTCGCGATATCATCGGCGGACGCTCGGCGGCGTATGAGCAAGAGCTGCGCAAAGCAAAGGACATTGCCATCACGGAAATGACGCAGCAAGCGCAGGCAATGGGCGGCAACGCCGTTATCGCTGTAGATTTGGACTATGAAACGATCGGCGGCAACGGAAGCATGTTGATGGTGAGCGCAAGCGGGACTGCTGTGGTGTTGGAGTAGTTGAGTGTTAGAGCAGGAGAAGTGCCACAAAGAAAAAACCTCTCGATGAGAAATCGAGAGGTTTTTTTTCTTGAGAGTGCCCTGCACTTACTTCAAGAGCTGCATCTTCTTTGTCTGCACAAATTTTCCAGACGCCAAACGGTAGAAATACATTCCACTCGACAACCCACCCGTCTCGAAAACGGCGTTGTACATTCCTGCCGGGAGATGTCCATTTACCAATGTTGCAATGGTACGTCCGAGCGCATCGAACACCGTCAGCGTCGTACGTTCATTCGCAACGCTGCTCGGGATCCCGAACCGAATCGTCGTCGAAGGATTGAATGGATTCGGGTAATTCTGTTCGAGCAAGTAGTTATCGGGGATTGGCGCGTCAGTGAAAAGACGAACCGACGTGGGGGACGAGCCTCTTCCGCTCAAGTACACATACAACGTG
Source organism: uncultured Chitinophagales bacterium (assembly GCA_964444145.1). Lineage (GTDB taxonomy): Bacteria > Bacteroidota > Ignavibacteria > UBA10030 > UBA6906 > CAADGV01. Next base: position 3,963 of record CAYUFU010000157.1, read on the forward strand.
GCGCGCAATGGATCGGGATCATTGGTGGCGATGTTGAGTCGTGCCGTATAGCCAACAGTATCGAGCGGCGTGAAATACACGAACATCTGAAACGAGTCATTCGGCGCAACTGAAAACGTCGGATGCGATCGTGTGAATCGTACAATCGGCGGAGAGAACGTGGTTGTGCACCGCAGCGTGTCACTGCCGGTGTTGCGCACCGTGAGCCTGAGGGAATCCGTCCTGCCAACCGGAACATTACCGAAGTTCAGCGAATCTCGCGATGTACTCGCGATCGGGATTCCGACCACCGTCAGTCGCATTGGCACGAGGACGGTGGGGCGGATTGCGTCGTTGCTCGATACGGTGAGGTTGCCGCGATAGGTTCCAGCAAGCAGGCCGTTTGCACTGAATCGGACTGGGGCACGACGAGTAGAATCAACAGGCACGGAACCGCTTGCAGGAAAACCATTCGCCCATGTCGTGCCGGTCGTTGACCAGTTTAGTGTGAGCGTGCCGGTGTTGCTGATGCGCAAGGTATCGAAGCCCGTGTTGTTACCGTACGCAACCACCGCGCGTAACGAATCATTGGCAATGCCAATGAGAGCAGTCGGCGCGGCGATCGTGAACGGCGCATCGCTTTGGTCGCGCACGGTGGCGAGACTATCCACCCAGGACACTCTGACCAACGCTTGCGTTGTCGGCGTTGCCGGGATCGTCCAGTTCACAAAGCCGTTGATGGCAGGGACGCTGGTGTTGAGGACCGTCCACGTCGTGCCATTGTTGGTCGAGTATTCGGTGCGCACGTTGCCAACCTCGCCCGTGTATCTCCAGCGGATTTGTTTGGTTTGGCCCTGAATCCACACTTCGCCTCCGTTCGGCTGAAGCACGGCAACAGAGTTGGGAATGAATTGGACGCGAATGGGAATCGTTCGGCGATGCACCGGCGTGCCGTTGGGACCCTCACCCGTAATCGTCACGACGTAGTTGCCATCCGGGACACCGTTCGTGCGTATTCTGAGTTGAACAGAGTCGGGATAGGACGTAAGCGAATCGCGCCCGATCCACGTAAGGATAAACGGCGCAGAGGGAGAGACGGCGGCAGAAAATCTCACGGAATGTGTGTAGAGCTTGACTGACGGAACCGTAACGGTGATGGTTGTGCTATCCGTGTTTTTCAGAGTGTCGCGAGCTGAGCGGGCAAGCATGGCATAGTCCGGAAA
>CAYUFU010000158.1:0-4752 GCA_964444145.1 uncultured Chitinophagales bacterium
CATAAACCTCGGCAGTTCCTCAAAGAAATGCGCGCTGGTTCGCATACCGCCGAAAAAATTATCAAGATTCAAGAACTCATCGGGGGCGTGCGCGTTCTCGTCAGGCAAGCCGAAGCCGAGCAGCACCGTGTCGAGTCCGAGCAACTGCTTGAATTGGACAACGATCGGGATCGAGCCTCCTTCGCGCTGGTACAATGGTTTCTTGCCGAACCCTTTTTCGAGCGCGGCAACCGCCGCCTTCACTCCCGGAGAATCAATTGGCGTGATTGCCGCTTCGCCACCATGCAAGTTGCGAACAGTAACGCTCACCGTTTTGGGGGCAATCTTCCTGATGTGCTTCTCGAACAGTTTTGCAATCTTATCCGACCGTTGGTCGGGCACGAGCCGCATCGAAATTTTTGCGGAGGCTTTGGACGGCAACACGGTCTTTGCTCCCTCGCCCGTGAATCCGCCCCAAATCCCGTTGCACTCGAGCGTTGGTCGCGCCCAGACTCGCTCGAGCGATGAGAACCCTTTTTCGCCGTACAGCTTTTGCACGCCCAAATCTTTTGCGTACTTCTTGTCGCTCCACGGAAGTTTTTTGAACGATGCCCTCTCTGTTTTGCTCAAGGGGCGAACATCCTTGTAAAAACCGGGAATGGTAATTCTGCCGTTCTTGTCATGAAGCTGCGCGATGATTTCGGCTAACGCTTGAATCGGATTATGCACACTCCCACCGAACGAGCCGCTGTGCAAGTCTCGATTAGGTCCGACTAAATCAATTTGCATATAGGCAAGCCCGCGCAATGCGTAACAAATCGAAGGGACGCCTTTCGCAAACATCGAGGAGTCGGAGATGAGCACGAGATCGGCTTTCAGCATTTGCTTATGGTCGGTCACGAACGGCACAAGGTGCTCGCTGCCGATCTCTTCTTCGCCTTCGATCAACAGTTTGACGTTCACGGGAAGCGAGCCGACGTTCTTCAAGTAGGCTTCGATGCTTTTCAAATGAACATAGACTTGTCCCTTATCGTCTGCTGAACCGCGTGCGAACAAGTTGCCGTCGCGAATCGTTGCTTCAAACGGGGGCGAGGTCCACAACTCCAGCGGCTCGGGCGGCTGTACGTCGTAGTGACCGTAGAGCAACACGGTCGGCTTGCCCGGCGCGTTCAACCAATCGCCGTACACAACCGGATGCCCGGCAGTCGGCATCACCTGCACATGATGCAACCCGATGCTTGTCATGTGATCGGCAAGCCACTGTGCGCAACGCTGGACGTCCGCCTTGTTGTCGGGATTTGTGCTGACGCTGGGTATCGCAAGAAAATCTCTCAGCTCTGCGAGGTAGCGGTCTTTGTTTTGATCAAGATACGTGAGGATCTGTTCCATGGGCTGTTTCCTTCTGATGAGAACGCGTGCGGTGAGCTTGCGTTCAATATAACCAACCGTATTGTGATTTGCACACCGTCAACGTTTCTCTTGACCCGTACGCATCAAGGATTTCTTTCCCTGCTGATTGAACTCTCATCGAAGGAGGAAAATTTCGGAACACCCTATTTTGTATATTTTCCTATGCGCATTCTCGTCATCGAAGATCAAAAGAAAGTCGCACAAGCATTGCAAGAAGGCTTGCGACGAAATAACTTCGACGTGTCGGTCTCCCCTGATGGAGAAGAGGGATTTTTTTTGTTGAACTCCGAACACTTCGATCTTGTCATCCTAGATTTGAATCTCCCTAAACGCGACGGCATTGAGATTCTCAAAGCGATTCGACAGAAACAGATGCTGATTCCCGTTCTCATTCTCACTGCGCGCGACTCGTTGGAAGACCGCGTGACGGGGTTGGAGAGCGGCGCCGACGATTATCTCGTGAAGCCGTTTGCTTTCCCCGAACTGGTCGCGCGCGTCCAAGCGTTGCTCCGCCGCACCCGTCAACAGCGCGATACAACGCTCTTCGTTGCCGACCTTCAACTTGACCTCAACACACGAAAAGTCACCCGCGGAACAGAACCAATCTCGCTGACGGCGAAGGAACTCGAACTGATTGAATACCTCCTTCGTCACAAAGAAACCGTCGTCTCGCGCGAAATGCTCGCTCGTGACGTGTGGCAGGCGACAATGCGTGCAACCCCGCTTGACAACGTGATTGACGTGCACATTGCGCATCTCCGCCACAAAATTGACGGACCATTTGAGCTGAAGCTGCTGCACACGGTTCGGGGTGTCGGCTTCATACTCGGCGAAGAGAAACCATGAGGAGAATCACTCTTCACAGCATTCGTGCGCGCCTTACTCTTGGCAACATCCTCGTATTCGGCGGAATTCTCGTTGCGTACGCGTTCGGTACGTCGTATTTCTTCTTCACTATACTGAAACATCAATTGGATGAGAGCCTGAAGGAGGAATTGGAGCTGGGTACACAGCTGTTGTTGCATTCGCCTTCAGGGAGCTATGACATTGATGAGCATGTTGAACAGGCGCAACCGTTGGAACGTTTTGTTGAAGTGTGGTCAGCGGATGGACGACTGTTATATCGCAGTGAAACACTCGGCACACGAACGCTCGGCGACGCGCCCACCACCGCCGACCTCCTTGAAGGAATACGCATACACACCTATGCAGCGGATGACGAAACCGAGTTTCGTGTTGCCTCAACGTTGGATACGTATCGGGGAAACGCGCGCTTTATCCGTTTGGCTGTGGACGAAGCGGCGTATTTTCGCGGCATACGGCAATTCATGCGCGTGCTTTTCGTGGGAGTGCCGCTCGCGTTGTTGCTCATTGCCGTGAGCGCGTATGTGATGGCGCGCCGCGCGCTGAAACCGATTGACACGATGGTCGCAACTGCGCGGCGCATCAGTTCCGACAACCTTACCGCTCGGCTCCCGATCATCAATCCGGGGGACGAACTTGCCCGCCTCGCTACCGCGTTCAACGAACTGCTTGATCGAGTACAGAACTCCTTCGAGCGACTCAAACAGTTCACCTCGGACGTCTCACATGAATTGCGCACACCGCTCACCGCCATGCGCAGCGTCGGAGAGGTTAGCCTGCAGGCGAGTCGTTCCGAAAAAGAATATCGCGAAGCTATCGGCAGTATGTTAGAAGAAAGCACGCGCCTCACGCGCCTCGTTGATAGTCTGTTGTTTCTCTCGCGCGCTTCCTCAGGCAAGCATCACCTTCACGCCGAGCAATTTGACTTGCTGAACTTCGCCCAATCCACCGCAGTGCTCATCAACATCCTTGCTGAAGAGAAGGGGCAGCGGCTTACCATCGGTGGCAAATCAGAGGTTTTCGTGAACGCCGATAAATCACTTCTTAGCCAGGCACTGCTCAATCTTCTAGACAACGCTATCAAGTTCTCGCCGCATACAAGCGACATCGCAATTATCGTTGGGAGAGACCGTGAGGGTGCAGCCGTTCTTGACGTCATTGATTCAGCCAGGAAAATTCCGGACACCGCACGCGAGCGTATCTTCGAACGCTTTTACAGACTTGGCAACGAAGCCAACCAAAATGGTATGGGCTTAGGACTTGCCATCAGCCGGTGGGCAGTTGAAGCCAACGGCGGCACTCTTGCTCTGGTTAACGACAAGCCTCAATTGGGGAACACCTTTCGCATAACACTCCCATTTTTCGATGCAAAACCTTAAGGTCTCTTAAGGAATTCTTAAGTTGCAAGCTTCCCTCCTTCTCTACAAATTTCATGTGCCTGAAGGTTCAGGAACTCTCTCACCGCTCGACCTACCAAATCGAAAGGAATGGTATGAGACCTTCAGTTTTACTTCTTGCTATCGCAGTGTCAATCGTCTCGCTGAGCGGTGCCCTTCGCGCGCAGAACTACCAAGGCTCGCAATACTGTCAAACGTGTCACAGCGGGACGTTCAACGTCTGGACCACGACGCTTCACGCCAAAGTCCATCTTCGTCCCGACACAATCTCAATGCGCACGGTTCCCGCGTTCACACGAGGCGACTCGGTGAGCATGGGCGCGAGCTACAACAATGCGCGCGTAATTTTGCGTCGCAGCGGCGCCGACTACTTCGCGCGTATCGGCGTTGCCGGACAGGAATACCGTATCGTGTACACATACGGCTGGGGGTACAAGCAGCGGTACCTTGTGAAGATTGATACGAGCTATTACATGCTGCCTATTCAGTGGAACCTCGCAAAGTACATGGACAATTCTTCGGGTTCGTGGGTGTCCTACAATCCTCAGTATTGGTTCAACACAGACGGTACGCCGAAGCCGCGGGACAATTCGTTCCGAACCCGTTCGTGGGATAAGAACTGCATGGGCTGCCATCTCACGGGCGGACGCGTTGAACGCATCGTCGTTGGTAACGACACGTCATGGAAAGCGACATGGCCGAATAACAACTCCGACATCAACATCGTCGTCGGCTGCGAAAGCTGCCATGGTCCATCAACAGGCGGCGCGGGACAGAATCATCAGATGAATCCGCGTAAGCTGCTGAGCAAGCAATCGAAGATGGAAGTTTGCGCGCAGTGTCATAATCGCGCGACGTCGGTCACGAGCAATCTCGCCGAGCCAGGCACGCACGAGTATCCGAAGAACGAAGTGACCAACACGTATTTCAATCCAACGGACACAACGAGGCGGCTGAGCCAATTCCTGAATACGACACTCCCGCCCAACGGACCTGGCGGACGCGGCACATGGGTTGATCTCAGCGTTCCGCGCGCACATCACCAACAGTATCATGATATGATTGGGTCGGCGCATTACACGAATCCATTCGTTGAAGTTAC
>CAYUFU010000159.1:0-4612 GCA_964444145.1 uncultured Chitinophagales bacterium
CTGTTCCCCTGGTTGTTGGGAATTGCGATGCTCTTCTTCTACATTCAGTACATGCTGATTGTGGAGTACGAGGAAGAGTATCTCGCGCAGACATTCGGCGACGCATTCGTGCACTATACACAACAGGTCAGAAGATTTTTCCCGCGGCTTACGCCGTATGAAAGTCCGACCCCCCATCCGAAGCAAGCGAATCTACGCGAAGGACTTGCATCGGAGAAGCGAACGTTGCAGGCAATTCTTCTGGTAACTGTTCTGCTTGTCGGTATTTACCTTTGGCGCGAATACAATGGATAGTCCATTTCAAGTTGACAGTGCAGACGAACCCTGCTCCGGATTGACGAAGGTCGGCATGCAGACCTGGGTTCTGCCGAAAGCGCGTGAGCAGGCACCACATCCCGTGCTTCATCGTCCGGTTCGACGAACGGCTCGCAGAACGAAATCGGCAGCGTAACGATGCTCACGCGCGTGATGGTGATTGCAGGCGAGCCAAGCGGCGACCTGCACGGTTCGGGTGTGGTGCGCGCATTGAAAAAGCGCTTGCCGAACGCCGACATCTTCGGCGTCGGCGGCGACAAGATGCAAAGCGAGGGAATGGACATCGTGTTTCACATTGCCAAACTCTCGTTCATGGGATTCGTCGAGGTGCTGAAAAACCTTTCGGTTGTCAACGAGGTTTCTACGAAGCTCGAATCGCTGCTTGAAACTCGAAGGCCCGACGTTGTCGTACTGATTGACTACCCCGGCTTCAACCTTCGCTTCGCGAAAACAGTCAAGCGGCATGGCATCAAGGTGCTCTACTACATTAGCCCGCAGGTGTGGGCGTGGCATAAGAGCCGCGTGAGAACAATGCGACCGCTGGTTGACCGGATGAAAGTTGTCTTTCCGTTCGAAGTTGACATCTATAGGAACGAGGGGATCAACGTTGAGTTCGTCGGGCATCCGCTGGCGGAACGGCTGGGCACTTCGCTGACGAGGGAAGATTTTTTTCGCAAGCACAATCTCGATCTCGGCAGGAAGCTGCTCGCCTTGCTGCCGGGGAGCCGCAAACAGGAGATCGAAAAGATTTTCCCGACGATGCTTGCGACTGCAACTCGCTTGCAAGACGACATGGGGATTCACATCGCTGTCGGCGTGGCGCCGAATTTGAGTGCGACGTTTCTCCAATCGTTCGCCGATCGTGCGCACTCGGTCGTGTATGTCCAACACGCTACATACGACGTGATGGCGCACGCGGACGCGGCAATTGTAACTTCCGGGACGGCGACGCTCGAAACCGGCTGGTTTGGAACACCGATGGCGGTAGTGTATCGAACTTCCCCCTTGACATATCTGATCGGGCGAGCGCTTGTGGACATGCCCTACATCGGACTTGTGAATGTCGTTGCGAATGATCTTCAGCCGCGAGAGAAAATCGTTCCCGAATTTGTTCAGCATGATATGACCCCGGAGAAGCTGACAGTCGAAATGCGGAGACAGTTGACTGATGACAAGTACGCGGCAGCAATGCGTACCAAGCTTGCAGTCATCAGAACAAAATTGGGTTCAGCGGGAGCCTCGGAGAAGGTTGCCGAGGGGATAATTGAGTTGGCTGCATGAGGCATTTAGGTGTTGTATTGATCACGGATTGACACAACAGCAGTATGAATGCGCACGAATGTTCTAAGGATTGTATGATGAGATTCTGTTCACTTCTATGCTTGACGATTGTTTTCTCTTTGTTCATCGGCTGTGGTCCGTCAACTGAAGCCACCAAAACGGAAACAACGACCACGGAAGTGATAACGAAAGAGATTCTCGTCAATCGCGCACAGAAATTCTATCTTCAGCAGAATCTCGATAGTGCGCGTGCGAATGTCACTCAGGCGCTTGCGATGGATGCGAGTTACAGAGATGCGCTTGAAGTTGCCGCGCCGCTGCACTACGACCTCGCCATGCGCGCAGGTACCAAGAAGAATAAGAACGAGTACCTTCGCCTGGCGCGCGACTATTACGCAAAGGCCGAATCATTCGGTCTGAGGGAATCCGAGACGTACGAACGCATGTGTGAAATTGCGAACTTGTTGAACGATGACAAGACGTTCCTAAAGTACGCGAAGAAAAACGCCGACGCGTACCCGTACGAACGGCAGTATTACAATCTTGGCGTCGCGTATGCGAACGTTGAAGATTGGAGCAACATGATCAATGCCATGAAGAAAGCGGTCGAGAAGTTTCCCGGCTCACAGTACATCGGCTCATTCTATCGGCAGCTTGGGCGCGCATACACAAAAATCGGGAGAGACCAAACGGCGGAGAAGACGTTCTACGCCGGCTTGAACGCGATAGATGCGAAGCTCGCCGAGCTGCGGAAGGCGAATGTCGAGTACAAATCATCGGCCGAATACGCTCGCCTCAAAGACGACAAGCACGGCATACTCATCACGTTGAAAAACTTGCACACGACGTATAGGGCGATGGACAAGCTGGCGGAGGTGGAGAGGAAGCTGAAAGAGCTGGGACAATAACCCATGGCAGGGGCATTGGTCATTCGCAGGCGCATTGATGAGGTCATACGAATGGCGAACGACAACTGACCGGCGAAGCGTCTATGAAGTTGTTGCTCCCATTTGCATGGTTATACGCGTTGGCGATAGCAACGCGCAACAAACTGTTCGATTGGGGAGTGCTGAAGGTCGAAGGGGTCGGTGTTCCCGTCATTTCTGTTGGGAACCTGACAGTGGGGGGAACAGGCAAGACGCCTCTTGTCGAATACATCGTCGGGTTGTTGGTAGCGAACAACAGGCGAGTGGCAATCGTGAGTCGCGGGTACAAGCGAGCGTCGCATGGAGTCGTCGTCGTCTCTGACGGAAACCATCTCCTTGTTGATGCATCGCAAGGAGGGGATGAACCTGTGCAGATGGCGAGAAGGTTTGCGAGTGCAATCGTCGTTGTTGGTGAGAAGCGAGTGGACGCAGCAAGGAGAGCCGTCGAATTGGGTGCAGACAGCATCGTGCTCGATGACGCGTTTCAGCATCGCTCTCTGAAGCGGGATTTGGATATCGTCGTCATTGATGCAACGAAGGATATTACGCAGGATGCAATGCTTCCTGCCGGAACCATGCGTGAGCCGTTGAGCGGCGTAGGGCGGGCGAACGTTGTAGCGTTTTCCAAGGTTGACGAAGCTGGTCTTTCACAACGGAGTCTTGATTCAAAACCTGCGCAAGATGTTGGGACGCCCATGGCGCGCATTCGTTCGTATTTCGACGGCGCGTTCATCTCGTATCGGTATCGAGTGCAGGATGTTCGTCGAGCGCACGACAACGGCAGCACGTCGTTCGATATCGTCAGGCGAATGCGGCTCCTTGCCTTCAGCGGCATCGGGAGGCACGACGCGTTCATTCATGAGCTGACGAAGAACGGCTTTGTGCCTGTCAGCGATATGCGGTTCTCGGATCATCATGAGTTTTCGGACGGTGATGTGGCGACGCTTGCCTCGTTCGCCAAAGCGATGAGCGCCGACGGCTGCATCACCACGGAGAAAGATATCGTCCGGCTCAGAGCCAACAGGAAGCTTGCGGAGAAATTGTTTGACGAAATTCCCGTATTTTATTTGACGATTGACGTGGAGATAGTGGAAGGCAGGGAGGTTTTCCATTCACTCATTGAACACTGCACGAGGCAGTGAGGGGAACAACGATGATTATCGGAATAACGGATACACTGACGAAGAAGTACGAGTATTATGTGGAGTGGCTGAAAAAAGTTGCCAGGCATGTCGAAGTACTCAAGCTCTCGCACAAAGCCGACAACGCGAGAGACTTGAAAAAATGTGACGGGCTGATTCTTACCGGCGGCGGCGACATCCATCCAAAGTTCTACGGACGCGAAGACGCGCTTGCGCTCCTCGACAAAAAGGAAATCAACGTCGCGCGCGATGAATTTGAATTCAAGATCGTCAAAGACGCGCTCAAGAAGGGCATACCGATACTCGGTATTTGCCGCGGCATGCAAACCGTCAACGTCGCCCTCGGCGGTTCGATGATTCCCGACGTTGAATCCGAGGGGTACAAAAACCACGGCAAGACGAAGTCGGGGAACGACCGGCGACATGAAGTGAAGATCGAGAGGGGAACAACGCTCCATTGGATCGTCGAGGCGACGAGAGGTGAAGTGAACACTGCACATCATCAGGCGGTTGATCGTATCGCAGAAGGGCTGCGCATCACCGCAAGGTCGCCCGATGGGATCGTCGAAGCGCTCGAGTGGCAAGATGCATCGAGCAAGCCGTTTCTTCAGCTTGTGCAGTGGCATCCGGAACGGATGAGCGATTTTGAGAATCCTTGCTCGAAGAATTTGTTGGAGCATTTTGTGCTGGCGGTGGTGTCGCGTTAGTGTTCGCCGCGCGGAATGCTCCGTTCCATGTGCACCGGATTCGAACCCTCGCCTATCGAAGCGACCGGCTCGGCTCATAGTCTTTAGTCACTGACGTTAGGCAAGGCGAGCACAACGACTCTCAGCGAGAACATCATTGAACCCTTTTGGCGAAGCCATTCCTTCGGAACAGGGTTCACACCAAAAGGTTATTTCCAACACCGAGGGCGTTGCCCTCGGCTATTCACATTCGTCCCTTTCA
>CAYUFU010000160.1:0-4385 GCA_964444145.1 uncultured Chitinophagales bacterium
GCTCGCCTCCGTGCTGCACCAAGCGGCGCAGGCGGGGATGATGGGGATGAAGTGATTGCTGAGTAGGAGAGTCAGAAAGCGAACACTTCTTGAACTTGAGCGCAAACTTCGCTAACCTTCTGGCGAACTGAAAGGTCCCTTCTTTCCGGTTATTGAGACACTTGATGACGGCTTCGCGTCTCATAGCTTTTCTCACATTGGCGACACTGCCCTCGCCCCACTACGCCCAATGGTCCACCTCCACCCGCACGCAGGACGCGTTATTCGTTTGTCCGGGATTCTCACCCAACATCATCACGTTTAGCGACGGCAGTTCTCTCATCTCGGGGACGTTGAGCGATTACATTTATCTGCAAAAGCTTGATGAGCGCGGGTACCGGATATGGCCCCAACCTGTGCTTGCACATTTCAATGATAGCACGGACAATCCGGGGGGTACCGGCTTGGTGCCTGACGGAACCGGGGGCGCGATCCTTTCGTGGTCTGACCATCGGGGCGCGACTCGCGGTCCAAATGGATACTACAATAATGCGTTACATATTCAGCGCATTGATCGAGTTGGTTCTGTCCGATGGCGCGCAGGAGGAATTGAACTCGCTGGAGCTTCCGGTGGAAGGAAGGGTGGGTACGCTGTAACGGATGGCTCTGGTGGGGCGATCTTTGTGATCACTGAAAGTGATTGGGACCGCCCGGGGGCGCTTAACATTGAGCGGCTGTGGAGTGAGCGATATGATTCGAACGGAATACAATTGTGGCGACGAGTGTATGATTCCACCAGAGTGCGCGATGGAATTCTTGTGTACAATGTGGTTCGCATCGGAGTGCTGACCTACATTCAAACGTATGGAGGCACACTTGCTATACGGCTCGACGGGATTCCTCAGCCGAGTTCTTCATTGTTCTTTGGAAGCAGTCTGATTTCAGACGGCGATTCGGTCGGCTACAACTTGAGAACTATCCGGGAACGATTTGACTCCCTGGGACGGCGATACTTCGTCGAGCAGCTTACAAAGATTTCATCAGACGGCGATTCTCTGTGGAGTTCTTTTTATGAGATATTGGATCAGTCAGGAACGGGAGGATATTCGATCGTGAGGAACGGTTTGTTGCCTGACGGAATGGGGGGAGTCTTCCACGTTTGGGCTTTCAGAGATAGTGCTGGACAATTCAGGCATCGTGCACAACGTGTTGACAGACGCGGTGCTCTCTGGTCGAACGGTGGGCTGAATATAGTCGAGCCAATTGGCGCCGCGGCTTTTGCAGCCAGAGGGTCACTTGGAATTTGTTTTCCCAATAGCAATCATGCGCAGAAATTCGATACTTCGGGCATTGCTCTCTGGCCTCAACCGTTTTCGTTTATCTCCGACTTGGGCGATGCTTTTCTGTACGCATTGGGTTCGGATAACCGAGGAGGTGCAGTGTTTGTATTTTGGTCCAGCACTGCCGGCGGGATTCGAGCGCAACATACAGGACGCCTGGGCCAAGTCGGCGTTATCACGAGTGTTGAGATCGCAAGTACATCACCAGACTCTCTTGAGCTCTTCCCAAATTATCCGAACCCGTTTAACTCGGCAACCAACATCACGTTTGCCCTGCCTTACCCGAGCAACGTCACGATGGCTGTCTATGACATCCTGGGACGAGTTGTGAAGACATTGACGAATGAACAATTGCAACCTGGAGCCTATACATTGACTTGGGACGCGACTGGAGTTGCAAGCGGGATTTACTACTACAGAATTTCAACGAGTGATGGTCGCAGCCTCACTCGGAAAATGATCCTCTTACGATGACAACAACAAAACGAAAGGACTCGGACCATGAAACAAATCCTGCATGTCACGCTAACAATTATTTCAGTTTCCGTTGCAGTAGCGCAGCTACCTGACTGGCAATGCCAAACCGTTGATACATTATCCGACAAACTTTCGCGCATCCAGCCAATGATCAACGTTACGCAACCTCTGATCGTTATTCTTGTTGATTTTCCGGACGGAAGAATTCAACCGGGCAATGCAATCCCAACAGTAGATGCCGACACAATTCATTTCCCTGGCGATTCGATAGACGCAGTCGGCGGAATGGGATGGATAAAAACAGGACCAAATCCAAGTGACCCTTTTCGGAAGAAAATTCGCAAATACGTCTACGATGACTACTGGAACATGATCTTTAGTGCCGGCGTGTATGCTGGTAACGTCCATCCAGATTTTGATCACCAGGGCTTCGATCCAGACGGTCCAAATACTGGCGAGGACCCATGGGACCTGACTGTTTATGGCAGTCTCTACGATTACTGGAACGAAGTAAGCAATCACAATTTGCAAGTGCAAGCCTATCCCACACGCACGGGAGGAAGTGGAAAATACTACTCGGGCATCGTCAACAAGATAGACGTCGCTGGTGGAAGGAATTATGTGCGTTGGATAATGATGCCTCTCCCGAAGAGGTTCTACGGTGCGGTATCCATCATTGATGCTGCACTGTCCGAAGTGGACCGCTTGCATTACTCTGTTCCAGAAAGCGATCCGGACTACATCGAGTTTCGGATTCGCGACTATCCTACTAACGGAAAGATCGCTGTGATCGCTGCCGGTGGTTTGCTTGGAGGGGTTGCCCCCTACGAAAATGCCTACTCAGCAACCGAAAAGACGCATGGCTTCAGAAACACAAGGCCGGGAGCTGTACTAAATGGCATTCAAGAAAACGTTCACGAATTCGGGCATACGATTGGGTATCCGCATTTTGTTGGCGGCTCATATGAAATGATGCATTGGGGTGGCTTGGGCCATCGTCGTCATTACTGGTGTCCGCCTCATCTCAATCCTCTGCTGAAGATTTTGTCCGGATGGATCCCTGAGAGTAATGTTGTTCATGTTAGACAAAACATGTCTGTCAGTCTTCCTCCTATTCACAGTTCAAATGTTGTCGCAATCGTGGATGTGTACGGCCAGGCAGGAAGAAACGGGAACTACAAAGATCATAGCGAATATTTTCTGATTGAGTATCGGAAGCGAGAGGGGTTCAACAGGTTCGCGGGAGGACCGATTGTGCAAGATCCAAATTTCACCGGTGGGGCACTGGTTTGGCACTACTCCACAATCAGGGAGTTCGACCTCGCCGGCGACTTTGTGGAAAGGCGACTCGGACTAAAAGTGGAAAACTTCGGCTCAGGTTTTGCGGGCAACCCGGGTAGCCCGAGTCATTTCTACCCCTATCGTGGAACTGTCCTCGATCAAACAACAAATCCCAATTCAAACTCGACATCAAACCTCATCACGGGAATATCGCTAAACGGTTTTTCCTTCAGTGGGGGCTTTCTCAATTTCGTCGTGAACTATCAAATTGAACAGCCGCCAGACTACACGATGTACCTATACGGTTCCCTTGGTGAACCATCAGACTGGAATGGCAAAGTTTATTTCCAATCTCGTGCGTTCACAACAAACGTTCGTAGCATAGCTGCAGGAACAACAGTTGACATTGCCGTCGAGGACTACAATGTTCGTCCATCTCCGAATTTCACTGCAGTCGGAGATCAACAGAGCCCGATAGTTCTTCGCGGAGTCGGCTATGGTTATCAACGAATCAAATGGCCGGGCATTTTGTTACAAGATTACCTCCTGAATGCTCCTCCGCAAATGAGATATTGCACAGTTTCCGACGCGACTACAGGGGTTCTAATAGGCTGGACAGAAGGTACGCTGGCGCCGCCGACGATTCGGAATTGCATCTTCTCGGACTGTGTAGAAGATATAGAACTGTTTGGGAATGCAATAGCGAACAGCTTTTTTGAGCTTGCAGGGCTTGACGATAATTCCTTTACGACGTTCAGAGCATGGTACAATCTGAAACTCACCGGCGCGCAATTCAATCTCCCCGCTAATTCTGTTTTGAAATTCGGGCGAGAGAATTTTGGTGGCTATTCTAGATTGAGAGTCACAAACGGAGACTTCAACGTCTTCGGAAATGCAAGCATAGAGGTGAATACAACCATGGAGGGGAGTCAATTCAAGTTCTTCAATGATGTCGGCATCCCACCTGGGACAATTCTCACGGTAAGCGAACTCAATGGCCCTTCTATCCTGTCTTTTGAAAACGGCGCTTCGCTCGTCGTGAATGGGACTCTTCGCGCTCACGGCAATGTTCACAATCGAGTCACGTTTACGAGTGCTGGAGGGTGGTCCGGCATCACCATCGGCTCCTCCCCGTCAACAATCTCGCTCAGTTACGCGAACATCTCCAACGCTACAACCGCTATCAACGCGGGGCATTTCACAACTCTTACTGTTGACAACTGCATTTTTTCCAACTGCAACATCGGCATCAGCATCTTCCCGACTGCGCACAGCCCAATCCCGACAATGCAAATAACAAACAACACG
>CAYUFU010000161.1:0-4322 GCA_964444145.1 uncultured Chitinophagales bacterium
GCCTCGCTTAGGCTACAGCAACCGTCGTGAGCGAATGTTCACTTGGTGAGAATCAACTTCCCGATCTTTGACAGCTTCAACGCTCCGTTGATGTCCGTCGCCGCGAACCGCGCAAAGTATACGCCGCTCGCGATTTCGTTGGCGTTCCACGTTGCCGAATGATAGCCCGCCGCGTAGTTACTGTTGACGAGATCGGCAACCTTGCGACCGAGCATGTCGTACACGGCTAACGTTATGTGACCATCTTCCGGCAAATCGAATTTGATTTCAGTTGACGGGTTGAAGGGATTCGGATACGCGGCATGAAGCGCGTACGCCGATGGGATGAACTGCGGCTTCGGCTCTTCTCCAGCGCCGCGCTTGAACCAGAGACTTGAAAAGTCCACGTACACTTCTTGAGAAAAATCTGAATAACCGGCAGGGTTGGGCGCTTGCGTATCCTTTGCTTGAACTTTGTAGTACCCCCGACAGTCGTTGCCCAACCCTGCAGTGCCTATGCTGCCATCTGTATATTCCGATGTCGCAGCGTTGACGCTGGCGAGATAGTACCATACTCCGTTTCCGCACACGCCGGTCACTTTTCGGTAAATGTCATAGCCGGCGATGTCGCGCTCCGAGTTGGGCGCCCAACTTACTTTTGGGTAATAGTAGCTGAAACTGCCGGGAACGATGCTGGATGAAACCCCTTTGGGCGGCGCGGGCGCGGGATTGCCGGTGTGCTTGTACAAAAATATCCTCCCAAAACTCCACTCGCTCGGGAAAACCCCGCCTCCCTTCAAAGCCACGATTATGCTTTGGCCTCCCGTATTCTGCAGATCGGCAAGTTGAATTTCCTTTGCATCTACAGTGAATGGGGTTGGATTTGGTCCCTGTTCAATGGTTTGGTTGCAGTGTTCGGAAAATATGGAGAGGATTTTGTGTTTATGAAAATGCCACCGAATCCTGGTTGCCCCACAACAATCAGATCATTCCAACCATCATTCTTCGTTGGATCGTTCTGATTGCTCGTACGCGTCCCCACATCACCAACAACTGTAAGAGACCAATAGAACAAAGAGCCAGGATTCGGCATCGTATAGATGGGTGAAGTGTTAATGAAGCCGGTCTGATCGTTCAAGAACACAGCCGCCGTAGGGCTCAACAATCCCGTTCAGGTTACGACCACATCGTTATATCCGTCGTTATTGACATCGCCAACCGAAAGGTCGTAGATCGCATCCGAACCGAACTGCGTTACTGGAACGTCTTGTTGACTGCCGAAGCCATCCAAATTATTATTCAGCCGAATGGAAATAGTGTTGGCGTTTACCGAGACAAGATCCCATCGGTCATTCGGATTCGTGGGATCGTACGTTCTCTGATTCATCTGCGCTAGAACTATTTTGGGCGCAGAGATACTGTTGAAAATCAAAGGTGTAGGAAAAACGGTGCCGTCCGCGGCATTGATATAGATCCGCACGCTTGTTCCAGTAGAAACGGCGAGGTCTTCAAAGCCATCAAGAGAGTTAAATGCACCCCATGAAATAGATTTAGCTGTCAGCGACGATATGGTTTGGACCGGATTAGACTCAATCATTCCACCATTGTTCCTGTGAATGCGTAGTTCGTTCTCGCGAGCAACAGCAAGGTCTTTTTTGCTTTGCGATGGTCGCAACAACCCGAAAGCAACATCATTGATTGCCGAGCTGCTCGGCGAAATCTGTGCAAGAAAATTCATATAGATTCCCAAGGAACCGCTCTGGTTGTTATACCGATAATCGACGTATGCGCTATCGAGAAAGTTCTGTGTGTTTGCCATATCCAGAAAATTGTCTGAGTTTATCTCAGAGAGATCGAACACAGGGAACGTCTGGCTGTTTGGTATGCCCCCGTTAATGGGCTCGCGCAGAAGAACATTTTCACCAAAATCGACAAAAGCTTGCGCAAACGATACAGATGTCAGCAATGGTACTAGACCCAAGAAGACGAGAATCTTTTTCATAACTCCTCCGTGAATTAGTGATGTGATTGGACATTTTTTGCTTATCGCACAAGCAGCATCTTTCGCGTAACGACAGAAGTTCCTTGCTGGTTTTTGAAAACAACATGAGTCAAATAGACTCCGCTCGCCACGTATCTCCCTCTCTCGTTTGTTCCATCCCACCAAATTATTCTTGTCCCGGGTTTTATTTCGCCTTTGAGAAGTCTCTTCACCTCCTTTCCTAGTAAGTCATAGATAGTCACAGTGACATTGCCGCTTGCAGTAAGTAAAAATTTCAATGTCGTTTGCGAGTTGAATGGGTTCGGATAGTTTCCATAAAGTGTAAAGCCGTCGGAAAAACTAGATGACTCGGTGGTGAACCCGGTTTGCATATCAGACTCGAAGATCATCAGCCGACTGCTGTTGGAGATTTCCGCATACGCAAGCTCAGACTTTGCATCACCATCAATGTCATTCAGGTAGAAATCTTGAATTGAAACCAAGTCTCGATGCCATATCCCTATTCGTTTACCATCAGGCCGATACACACGAAGGTCACTAAAAATTGAATCCAGACCGTCACTGTACCAGCTATTAGCTCCAGCAACGACGGACGCTCCGGCGAGGAAACCAGCATGTACATAGAGGGGCGAGTTTCGCAAACTTGAATCTGCCCACAACACGCGCCATGTTGTATCGGAAACGTACTTGAGAGCAAACATTGAACCGTGATGTACTGGTCCCGGTGCGCCAGAGACAAACTCCTTTGTGGTGTCTGCATCAAGGTTCACGAACATTACAGATGCAGTACCAGATTCGAGGCCCGTATGAATCTGCCGCACGCGCCAGAGACTTGGACCGATGACACCCGTGTGCCAAAGGTAATCAATGGGAACCGGCTCATCATAGCCCAACGATCCCCCGGCAGGGACAATTTCATCTCTTCCGGCTCCATCAACCTGCTCCACTGCCATATCAAATGTGTAGAATTGATAGCGCGCCAACTCTTGGTTGAATACCATGGACCAACCTCCACCGCCGCGTCCCTTGCTGACGAACTCTGCGACATAGATAATAGTTTTGTCTTGGACACGCGAGGGATCGCTGGTGAGAACAGTGAGTTCCTTCGTGCCGTTATGGTTGATATCGGTTTCAAGAACTTTAAAGGGTGGCCGGTCGAACCCAATGTTAGTGTGATAGAAACGATATTGTCGCGGACCGTAACATTCCAGCAACCCTATAAGACCCAGACCGGGCCCGTTGTACGGGATGACAATCTCTTTGTGTCCATTATAATCTATGTCGGTAATTGCAAAGCACGGACCTGCAGCGACAACACTGTCCCAATCGATCCGGTAAAGGTCATTTCCATAATTCTCAAATACCGTTAACGTGTCTGTTGTATCCGACAAGCCTCCATAGAATGTGTACACAGCCTCCGTTCGTCCGTCATTATCTATATCGCCAACATGTACAAAACTTGTTGGCTGGTGATTAAGCTTGCTTTTCCACACCTCACGAAAGTTTAGGGGCGGGAAACTGCTCGTTCTTTGCGGTAGCGAAGAAAAACTTTTCCGCTGTTGTGCCATCCATTCATGAGCGATCGTTTCTTCGCGCCCGTCGGCATACGTAACTACCAGGTCGCTAGGTCCTCTGAGAAGAAATCCTTTGAGCCGCCACTTGAGTGCCTTCACGTCGCTTGAAACTCGCATCTCAAATACGGGCGCATCGGAGAACAACCCGTTGCCTAGATTTTGGAACACCTGAACGCGGCTGTTCGCCACATACGCGATGTCGAGGAAATGATCTTCTACATTGAACAGTCCGAGCGCGACGTTGGCAGGATACGGGCGCACGGGATGCCCGCGCTCGACGCGCACGCCGAAACTCTGGAGCGTGCGTCCGGAAGAAGGAGATGCGGTTTGAGAAAAAGTTTGGGAAAGAACAACTGCAATAACAGCGAGTAGGGAGAGAACAGAGCGTTTCATAGTATGCCTCCACAATAAACTCTGCCACAAGGTACTCTCAGCCTCACTCAGAATCAATAGTAATTATTACTACAACAGCTATTCGAGTCTGATCAGTGTGGTGGTCGGCCGCCGCGCCGAACCGCGAGTATCTCAAGATCGTGAAGGGTCGTTGCATCGAGCTTGGTCTTGATCCTGCCGCACAGTGTGTACACTGTGCTGTTGCTGAGCCGGAGCTTGATTGCAATCGCTTGCGGATCCAATCCGCCCACAAGATGAGAATAGATTTCCGCTTCACGCGGAGTTAAGCCGTCGAGTTGAGAACGTTTCCGTTCCGTTCTTCCTTTGACGCCCTTGATTGCGCCCTCCTTCTATAGAATGGAATGGAATGGAAT
>CAYUFU010000162.1:0-4269 GCA_964444145.1 uncultured Chitinophagales bacterium
GCAAACTGGAACCGTCAAGCGCAAGCTTTTACAAAGAATGTGAGCAGTTGCTCCGGGAGCCGCACGTAGGAGGAATCGCGGGGCTGTTCCTCGTGGTAGAGCCTTCCCCGCAATCCGACCGCCCCGCATAGTACGTACTTCCTTTTGGACAACCTCTCTGTATCGGCGGAGTTCTGATTTCACCGACCGATCGCTTCACTAAAACACAATCTCATTACCATTCACAAACAAAAGGAGGCACGTCATGACACACCTCAGAAGGCGGTACCGCATCAGTGCGGTATTCTGTTCGCTGCTCCTCGCGAACCTGGCATTTGCTCACGACTGGTCACCGGCACAGAAAGAAGTCTGGAAGATCGTCGAGGCTTACAACGCAGCGTATGACAGAGGAGACATCGAGGCCTTCGTCAGCCATTTCCACAACGACTACCGCGGGTGGATTTACACTTCGCCCGTACCAATGGACAGGGCAGCCGTAAGAAAATTCGTGGAGTACGGGATGAAGACCTCCAAGGTGATGCTGTCGAATCTCACTCCCGCCGAAATCTCGATTTTCGGAAACGTGGCAGTTGTTCACTACTTCTGGACATCAATTGAGAAAGGTGCCGAGGGGAAAGAGGAAACACACTCCGGTCGCTGGACGGACATTCTCATGAAGCAAGGAGACAAGTGGATGTTGATCGGCGATCATGGTGGGCAAACATCCAAGAACTGAGAAGTGTCCGCCTCTCGGCGTGTTGCGGTTTGTAGGGATGTCGGGAACAGGCATCCCTGCAAGCGATGCGCCTTCCTGCAGGACTGACGAATGGTGGCGCACTATGCTGGACCAAAGTATTTCCAACCATTTAAATATTTTTTTTGGAGAACAGCTATGATCGTTGTCCGTTTCAAAGTTCAGTGCAAGCCCGAGAAAATCGAGCAAGCGATGGCTGCCTTCAAGGAGCTCATAACTCCCAGCCGTGCTGTGGAGGGCGTCGTCAACTTCGACATTGCCCGAGACCTTCACGATCCCCATTCGATCATTGCCACAGAGGTATTTGTGGATCGAGCGGCTCTCGAACGTCAGGAGTCCTTGCCTGCCGTTCAGAAGATCATCGGTCAACTCCCTGAATTCCTTGCAGGTAACCCTGAGGCGACCATTTACAACGTCTCCTCGTCCGAGCCTTGGGGATCCTGATTGCCGACAGGACTGATCGTTTTAGAGTTCGCAAGACCGCTGCGTTCTGCCTCCTGAAACAGGAATCCTGACAGGAGGTGTATGCTTCCCTGCGAGAGTGGTTGTCTCTTGAGCGAACGCTTCTTACATTAACATCACGATAAGCGCTCTTACAGAAAAGCATGGAAGCAGATCCGTCATGGAATTCACAACAACAGAATCAACCCGGCAGAAAATAGAGGAGGTATGCCGGAAGTATCACGTCCGCAAGCTCTCGATCTTCGGCTCCACTCTTCACGGGAATGCCCGGCCCGATAGCGACTTGGATGTATTGGTGGAGTTTGAACCGGGACATGTACTAGGATTCTTCACGTTTGTTGAATTGGAAGAACAACTCTCATCCATCTTCAGTCGTAAGGTTGATTTGAGAACGGGGCGTCGCGACATTATTTGACAAGAATCATTTTGCGCGTACGCGACACCCCGTCTAATGTCATTGTGTAGTAATACACACCGCTCGCCATCCCCGTTGCATCAAATGTTCTTGCGTACGATCCTGCTGAGAGTTTCTCGCTCACCAGTGTTGCGACTTCGCGGCCTTGCAAATCAAACACTTTTAGACTCACAACCCCTGAACCTTGGAGCTCGAATGTAATGTTCGTTTTGGGGTTGAAGGGGTTCGGATAATTCTGGTTGAGTGCAATGCGATTCGGCTGCATGTGCGGTTCACCTGTTTCCGCTGTTGGAAGCGTCTTATACCACAGGCCGTCGAGCCGCGCAGCATAGATCCTGTTTCCCAGAACTGCTTGAGCGTAGCAAAAGGGTGCCTGCTCAACGAAGGTCCACGTCATTCCATCCGCTGATGTGTACAATCGAGTTGCAACAGATTGTGCGGCTGCATACAGGTTGTTGCCCCCTGTTGTCAGCAGAATCTGTCTTCCGGCGGGCACTCCTGCGCTGGATAGTACCCAACGTGCGCCACCGTCGGTGCTGCGAAATATGCCGTAGGTACTTCCGGCAATCAACGCGCTGCCATAGTCAACCATGGCAGTAATGAGAAACTCGAACCCTTGCAGTGGAGCAACAAGTACACCGAGCCAATCCGTAGCTCCCGGTAGTGCGTACCACACCCGACCGCTTCCACCCGCGCCTGCGACAACAGTATCGCCTTTGGTGCGTAGAAACCATACGTTGCCGGCGGCGTTGCCACTCAAATCACCAAAAGGAATCCATGTAGTCCCGGTCAGACGATAGACGCCGGCGCCGGCAGTTCCAGCGTACAGCACAGCGTCACGTTCAGCAAACGAGGTAATGTGGTGACTTCCCGCTCCGCTCAATCCCTGATTCAGAGGCTCCCATGACGCTCCACCGTTGGAACTGAAAAACACTCCGTTGCCCCCGGTACCGACAAGTATCTTCCCATCAAACATCATTAGTGCATCAATAAAGCATGGACTGCCGGGCACAGTGGCGCTGCGCCTCCAGCCGGTACCGCCGTTGCTGCTGCTATAAACAGCCGAGTCCGTCGCAACAAAGATGCTATTCCCACGAACATGGATTGATGGAATATCGGTTGACGGCAGATCACCAACTCGTATCCATTGTGCATTGCCCGCTTGCAGGCCAACAAAGAGGAAGAGGACGGCAAGACCAACCGCAATAAACTGATTTGTTTTCATGTGAAAGAGAATATGTGAACGGTTGTGATATATATGTGTACGAATGAGAGAGACCGACCCCCCCTACATGGTTGTGTAGGTACAATAACTGCGGCGGGTGGGTTCAGCCCCAGACGATGAGCAATCAACGAAGGGGATTTCGTTCAGGGACTCTACTCGTTATCATGCTTTTGAATTGGCACGGCGGTGGACTCATTCAGTGTTTGCTCGCCGTGTCTGCTGCAACGTTCTAACGAATATGGATGTGCCGCAAACTATTTCAACAGCAGAAATCTCTTCGTCTGCGAGACATTGCCAAGCCGAAGCTGGTAGAGATACACGCCGGATGCGAGCGTGGAGGGTGCGACGAAATGGACGGTATGTTCACCGGCGGATTGGTTTTCTTGCACAAGCGTAGCGAGCTCTCTTCCGTCGAGGGAATAGACTTTGAGCCAGACAGTGCCCCCGACGGGAAGGGTGTAGGAAATCGTAGTGGACGGGTTAAACGGGTTGGGATAATTCTGTTTGAGTGAAAGCTCTGTCGGCGTTGTTGCAACGGAGGGCAGCACACCCGTTGTCGAAATCAAACCTGCGTCCACCCACGCGCTGTACCAGAGCGAGGCGAGGTCGAGGGTGCCGCGTTGCATCTGATCAAGCGTGATGCGGCGCGTTCGTTCCCACAGCGCGTTATAGTAGGTCGCGTTGTAGGCGCCGCCTGAAAGATTTTTTGCGTACGTGTCTGCCAACAGCACCGTATCCACGAGGCTGTTTGTGTGCAACACATAATCGAAAATGAAATTGATCCGGTCGTGAATGTAGCGGGCGCTGTCGGGGATGATGAACAATTGCGAGAGGAACGTCGAAAGCATTGTTGATTCGTAGCGAGCGTGAATGCCGCGCTGGTTCGTGAACTGTCCGTCGTAGTTGCGCGTGTTGTGCAGCGGCTGGTGTGCATCACCGACGTAATGACCGATATCGGCGGCGGTGAGTTTCGCGCGGTCCCAATCGGCACGGCGGAGTTGTGCAACGAGTGAGTCATAATTCCAAATCGTCGCCCACGGACTCGTCCCGTTTTGCTTCACGCGCTCCCACCCGAACTGCATGATGAGGGTATCGAGACTTCGCGTCAGGTAGCGAAAGTTCGGGTAATCGTCTATGTCCATGAAGTGACGCCACTTTTCTGCGAAAAAACTCGTGTCGCTATCGTTACGACGGTTGTCGGCGTCGGATGCATGCGCCCCGAAAAACGCACTGTCCTGAATGAACAACATCATCTGGTTCGGTAAGTGATACACGACCTTCCGATTGACGAAGATGTGACCGTCGCGTCCCCACCCAGAGGCGTTATAACCGCCGATCATGCAGAGCAGGATCAGAACTGCAAGACTTAAGAATGTTCGCATACATGTGCTTTCGATGAGCCGTGGATGAACACGCCCGATTTCTCGAACCCCA
>CAYUFU010000163.1:0-4267 GCA_964444145.1 uncultured Chitinophagales bacterium
TCCTTCACCTGCTCGGTGAATTCCTTTTCAGTAAATTTCCAAGACAGACTTGGCGGCTTTGCGGCTTTGCGTAATGCTAAATCGGGTTTCAGGACAATCTTCGTCGTTGATTTTCGCAGGGGATTTCTCTACTTTGAGTCGTCGTCGAACGGGGCTGTAGCTCAGCTGGGAGAGCGCGTGAATGGCATTCACGAGGTCAGGGGTTCGATCCCCCTCAGCTCCACATCGAGAGGGAGGGACACGGTATGCCGTGTCCCTCTACACATTTACGAATGTTCTAACCAATGAAGCTCCTCTATTCCTACCTGAAGCAGTATCGCAAGCTGATACTGCTTGCGCTTGTTCTCGCCGCAATCAACCAGGTCTTCTCGCTGCTCGACCCGCTGATCTTCCGCCATGTTATTGACGAGTACGTTACACGGTTCAAAGAATACTCGCGGCTGGATTTTGTGAAAGGAGTGGGCGTGCTGCTGCTTGCCGCCATGGGCGTTGCGTTCGTTTCCCGCGTTGCGAAAAACTTTCAGGACTACGTCATCAACGTGATCACCCAGCGGCTTGGCGCACAGATGTATTCCGACGGGCTGAAGCACTCGCTCGAACTTCCGTATCAGCGGTTCGAAGATCAACGGAGCGGTGAAACATTGGGCAAACTGCAAAAGGTGCGAAGCGACGTGGAGCGCCTCATTTCTCTGTTCATCAACGTCCTGTTTCAGTCGCTCGTGGGTGTTATCTTCGTGATGATCTATGCATTCAGCGTCCACTGGCTTGTGGCAATCGTGTATTTCTCGACAGTGCCGCTGCTCGGCTTACTCAGTTCGACTCTCAGCAAGAAAATCAAAGTTGTGCAGAAGCAAATCGTCGGCGAAACCACGGCGTTAGCAGGCGCAACGACAGAATCGCTGCGCAACATCGAGTTGGTGAAAAGTCTCGGCCTTGCACAGCAGGAAATCGCGCGGCTCAATGCGACGACGGGAAAAATTCTCAAGCTTGAGCTGAAGAAGGTGCGCTACTTGCGCAGCCTGAGTTTCATTCAGGGCACGTCCGTGAATTTCCTTCGCACCACGATTCTCGGCTTGATGCTCTACATGATTTTTGATCAGCAAATCTCGTTCGGCCAGTTCTTCTCCCTTTGGATTTATTCATTCTTCATTTTCGGTCCACTGCAAGAGATGGGGAACGTTATCAACGTCTATCGCGAGACCGAAGTGTCGCTGAAGAATTTCGAGGACATTCTCAATGCGCCGAAGGAGCCGAAGCCCCTCGCGCCGATCAAGATGCAGAGCATCGAGCGGCTCACGTTCGCCAACGTTGGCTTCAAGCACCTCTCGGCGACAAAGCCGGCACTGAATGGAATTTCATTCGAGGTGAAGCGCGGCGAGACGATCGCCTTTGTCGGGCCTTCGGGATCGGGGAAGACGACGTTGGTGAAACTGCTCATCGGATTGTATTCGCCGAATGAGGGGAGCATCTTGTACAATGGCTACGCAGGAAGCGCGATTGACTTGGAGACACTGCGGGAACGGATCGGTTTCGTTACTCAAGACACGCAGCTGTTTTCGGGGACGATTCGAGAAAATCTCCTCTTCGTCAATCCTACAGCCACTGATGCCGAATGCTTGAAGGTGTTGGAGAAATCGGCGTGTCATAGCCTGCTGGGGCGAGCGGATAAGGGGCTCGACACGGTGATCGGTGAAGGCGGCGTGAAAGTATCGGGCGGCGAAAAACAGCGGCTTTCGATTGCGCGGGCGCTGTTGCGCCGTCCGCATTTGTTGGTGTTCGATGAGGCGACTTCGTCGCTCGATTCGTTGACGGAAGAAGAAATCTCAGAGACGATGCGCACTGTCTCGCTGCGGCGCGACGTGATTACCATTCTGATTGCACATCGCCTTTCGACCGTCATGCACGCGGATCGAATTTACGTGCTTGAACGCGGCACGATCGTTGAGTCGGGTGCGCATGACGAACTTGTGGAAGCGCGAGGCTTGTACTACGCAATGTGGCGCCAGCAGATTGGCGAGCGGGAGGACGGAACGATGCGAGCCGCGATGGCTGCTACCACGGAGCTGTCGAAGAACTAATGCCGCAATCGGCAAGCAGTTTTCGTGTGAACGCATGATGCGGCGTGCGCCGTAGTTTCTCGGATGAATTCTCTTCGACGATGGTCCCGGCGTGCAGGACGGCGATGCGGTCGCAAAACGCAAGGGCAACATGAACATCGTGCGTGATGAAAAGGATGGAGAAGCCCTGCTGCGTTTGCAGGGTTTTGAGAAGCGTCAGCATCGAGTGCAGGGTGACAATATCCAGCGCCGAAGTCGGCTCGTCGAGTATGAGCAACCGCGGATGTGCCGCGAGCGCTCTTGCGACTGCGACGCGTTGTCGTTGCCCGCCGCTGATGTGCGATGGAAGCCGCTCGAGCAGCGCTTCCGAAAGTCCCACCGCAGTCAGCCAGCGTGACGCTTCATCTGATCCTCCCGATCCAATTCCCTCCTCTAAACATTGACGCAGCGTCATCTTCGGGTCGAGCGAGGCACCACTTGCTTGAAACACCAATTGAATTCTCCGCTCGACGTGTTTTCTGTTTTGATGCTGAGGAAAGAGCTGTACGCCATCGAAGAAGATTTCGCCGCTGTCAGGCTTTTGCAAACCCGCGATGCAGCGTGCGAGGGTTGACTTCCCACTGCCGCTTGCCCCAAGAATACCGAGCGTGGTGCCTTGCTCAAGTGAGAAGCTCACGCTGTGTAGAACGCGTGTTCGCTTGGGCAGAACACGCAGTGGTGTACTTCTCAGTACCGATGATGAGATGCAGCGAACGTCGAGCAGGGAATCTGTCGTCACGTGTTTGCCTGTTGATGGAGAGTTTCCGTTGCACTCAACAAGAGCCGCGAGTACTCGTGCGAGGGTCGTCGAAAGAAATCTGCAACCGGTGCATACTCGATGATGCGCCCGTCATGCATCACGGCAACATCGTCGGCGAGCTGGTCTGCGACGGCGAGGTCGTGTGTCACGAGAATGAGAGATGTCTGCAAGGATTTCAGGAGACGGAGTATCTCGAGGCGGAGCGATGCGTCCACTGCGCTTGTCGGCTCATCGGCAATGAGAAGCGATGGGCGCGGGAGGAGAGCCATCGCAAGCATCACGCGCTGCGCCGTGCCGATGCTGAGCTGATGAGGATAGAGTTGCATGATGTCGTGAGCATTCTGAAGCCCGACCGAATGCAGCGCTTCGTGCATTGCAGTGTCGGAAAGCGAATCGGTTCCGGACGCGAGCATCATCTGCTTGTGCACACGCAGAAGCGGATTCAGCGCTTGTTGTGGTTCCTGAAACACGTAGCGGATGTGCTTTCGCCGGATGGCGCGCAGTGTTGCGTCGGTGCATGTGGAGAGATCGGTTCCGTTGAAATGAACGGTACCATCGAGTGCGGGTTGCATGGAAGGAGGAAACAGGCGCGTGAGTGCTCGCGTGAGTGTTGTCTTTCCACAGCCGCTCTCGCCGACCAGCGCAAGAGTTTTTCCTTCGTGAAGTGCGAAGGTCGCGCGGTCAACGAGAGTTTTGAGTTCGGCGTTGCTTTGTACGCGAACAGAAAGTCTCTCCACTTGTAACATTGACGTCCGGGTTCAAGAACAATTTGCTGGAATGATATTGAAATGTTCACTGAACTCAAAGCTGCCGCGCTCACGCGAGGTGGTTGGGTATCGCAAGGGGACGCGGGCGAGAGGCATGAGCGTGGATGCGACGGCACTTACCACGAAGTAGCCCATAAGTTTGCGGCGCAGAATACTCTTGGGACGTTGTAGTCCGTCTGAAGCCCCGAATGAAACGCGATTCGGTGTTGAGTCACTTTCGTAGAAACCAGACTCAGGCTCGCCGATATTCGTGAAAAACTACGTTATATAGCGTATGAGTTTGCTAAGAAATCGTAAACTTTTACTATTATTAGGTTAAAAATAATTGATTCAGATAGGTGAGTCGTTTAGCTTGGACGTGAGAAAGATTCTCGCTGTGGGCTTACCCCGCACAATTCATTCATGTTCAACAAACGTGGAGTCCTCCATATGAAGCAAACACTCATCGCGTTGTTCGTTCTTGCGGCGACGAGTATCGTCTCTGCAAGCGAGAATGTTGAGCGCGCAGTGCGCTCACGTTCTGTTGATCCATCAACACTCGTTCAAAGCCAAAGCGCTGTGGTAGCGAGCGATCAAGTAAGTATGGCAGCGCAACTTTCATTCACAAAATCATCAGCACAACTCGAAGCTTTAGGTAGCATGTA
>CAYUFU010000164.1:0-4158 GCA_964444145.1 uncultured Chitinophagales bacterium
CTCGCTTCGTACAGCATCACCGCACTCGCGCTGGCAACGTTAAGCGAATCGGTGTCGTTGTGCATCGGAATTCTCACGCACAAGTCTGTTATCGCTTCAACCTCTTTTGAAACGCCTTCCAGTGGATTGGAACGGACAACGGAGGACTCAACAGATTCGACACGCACACGGGAACGTGCAAGAGGTTTCAGGCAGACTCAGCCGGCGCAAGATCGCTGACTGATAATGGTGTCAAGTTCATTGGGGATGAGCAAAAAAGTATACTCGTTATTGCTCAAAAAACAAAAAGCCGCGAAACATCTCGCGGCTTTCTCGTCGTGCAAACGTAACGTTACTTCATCAACAACATCTCTCGCGTCTTCACAAATCCGCCCGCAACGAGTTTATAGAAATAAAACCCGCTGCTCAAATTCGTCGCGTCCAATCGCACCTCATGCGTACCGGCGTTTTGATCGCCGTCCACGAGCCGCACGATTTCCTGACCGAGAACGTCGTACACAATCAGCTTGACGTTGGAGTTGACGGGCAAATTGTATTTGATCGTTGTAGATGGATTGAATGGGTTGGGATAATTTTGCGCGAGCCAGAATTTATTCGGCGTCGTCGCTTCGTCGTCATGTACGGATGTTGCGCCCGCGATGCCAACCGTAAACGTGCCGTCGTAGCCGCCTGTGGCGTTGGGGACCACCGCCATGGTGAGATAGGTCAGGTCTCGATTTCCGAATATTCCATCGGTTGCGTTTCTTGTCGTGTTGATTCCTCTCGACACGTACAGGGGCGTTACATGCACCACATCGCTCACACTCTCCGGGAACGCGAATTGCGAGGTCAGGTATGTCGTAGAGTTCAATCTCACCTTGAAATGAATATGCGTTGCCCTCCCATTGTACCAACCGGGATAGACGGTGATGAATGAGCATTGTCCGCTCGCGTTGGTCATCTGAATACCGCGCAAGAAATCGTGTCCGGCAAAATTTCCGCCCGGCTGTCCGTTGTATCCGGAGTAATTGCCGTCCTTGTTGCAATGCCAGACGTCCACCAACACGTTCGGGATTGGATTGCAGTTGATGTCAATAATGGAAAACGTCATGTTCAACTGGATGCCTGTGTGCACGGTGCCGTTCGGCGTGTTGGTGCGAATGTCCTGTCGGACGAGATTCGGATTGAAGTAGTACGGACCTTCGGTCAACGCCGTCGTGAGCCAACAGATGCCTGACCCGTTGTGCGTTTGCGGAAGTGCGCCGGATGCATCGTGCACGGCTGCTGCGGCTTTGCCAAGCGGAAGCATCGAGCCAAGCCCGACCGCGCCAAAAGTTTTGAGAACGTTTCTGCGCCTCATGGAAGTCTCCTTGTTGTATGTGAAAGAACGATTGTTGCGTGCGGTCAATGTAGGAATTTAGCGCAGCACTTGACAATACCATGATTATGGTAATCTCGTTGTGCTGCAATCCTTCACTGATGAACGTCAGCGAACTGTAGAAACCTACGACAATGCATTCACAAAAAAGTTAAGACGATGCAAAAAGATTGTTAAGGATGTGAAATGCGAAGAGTGTGCGATGGAGAAGTGAGTCTCGTTCCGTATATTGCATCCATGAGAAGAAGCAACTACAGTCCAGCTGTTCTCGCTGTCGGCGTCGCGCTCTTGCTCGTTGTGCCGCTGCTCGCGTACTTACAGTATCAATGGCTTGGACAGTTGAGCGAGGAGGAGTATGAGCGGATGCAGAATAATCTTCGCTCCAGCGCAAACAACTTCAGCATGGACCTTAATCGGGAATTGACCGAGCTTCTCCAAATCGTTGGCGGAACCGTGACCGGCCCCGATGAAGCAGCGCTGGCGGTAGTGAGATCCCGATTGAACGTCTGGAAAAAAAACACAGCGCATCCTCAATTGGCGGGCCAGGGTACGCTTGTACAAACGCCTGCGGCTTCACTTGCGATTCCGCTTCGCGTCGATAAACAGTCCTCGATTCTTTTTTTCAATGATGCATCTGCGTTTGCAGTGCCGATTGAAAATTCTCCCGTACGCTGCGTGCTGGTGCCGCTCGACATGGACTATTTGAAATCGTCGGTTCTTCCTGAATTGTTGCAAACGTACTTCACATCGAATGATCAGATGGATTATGATGTCGTCATTCTCAGCAAAGATCAACAACAGGTTTTCGCATCAACGCCAACTCTCCAGAAAAATATTTTTGAAAAAGCTGACGTCATCGCGAAGTTCGTATATTTCCCTCCATCGCTTTCGATGGCGCCTCTGCCTCGTCTCTTTGGCGACCGGGAAAGAAACGAAGATGGAAGAGACATCGCCCTTGGACGCGAACTTCCCGATAAAAAATTCGGCAACGACGAACCGCGTGAACGTGGCGATCGTGAAAGGGAAAAACAGTTTCGAGGCGAGCCGTCGGAGAGAAGATTCGGCAACGAGGGACCGCGCAAACCGCCCGAGCACTGGTGGCGACACCCAACGCTTTACGAAGTGCGCATCAAACACCGGAACGGTTCGCTCGAAGCTGTGGTGAGCGCGAGCCGCTTGCGCAACGTCGCTATCAGTTTTGGCGTATTGCTCTTCCTTGCCGCAAGCGTTGTGTTCCTGCTTTTTTCCGCGAACCGCGCACAGCGTTTGGCGGAACAACAACTCGAATTCGTCGCCGGAGTCTCGCACGAGCTGCGGACTCCGCTCGCCGTGCTGAAGTCCGCAGGAGAAAATTTAGCGGACGGAGTTATTGACGAAAACAATCGAACGAAACAATACGGTCAGCTTATCAAGAGAGAAGTTGTGCGACTTTCTGAAATGGTGGAGAAAGCGCTTGCCTACGCCGGCATTCATTCAAGGAAGCAGAAATACGAATTGCACCCGCTCGATATTTCCGCCGTGCTTGAAGAGGCGCTCTATTCCGTTCGACGAAGGACGGCACATGATGGTTGTGATATTGCAACATCCATCGAGGAAAATCTGCCGACGGTCAACGGCGATACCACCGCGCTGCAATCCGCCGTCGAAAATCTTCTCACGAATGCGATCAAATACAGCGGCGACGAGACGCGGGTCGAATTGCACGCACACGCTGTTCGTGAAGACGATGCACAACGCGTCCACATCATCGTGCGCGACAACGGCATCGGCATTCCGCCAAACGACGTGAAGCGAGTGTTCGAACCATTCTATCGCGGCAGCAATGCCGTTGACGCGCAAATCGAAGGGAGCGGCTTGGGATTGAGTTTGACGAAACATATCGTCGAGGCGCACGGAGGAACGATTGCCGTCAAGAGCGCTGAAGGGAGAGGAAGCGAATTTACAATCGTGCTGCCCGCGGCGGTGCGGGAGGAAGCGGCAAACACATGAGCGCCAAAGGCAAACGTATTTTGTTGGTCGAGGACGAAGCAGGACTTGTCCTGACGCTGACGGACAGATTGCACAGCGAAGGATATGCAGTGACGCACACAGGCAATGGCGTGAAAGGAGAAAAGCTCGCAACCGAATCGCAGTTCGATGTGATTCTTCTCGACATCATGCTTCCACAAAAGAATGGCTTCGATGTGTGCAGAGATTTGCGAAAGGCAGGCGTTCACACCCCGATCCTGATGTTGACCGCTCGGGGACAAGTGAACGAGAAAGTCGTCGGCTTGAAGCTTGGCGCGGATGATTATCTCACCAAGCCGTTCGAGATGATGGAGCTGCTAGCGCGCATCGAATCGTTGCTGCGCCGCCCTGCCTACCTTACGACGGCGCCGCGCTCAGAGAACTCGTACTCGTTCGGCCAATGCGTTGTCGATTTCACGAAGATGGAAGTAACGCGGAAAGGAAAGCCGCTTGAGGTTTCCGCAAAAGAGTTTCAGCTATTGCAGTATTTCATCGAGCACAGGGGAACGGCGCTCTCGCGTGAGACTATCCTCAACAACGTGTGGGGCTACGACGCGATGCCGACGACGCGCACGATTGATACGCACGTAACATGGCTGCGACAAAAAGTAGAAGACAATCCAAGGTTTCCGAAATTCATTCTCACTGTTCATGGGATGGGGTATAAGTTTGTGGGATGAGCATTCAGCGATCTCGATTCTTCCGCGCCTCGTACAACATCACCGCACTCGCGCTGGCGACGTTAAGCGAATCGGTGTTATTCTCCATAGGAATGCGGACGTGCACGTCAGCAA
>CAYUFU010000165.1:0-4030 GCA_964444145.1 uncultured Chitinophagales bacterium
ACGCGCATCAACGATGCGTGGGGTGTGGTGAATCCGGTGACGGGGAAGGAGGAGGTGTATTGCCCGGTGACTGATTTTTTTGTTCCGGGAGATAAGCGCATTCTCAGAATCACCGAAGGAGCGCGTGTTGATTCAATCGCTTGGCAACCCCGAAGAAATATCTACTCGGTATGGTCGCACAACGGGTTTCCTCTGTATGTTTGCGGAAGCACTTTGCATCGCCAAAGAGGAGGAGCGTGGGAAGAGGTTTCGTATGGAGGAAACTACGCTGTCAATCTAATACGCGGAAATGCCGCTAACGACATAATCGTTGCAGGAGATTTTGGGGTCATCGGTCATTACAATGGACTTGACTGGCAGATGATCGGTCTCGACTTCAATACTGTCTACGGCAGCATCGCGATGAATCATCGCTCAGTCGTTATCGCGGGATTTCGGAATGCTCGCGGCATTGTGATGATTGGAAGAAGAAATTGAAACAGATAAACAATCACTCCACTCATAACAAGCTGACTAACAGCTATCGAAGAACAACAAACCAAAGGAGCAATAAGATGACCCATCGTCTGACTCTTCTCTTTTTCACCCTTATTCTTCTGCTCACTTTTGAGAGATCAGTTATGAAAGCACAGGATGATTTCCAAAGAAAAATGATAGAAGCAGCGCGAAAATCCGAACAAGAAAAAGCAACCCGAACTGAGAACGACAACAAGCTGTCAGGCGGATTGCTCGGACTTCTTCGCCTTGCTGAACAAGCCGATAATTCTCCAATTAAGAAGACCGAATTGGAAAATCGGCTTCGAAGAAACTCACACTACAACACTGATTCACTGAATCGTATCCGAGTCTGCATTAATTTTCGCTCGAATGCCGCAGATGAAATAGCTACAACCATCAAAAATCTCGGTGGTCAAGTCGAGGTTGTAGGCTCGACGTTCATCTATTGTTATGTCCGACCCCAATCGCTACGACCTCTCAGTACGAACGATGCTGTTACTCTCATTAAGCTGATTTACCCGGGGCGGAACAATACAATCATAAGCGCTGGGGACAGTCAATTGAAGACGGACAGTGTGCGTTTGAGGTACGCAGTATCCGGATTTGGACAACGGGTTGGTGTACTGAGCGATGGAATAAGGCACATAAGCAACGTCCAGTCAGGAGGTGAATTGCCCGCGGTAACGAATCTGGATACTTTGGGCCTGCTCGGTAACGGTGATGAAGGAACTGCCATGCTCGAAATCGTACACGATTTGGCACCTTCAGCAGACCTTTTTTTCAGAAGTTCACTTGGTGGCTATGAATATTTTGCGTATTCAATCGTTCGGCTTTCAACGTACTGCAACATCATTGTTGATGATGTGACCTTTTTTGATGAGCCTTTTTTCTCGGATGAAGATCCGCAACTTGGTGCAGCAATACGTCAGTTCCTTGGGCGAGGAGGTGTCTATATTTCATCGGCAGGCAACTTCAATTACGATCCGAGCACACTAGATGGTCGCAGGTTGTATTCCGGCACAACAAGTTTCAATGCAAACAACTTCCATGTATTTCCGGATTCAAGAACGTACATTGAGGTAGAGATGCCGCCTTTCGGTCATGCGGAGGTCTTCCTGCAATGGTCCACAAGGTGGAACACTCCGACCGCCGACTATGATCTGTACATCTT
The DNA here is from genome assembly GCA_964444145.1 of uncultured Chitinophagales bacterium. Lineage (GTDB taxonomy): Bacteria > Bacteroidota > Ignavibacteria > UBA10030 > UBA6906 > CAADGV01. The sequence continues at coordinate 1,670 of CAYUFU010000165.1, forward strand.
TGATGAGTCTGGGAATGAAATCCTTGCAGATGGAGGCGGACGACTTCGCCAAGGGAACTTTGTGCCTCCGAGGGAAATCGTAGGGGAGATATTCAATCCATCCGATTCAACTAAGCTCTTTCGGATCGCGATTAGGCGATATTCTGGCGATTTGGTTTCTGATTTCAAGATCTTTTGTCAAGAAGACTTCCCTACCGTTGGCCATACATATTTGAGAAATGCCACGACAGACAGAAAACATATTTACGGGCACAAAGGCTACCCCGGGGTTATTGCGGTTGCCGCGTACCACGCCGACTTGCCTGGTCAAATGGCGAGTTACAGTTCATGGGGCGACCTGCGAATGTTCTCGGCAGATCTCAATCAATGGACAATCCAGAGGACACCCGTGGTCACTGCAACGTCAAAAGTGCACACGTATGTTGGACAAATACTTCACCATTTTGATGACCCTTTTGAAGGAACCTCGGCCGCAGCGCCACACATTGCTGGAATAGCGGCATTGTATTTCTCCCAGTTTCCTACTCGAACCAGAACTGATTTCATAAATGATCTTACAAGCACGGCCTCCGTAATTGATGGTGAGGGAGGGAACGGAAGGTGGAGTCGTAGAGGCGGCTATGGCAAAGCAAACGCCCTTGCTGCGTTCAACAGCCTTAACCGTGTTGCTACACCGGCGATTTCTCCGCGATCTGGCACTTTCGATGGACGTGTCCGTGTCACGATGTCTTGCACAACGCCAGGCGCCTCGATATACTACAGGCTCGGAGGTGCCGATCCCGACTCTACTTCTTTGTTTTTTTCTGGTGAATTCGATATCAGTTCGTCTTCGATCGTTAAAGCAAAAGCCTATAAGTCTGGCATGCCCTCAAGCAACGTTGATTCAGTGCAGTATATCGTAAACTCCTCCGGAATACCAATGCCCCAGTTCTCGGTTCCATCGGGGACATACGTTGGTCAAGTACGGTTCCGTATCCTCGCGAATTACAATTCCGGCAATTTCGTAATCTACACTGACAACGGCGAAGAACCAGATCTAACAAATCCGAACATCCACTACGTATTCTTCGATCAGCCGTTCACCTTTGGGCCAGGAACTCGAACATACAAAGCAAAGCAAGTGATTTCTGACAGCGCGCGATATCGTACAAGCCAGGCAGCAGTGGTTACGTACAGCGTTTTGCCCGGGCTCAGAATAGCGCAGGTTGACACGGCTGGTTTTTCGTTCGGGATGTGGCGAAAGTGGGAAACAAGCGGTTGGAGTCCTTACCCTGACACTACATTCTTGCGACCAGTTAGTTCAGCGACTTATTCGGTCCACGCTGACACAAACTTCAAGCCATCCACAACGCAAAAATACAATGTGTGGACCAAGGGAACGAGCACGAACTACTTCATCAATCATGCAGATGTGCAGGTTGACCCTGGAACAGAGAACGAGAACGTTCTGGCTCACTTCAAGTATTCCAAGCCCGCCACCATCCAAGCGCAACTCATCGAAGGAGGAACAATCGGCGGCACAATCAACTTCAAAGACCCGTGGCTGATTGACGATGCCGATTCGAAAGGTCCGAAGAACCGCGGCGTGAATGCAATCTTTCACAACAACATTCCATCACCCTTCAAGCCGGAATCGAGCGCGACGTACAAAGGCGTGTTCTTGAGTCAAGACTACAACATTCCGGGAAATCCGTACTACACCGTCGGCGCGCCGCTGCAGCAAACGTTTGGCGGGAGGACTGCAAACTTCACACTCTGGTCTGGAAGCAATGTGGCGTTTAGATCCTTTGAGAAAGATACAAGCGCGGTGGTGTTTCAACAGCCCGGCGCGACGGCAACTGCACTTTACAAGCTCCCGCTTGCCTCCAATGCATCCGCCGTTCTCGGCTCCAACCAGCAGCGCAAACTCTCTCGCTGGAGAAGCAACGTGATTTCGTCGTTGAATGGCTACAACCTCTTCTACGAATCGGGAAATCAAATCTGGCACACTACGAGCACGAATATGGGCGCATCCTGGCTGCCGGAAAAACTTGTCAGCACAAATGCCGGCGTCCACAAGTCTCCCTCGATTGCATTAGGAAGAATTATCGCTGGCGTTCCCTCCGATAACGACATTGTGTGGCATACGACCACTTCTACGGCGAACCAGATTTGGTATTCACGGGGCGGTAGTTCGCCCAGTCTGGTGAGTAATTTTACCCCGCATTCTTCTATTTCGCCGTCGCCCGTCATTGCGTACAGAGATGCAATTGACTACAAGTTGCTCGTTGCTTACAATGCAACGAACGGCATCGAGATCATGAAGTCGAGCGACAATGGCACATCGTGGCTTCGCGATACGTACTCCGATTCGCTGCGCAA
>CAYUFU010000166.1:0-4013 GCA_964444145.1 uncultured Chitinophagales bacterium
TCTGCTCGTCCCGTTGCTTCCAAAACTTAAGTTTTCTTAGTAGATTTGTGCATCTCGTCCTCCTAAACCAAACGTAACCGCATGACTCCGAAATTTGTTTTGACAACTCTCTCGTCCCTTAGCACACTAGCGTTCATTGCCTGCGGCGGAGCGTCCTCTTCACAACAACAAGTGACAGCACAACCGATGCCGTTGGTACGACCTGTTGTGTCGCGCACCCTCACGATTCTGCATACCAACGACATGCACGCGTCGTTCATTCCGCATGAAGCGGTGTGGATGAAGGAAACGCCAAAGCCGCTCGTCGGCGGCATGAAAGAACTGGAGTTTCGTGTTGACAGCATTCGCAAGCTGAACTCCAACGTCCTCCTCTTCGACGGCGGCGACGTGATGACGGGAAACCCGATCAGCGACATACTGTACAAGGGAGCGGAAGGGGGCGCGCTGTACGAAATGATGAACATGCTGAAGTACGACGCGGCGGCACTCGGCAACCACGAATTCGACATCTCGCAAGAGAACGCGACGCGACTCCTGAAGGTGGCGAACTTTCCGATTCTCTCCGCGAATCTCGTCAATACGAAAAACGAATTCCCCGTCAACAATCGCGACTATGTCATTCTCGAACGCGGCGGCTTGCGCATCGGCGTGTTCGGCTTGATGCTGCAAGGGCTTGCCGGTGTTGTGAACCAACAAAACATTGCGGGCATCAAAGTTCTCTCCCCCGAAGCAACCGCTCAGAACATCATTGACAAAATAGATGCGGAAACGGATTTGATTATCGCCGTAACGCACATCGGAGTTGAAGATGATACCGTCCTCGCCGCAAATGTTCGCGGTCTTGATATCATCGTCGGTGGACACTCCCACACTCGGTTGCAGAAGCCGCTCGTTGTCAACGGTGTTATCATAGTGCAAGCCGGCGCGCGCTGCGAGAATCTAGGCGTTCTCGAGATTACCGTCGAGAATGACAAGGTCGTGAAGCATAACGGTAAGCTGATTCAGCTTTGGGCGTCCAAGGAAAGACCACGAACAACACTTTCCGTGTTCGTTGATTCCATCAACACGGAAATCGAAAAGACATTTGATGAAGTGCTCGGCGAGCTGCGATACGATTGGGAACGCGGGAGAGGTGAAAGCAATATCGGCAATTTTGTAGCGGACGCTCAGCGCGCAGCGGCACAGGCCGACGTTGCCTTCATGAACACCAACGGGATTCGCGCGAACGTCGGTGCAGGTCCTCTGACGCGGCGCGAGTTATTCGAGGTGTTGCCGTTCCGTAACATTCTCGTGACATTTCAACTGAGCGGCAAGCAGTTGAAGGATGCGGTGCTCTACGGCTTGCAAGCGCGTGACCCATTACAAACGTCCGGCTTGAAGGGAACGTGGCGCAAGAACGCAAACGGCTCTGCCGAGTTCGTAACCCTGGAGGTCGGCGGCACACCGGTCGACGACAAGAAAATGTACGTCTGCGCGGCAAGCGACTTTATGGTGGGACAAGGAAAAAAGTATTTCGGGATGGACGTGCCAACCCCAACCATCTCGCGACAAACACTGTTCGACGCAGTCGCGAACGAAGTCCGAAAGGCTAAAGTCATTGCGACGAAAATCGAGGGCAGGCTCACACTCATCAACTAACGGAACCAAACGACCCATGGCAAACAACTTCCCCATCATCATTCTTACCGCCCGCCCGGCAGCGGGCAAATCCGAAGTGATTGATTATCTCAAGAACTGCAGCCCGTCGGAGAGGCTCCATCGCTTTCACATCGGCACTGTTGACGAGCTCGACGATTTCCCCTACGTGTGGGAGACCTTCGAGATTGACGACATTCTTTCGAAGCATGGTAAGCCACGCATCTGGACAGACGAACAGTATTGGTTCAAGGACGATTTCATCTGGAATCTCTACATCGAGCGCATCAACCTCGAATACCGAAAGAGAATCGCCCGCACTCCGGATTATCACGACACGACGACGACGCTGATTGAATTCGCACGCGGCGGCGAGAACGGCATTTACGAAGCGCTCAGCTACTTGCACGAGGACATTCTCAGCAAAGCGAAGATCGTGTACATTCGCGTTGACTACGAAGAGTCGGTGCGCAAGAATCGGCGGCGCGCGCGCAAGGGCCAAGAGGACTCGATCCTCTACCATTCATTACCCGATGAGAAAATGGAATTCTACTACAAGACCAACGATTGGGACAAACTCGAAGCAAAGAACCCGAACTATATCGAAGTGAAAGGGTTCAAGGTGCCGTATGCGGTGTTCGAGAATATGCCTGAGAAAACTCTCAATCCTGCGCTGATTGCCGATGAACTGGAACGCGTGACAAAGAAACTTTGGGAACGGATCTGAGTCCATCCGACTGGCACTCACGAACCAGAGGGGTCCAAAATCATTGGTGGAGCTACAACGAAGAGGCAATGATTGGAATCAGCGTCGAGGCATGGTCACACCTTCCGATAGAAGCAGTCTGTGTCTGGCTTGCAGTGACCTTTACGACCGTGATCAGCTACGAGGTCATGAAAGTGTGGCAGGCAATGGGGATGAACGCGCGTGAGGCCTTCTTCGGAAGAACGTCCACGATGGCGAAGGAACGTCATCGAAACGACGCGGTGCGCAACTAAGGAGCGGCGAGAGGTTTACACCTGTATTTTCATCGCGCAGGTCTGGCATTCCATACGAGTGACATCAACACCCCACCCAAGAGCGTGAATCCCATCAACAGAATAATCCACGCTTGCCAGCCTGCGGCACTGATGCTGGTTGAGCCTTCTATTGCGCCGTAGCGCTGAATGAGCTCACCCAAAATTTTTCCTGCAAACATACCACCGCCGAGGTATTGGCACGCGTCAATCATCCCTGTTGCGAAGCCTGCGGCTTTGCGTCCGCCGAAATCCATCGCTGCTGCGCCGCCGAGCAGGGAGTGCGGCCCGTTGATGAACATTTGTAAGATGACGAGAAAAACGACGCTGAGAACCGGTCCAGGAAAATACAAAAACAAGCAGAGCATGACGAAGCTCATGAAGTACATCAGGGCGGCGGCGGGACCGCGACGCGAGCCAAAGACTTTGTCCGACATGCCGCCCGCGAGAAACGAACCCGCGACAGCCGCAAACGGAATCAGAAAGGCGCTCACGACGTACGTGAACGAGTCGGTCTTCATGCCGTAGGTTTCCTGCAGGTAGCGGATGTACCACGCGTCCACTCCCCACCGAATAACGCCCGTGCAGAAGTACGCCCCTGCGATAATCCAGATCACTCTGTTGCCGGCGACCTTGCGAATGATCTCGCCGACGTTGAGTGGCTTCGTATCTTCGGCGGCCAATCCGCCGTGGTGTTGCTCAACAGGTGGAAATCCCATGTCTTCGGGATTATCTTTGATGAAGAGGTACGCTCCCACTGCAACGAGAGAAAGCACCGCAGCAGGTGCCCAGAAGAGCCATTGCCAAGGCGCGTTGGCGACGATGTAGCCGCCTGCGAGCAGCGCCGCCCACCGACCGAGTTGAATCACAAATCCGAAGATTCCCGTGAATATTCCGCGCTCGTTTATTCGGAGCCAGTTTGCGTTCACTTTCACGAGCGACGGCGCGCCGTGCGATTGAAAGAATCCGAGCAATGCACCCAGTACGATGAAATAAGCAAGCATCCGCGCGAACATGCCGAAGCCAAAGAGGATGTTGACAGCAACGACGCCAACGGCGCCCATTACCATCATCGTTCGTCCACCGACACGGTCAACACGTAAACCGTTGATGAGCTGGCCCGCCGCGTACGCCCACAAGAACGCGGCGATGATGTCGCCCCATTCGTCGGCGCGCCAGCCGAATTCAGTGGTGAGCGTTTTGTTCGCGACGGAGAGTAAGTTATAGCGGCACAGATAATACGCCGCGTAGGAAAGCCCGAGCGCGGCAAGAACTTTTCTGCGTTCCGCGAGAAAGCCTGGGACGAATGGTGCCGCTCCGGTTGTTGGTTGGGTTGTCAGAACTTTTCCTCTATGTGGCGA
>CAYUFU010000167.1:0-3851 GCA_964444145.1 uncultured Chitinophagales bacterium
CCTACAGATGTAACGACGTTGAACCGCCGATTGGAGGGAGGCGGCGCTCACCGCACCGGCTTCCACTCATCGAGAATCGATCGCCGCAAAAACTGCACGGCGAGAAAATTCATAAACCACGACGCGCTCACGTAGAAGTAGCCGTACTTGCGATAGCGCCGCGGTGATTCGTACACCACCACATCATGCAGGAACAGGATCCGTCCGATTTTTTTGAGTCGGCGAAACATGTCGTAGTCTTCACCCGCGGCGATCCTTGCGGCGTACCCATTCGCTTGCTCGAACACCTCACGCCGCATGATGTGACACTCGCCGCGTCCCATTCCCATACCCACAGCGTTCATCGCGGAGAAAAACCAATTGTAAAAGCCGTGAAACCATTTGTCCACCAGCTTCTGCTCGTGGGGATAGATTTCGACGCTGCACGTGATTGCCGCGAGTTCGGGTCGGGTAATTTCTTCGCCGATACGGCGAAAGAAATACTCGACATCTTTGATGAGGGTGTCGGCGTTGAGAAAAACAAATACGTTGCCTGTCGCGTGTTTTGCACCTTCGTTGCGTCCGAGGGAAATTGTCTGCTTGACTCGCGCAGCATTTTCCACAACGATGTGCGCGTAGCGGCGGGAAATCTCCAGCGTGCGGTCAGTGCTGCCGCCGTCGCTGACGACGAGTTCCAGATTGTAACGCTGGATAATTTCCGGTGTGAATTGCGCCAGCATCCCATCGAGAAGTTTTTCTTCGTTGAGGGCGGGGATGATGACGCTGAACGTTAGCCGCTGGAACATTCTCTACGTTCGTCGGGGAGTGTTCACTGAAACAGCCGGTAGGTCAGCGTCAGATGCAACTCGGGCAATCGCAGCGGCGCGGTGTTGACGAAAGTTCGAAGCTGCCCTTTGATGACGATACGCACCGGCAGCGATTCCAAAAACGGCTCGCCGCGTTCGGTTATTCGTCGAATAAGCTCGACATGCTCCCACAGGGGCCTACCCGATACGTCTCGGTGGTTCCAGTTGCTGAGCACCCCGACCGTATCGCGCGGAAGCAGCGTCAGTTGAGTTCCCCGGAGCACCCGACTGTCCGTCAATCCCGATGCATCAACGTGAAACTCCGCCCGTACCGATGGATCGTCTCGCAGCCACAACTCGTAGTCTGTGCCGAGATTCTCCTCGCCGTCCAAGACTTCATCGTGCAGATTGACGAAGTCGGCGCGAAAAACCCCGCCGCTTATGCGCTGACCTGCTCTGAAGACAACGGTGTCCCCGGCAATATAATGCCATGCTGCAAGGAATCGTTCGGGAGTCGTGCGCGGCGGAAGCGCTTCGTCGCAATGCAACTGCGCAAAGCCGAGAGCGGCGACAATGACGCAAGAAACGTAGTCGAGCGTGCGCCTCATTCTATAACTCCACAACCAAGCCGAGCGTCGTTCGCCGACCGATAAAATAGCCGCCCGGATCGAACAACTCGCCGCCAATCCGACCGTTCGAATCAACCCACTTCACATTTTTTCTATTGAACAGGTTGCGGACATCGAGATACACCGAGATCGTGGCGTTACTCCACCAATCAACAGTGAAACGTTGAATCACCTTCAGATCAAGCACGAAGTAGTACGGCATGCGTTCGTTGTTCTGCAGGAATCGTCTTTTCTCTACAGGTTCGAATCCGGTTGCAGTCGGATAACTCGTGTACGGTCTGCCGGTGTGATACTCCGTATAGAGATTGAGAGAACCGTTCCACGGCATCACACAGGACGAAGTCAGCTTCAGTGTATGGCGCTGATCCCAACTCAGCGGATAGACGCGCCGACCAGGCGGCAGCCCAAACTGCGCAATGTAGAATCCATCGTCCGAGCTTCCGCTCACGCCTTCAGCCGTCATGAAGGTGTACGAAAACTCTCCCGTGATCCACTCGCCGCGCTCGCGCGTGACAACGATTTCAATTCCGCTCGCATCGGCAAATGGTGTGTTGACGTACTCGGCAAAACCAAATGAACCGGCAAGCTTGCTATCGCCGGGAACAAAGGTCTTCGTGTCAATGAGATTAGTGGATTCTTTCTTGAAGTATGTTGCCGCAACGACGATGTCGTGCGGAAAACTGTACTTCACGCTAATCTCATACGCCTTGGCCCGCTCGGGTTCGAGGTCGGGGTTGCCCGTTACGGCGCTCAAGCCTTTGGCGAGCGCCGCTTGATCGAGACCGCTGTAAAGGTAGTCGAACAACGGATATTGGAAATACCACCCTGCATTCACGAACAAGTAGCCGTTCTCCGCGAGCTGTGTTGCGGCGCCGAAGCGCGGACTGAATTGATGCTTGAATTTCGCCGGCACACTGCTCTTGACGGTGAATGAATACGCGGTGTCGCTCAACGGAATTGCTTCGACTGCCGGTCGGCTCGCTGTCGGGTCGAGAAAATCCCACCGCACGCCGAAGTTGAGCAGTAGTCCGCTGCCCGGCACATCATACTTGTCTTGAATGTAGAGAGCGCCTGTTCTTGGCGTGTAGTGATACGACGAACTGAAATTCAACTGCGGCTCATTGACGAGCGGCTTGCCGAAAAATGTTTTGCGCGGCTCGTACTTCACAACGTCGGAGTTGACGTTGAACAGATTCAACTCGCCACCGAACTTGAGCAAATGCACATCGCTCGCCTGGAATGTTGCGTCGAATTTTCCCGTGTAGTGTTCCTGCGTTGTTCTTGCCCACCATGCACGCTGCCCATCAATGATGTACTGCAACAAGAAATCATATTGATACGGATCGTTTGCCGGGACGTTCTCTTTCGCTCCCTCGCCGATGCGTGTCTTGAGCAAATAGCGACTGAGACTTGCCGTGTAAAAGAAGTTTTCCGATGCGGCGTGAGAAAAAATCGCGGCGAGCCGATACGACGTTCGATGTTGCGGCGGGAGCCCCGCAAGATTGAATCGCCAGTTGAATTCATACTCGCGCCAATCGCGATCCGAGAAGAGAATCTGCGCGCCGAGCCGCATCTTCGGTGAGATGATATAGTCCAGCTTTGCAAAACCGTTGAAGGTTTGTTCGACCGGCGAGGTGAAAAAATATTGAAAGTCCTGCCACCAGCGCGAGTCGCTAAGAAACCCACTGCCCGAGGCGAAGTAAAAAAGCTCATCCTGAAGAAACGGACCCGAGGCTGCAAGCTCGAACTCGTTCGTTTTGCTCACCTGCGTTCCGCCGAAGAGATTGTCCTTCGCAACCTTCGCGTTGACGTGGTGCGCGTCGCTTCCCGTCTTGGTCACGATGTTCACGATACCCGAGAGCGCGTTGCCGTACTCAGGCTCGAAACCGCCCGTGTACAAACTCAAGCCCGAAATCGAACTGTTCGGCAGCTCCGTTTTCAGACCGCCGCTCAACACATCCTGCACAGGCAAACCGTCAACGAGATACACCACCTCGGTCGTTTTGCCACCCCGAACATTTCCCTCTGCAGTAACGCCCGGCTTCAGTTTGACGACATCAATAATGCTCGTTACGGGGAGCAGCGTAACCTCAGCCGCGCTAACAGAAAATGTCGTACCCGTAATGTCGCGTTGAATAAGCGGCTTCTCTTGCACAACAACCACTTCGCTCATTTCCAGTGTCGCCGGTTCGAGTTGCGCGTTCAGCTTTGTCCGCACGTCGGGAGTGATATCGACCTGTTTCATCAGCACAGTTTGATAGCCGACAAAGCTGAACCGAATATCGTATGTGCCTGCGCGAAGGTTTTGAATTTGATAGAAGCCGTCGGTGTTCGTCGTCGCCCCCTGTTGCGTTCCGACAACGAGCACGGTGACGCCGGAAAGTTTTTCGTTCGTCTTCTTGTCTCTGACAATACCTTCGAGCGTGCCGTTGGTGCC
>CAYUFU010000168.1:0-3695 GCA_964444145.1 uncultured Chitinophagales bacterium
AAAAAAATTAGCCGCCTCTTGAACTTATTGTAGTGAATGGAAAGAAGAGATGCGAGCACGCGAGGTGTCGGGAGGCACAGGGACGGGCAGAGAAAGGTCCCTTGGATAAGCCGTACAGTGTATAGGAGAAGGGGCAGCGGAGTTATTCCGCGACCAACATCCGTCCGTTGTTGGTCACGCCAATAGCTTTCCCGCGCAGCGCGAATCCATGAAACGGCGAGTTCTTCGATTTCGATTTGAACTTCTGGATGTCAACCGTCCATTCTGCTGTGGGGTCGAAGATGGTGAGGTTCGCCACTTCCCCTTCCGCGATTTTGATTTGCGAAAGATGAAGTATGCGGCGCGGGTTCGTCGAAAACCGTTCGATAATTTGATAGAGCGAGAGAATATTCTTCTCAAACAGTTCAGTGATGGTCAAGCCGATTGCCGTTTCAAGTCCGACGATGCCGAACGGCGCGCTCTGGAATTCCACCTGCTTCTCGTCGTAAGAGTGCGGCGCGTGGTCGGTGGCGATCACGTCTATCGTGCCGTCCTTGAGTCCCTCCTTCATCGCTTCAACGTCGTCGCGTGTGCGCAAGGGCGGATTCATTTTCGTGTTCGTGTCGTACGAGCGGACTGCGTCGTCGGTGAGCGTGAAGTGATGCGGCGTGACTTCGCACGTGACACGGAGCTTGCGTCGCTTCGCATCGCGCACAAGCTCGACGCAACCCGCAGTGCTCATGTGCGCGACGTGGTACTGCGCGTTGGTGTACGCGGAAAGCTGAATGTCGCGGGCGACCATGATGTCCTCAGCAATCGTGGGCATGCCTGGCAAGCCGAGCGTCGTTGAGTTGAAGCCCTCGTTCATGACGCCGCCTTTGGTGAGCGGTAAATCTTGCGCGTGTTGGATGATCGGCTTATTGAACATCTTCGCGTATTCGAGCGCTCGCCGCATCATTTCTGCATCGTGCACCGGGTCGCCGTCGTCGGTGAACGCGACCGCGCCCGCGCGCGCTAATTCCGCGATGGGAGCGAGTTGTTCGCCGTTCCGTCCGACGGTGACCGCAGCAACCGGATGCACATCAACGAGGCCATTCAACGCGAGCTTCGCTTTTTCTTGGATGAATCTCACGACCGACTCATCGTCAATTGCCGGATTCGTGTTCGGCATGCACGCGACGGCAGTGAATCCTCCCGCTGCGGCAGATGTACAGCCGGTGAGAATTGTCTCCTTGTGCTCAAAGCCCGGCTCGCGCAAATGCACATGCATATCGAAGAACCCAGGCGCGACAATTTTTCCCTTCAGCTCGACAACGCGTGTTGACGACGAAACAGGAATCGCTGCCGCGATTTTTTCAATTCGCCCATCAACAAGATGAATGTCCAGCGCTTCATCTCGACCCGACACTGGGTCAATCAGACGTCCGTTCTTGAGCAAAATATCCATAGGCTTCATTCCGAATCAATTGTCAATTGACAACTGACGATTTGTTTCTTGTTCCGATTAAGTACAACACTGCCATCCGTACCGCGACGCCGTTCAACACCTGTTGCAAGATCACGGAGTTTTCACTATCCGCAACGTCGGCGGAAATTTCTACGTCCCGATTAATCGGACCTGGATGCATGATGACGATGTCACGTCCTGCTTTGTCCAAACGCTGGCGTGTGATGCCGTAGAAGTTGTGATACTCACGAATCGAAGGGAACAATCGTCCCGCGTCGCGTTCCAACTGAATACGCAAGACATTCAGAGCGTCGACTCGCGGCAGTACGTCGTCAATGTGATGATGCACTTCAACGCCGAGCTGCTCGATGTCGCGCGGCATCAACGTTGCGGGACCGCAGACCGACACGTTCGCGCCCATTGCTTTGAGTCCATGAATATTCGAGCGGGCCACACGGCTGTGCGCGATATCGCCAACGATGCACACGTGCACGCCTTGCAGTTTACCGAATTTTTCGCGCAGCGTGTATAAATCCAACAGCGCCTGCGTCGGATGTTCGTGTCCGCCATCGCCCGCGTTGATGACGGACGACTCGATGACCTGCGCAAGATAATGCGGCGCACCCGCTGCGGCGTGCCGAATCACGACCATATCAATTTTCATCGCCTCGATGTTGCGCGCAGTATCTTTCAGCGTTTCGCCCTTTGCAACGCTGCTGCCGAAGGATTGAAACGCAAGCACATCCGCCGAGAGCCGTCGCTCGGCAAGCTCGAACGAAAGCCGTGTGCGCGTAGAACTTTCGAAAAACAGATTCGCAATCGTCTTCCCTTGCAGCGGCGGAACTTTCTTGATCGGACGCTCCAACACTTCGCGAAACGAAACGGCTGTGTCGAGGATGAGTTGAATGTCATCCTTTGCCATTCCGTCGAGACCGAGAAGATGTTTTGATTTCAGTGGCATCTATTGTCTCAAAAAGCTCCAACTCTCAAGGTCCAAGCTCCAAAGAAATCTCAATATTCATGCACCAATAATCTTCCCTCCGACGTTCACTGCTTATCCCTTTTTGAGATTTGGAGTTTGGAACTTATTTGGGTTTTGGGAATTGATTATTGACTGATGTTACGCAACCATGTTATTGAACCCTTTCAGGGTTCACATTTGCGTTGCGATTCTTTGTCGGGGCTTCGCCCCGACCTATTCGTATAAGACGCCTTCGGCGTCGGCACTCTCGAATTCGTTCAGTCGTTATTCCCAATGCTGCCAACATAGAGCTGTCCCTGAAAGGGACGAATGTGAATAGCCGAGGGCAACGCCCTCGGTGTTGGAAATAACCTTTTGGTGTGAACCCTGAAAGGGTTCAATGATGTTTTCGCTGAGAGTCGTTGTGCTCGCCTTGCGTAACGTCAGTTATTGAGATGTATCTTCCGGGTGCATCAACAGTACTTCATCCGCGCCGTCAACTTCCTTCAAGTGTACACGAATGGATTCGTCCGACGACGTGGGAACATTCTTGCCAACGAAGTCGGCTTTGATCGGAAGCTGGCGGTGCCCTCGATCAATGAGCACAGCAAGTTGGATCGTCTTCGGTCTGCCGATGTCAATCAAGCCATCCAGCGCGGCACGGATTGTCCGGCCCGTATACAGCACATCATCAACCAACACTACGTCCTTGCCGTTGATGTCGAAGAGAATATCCGTCCCCTTCATGCGAGGCTGTTCGAGTTTGCCGAGCAGATCGTCGCGGTAGAGCGTGATGTCAAGAAAGCCGATGTTGAGCTTGACGCCTTCCACCTTCTCGATAGTCGCAGCAACACGCTTGGCGAGAAACTCTCCCCGCGTCCGAATGCCGACAATGACGATGTTCGATGCGCCTTTGTTCTTCTCGAGAATCTCGTGGGCGAGACGCGTAACCGTCCGCTCCATTCCCGCATCGTCAATTATTTTTGCTTTGAGTTTCCGCATACTGAATTTGAGCCCCGCATGGCGGGGCAGACCCCGCAACAAATCTACCTGTATCCACTCCTGCGACTTGGCTTCACGGGTACAGGATCTCGTGATACAAAAAAAGAACCTCCGCACCCATGGGGCACGGAGGTCGTACTTGAACCTTGAACCTTGAACCCTTCACTGACGCTCCCTTACTTGCCTCTCGGGACAAGACTTAAAGGGTGAATGAGAATGCTGCTTGACTGAGTGGACGCTGCGGGATTTTCCCGAAGGGATTCCTTCGGAAGAACCTGCGACCTTTCCGTGGACGCTGCGGGATTT
>CAYUFU010000169.1:0-3616 GCA_964444145.1 uncultured Chitinophagales bacterium
TAGAGAATTCAGACGAAGAGGGGTGCAAGTGCTAAGTTGCTTGCGCCCCAGTCTAAACGCATAATCCTACTGAATCCTACTCAACCATGAAGCGCTATCCGGTCACAATTATTCTCCTTGTCATAGCTTCGTTTGTAACAAGCGAGGCACAGAATCGAATTCTCGTTGAAGGGTTTGTGTCGGATAGGGAGTCCCTGGAAAAACTTGTTGGCGCGACAATATCGCTTGACAGCCAGATGGTAAGCACAACAGACAGCAGGGGCTATTACAGGTTCTTAATTTCGCCGGGCGAACATGTGTTTGAAGTTAGAATGGTCGGATACCAAACTGCACGGAAAGATGTTCGTGTTCGTGAAGAAGATGCAACCAAGAAGATTTTTTTTCAGTTGACTCCGGAAGAGATTCTAATTGATAGCATTACAGTCTTCGGGTTGCACACAAGAACCCATCCAACCGAGACCCCATTAAGCCTTCTTGTCCGGGAGTTGAAAAGTCTGCCCGCGTTTGCCGAACCAGATCCCCTCAGGGCGATCCAGTCACTACCGGGGGTGACGACAGCAACATCCGATTTCAACAGTCAGATCTACTTGCGTGGGGGAAATTTTGACGAGACATTGATTGCACTGGATGGCGTACCGGTGTACAACCCATATCACTTTGCAGGTTGGCTAAGCATGTTCAACAGCGACATAATCCAAGCAGAGCGACTCTACCGATCGAACTACCCCGTCAGATTCGGAGGACATTTATCCGGCGTGGTGGATTTGGTAACGAAAGCTGGCAGTCGGGAGCGCTATCGAAGCAGCGTTTCTCTCGGCATATCGAGTCTCCGCGGGGTTACTGAGGGACCCCTTGGGGCAGGCTCGCTTGTCGTGTCAGCTCGACGAACATTTTTGGATGCAGTGCTGAATACGGCAAGTAGCGATGTTGCGGTTCCATTTTCTTTCTATGACTTGTATGGCAAGTATTCCAGCCCGCTGTCAAGCGGCACTTCCGTTCAGATTAGTGCTTTGGTTTCAAGAGACTCATTTGATCCATTTCAGAGTCGTAATCCCACATCGTTGGACATACGAGAGGTTCCCAACTGGTCAAACCTAGTTCTACGCGGTACGATCATGCACGAGCTAACGAAAACTGCTTCGTTGGACGCGACGATCTACTTCACGCGCTCTTACGTTGGAGCCGAAGGAGCACTCCTTGAAGGAACTTATTATGCTGATCCTGAACTGAACAGCGGGAGTCTTAGTATCGCAAACGCCATTACGGATATCACGGGGTCCATCACGTTAGCTGGGCGCATTGGGGACCATACTCTCGACGTAGGTGTGGAAGCGAAGCGGATAGGGACCGCGTATAGCTGGAACATCAACTGGAAAGCCTATACTGATATTGAAGAGATTCTATTTCCGCGACCCGAGAGGTTCTTCGATTACGCCCCAGACGTCTACAGCCGTTCAGCGAACTCAACAATTCTGACTTTCTTTGCATCAGACGCTATTCGGCTCACGAATGATATTGACTTCATGCTCGGTTATAGGGCAAGTCTGTTAAACCATGTGAACGTTCTTTTGCACTCTCCCTACCTCAGTGGCTTGTTCCAGCTTACTGGCAATATCAGATTCAACGTCTCCTACGGCCGATACTACCAACATCTCTATACATTAAGAGAGAGCAAGACTAAGGACAACTTCTTCTCGCCGTTTTCTCTTTTGTTCCTCCCAAAAAATTCCGACGAGATTGGACGCTCAGATCATTTTTCGGTGGGTCTTGATTTCTCCGATCTATTTGCCGGTGCTTCCCTGAACATCGAAGCGTATTACAAGACACGAGACAACCTCGCCTCATCATACAATGACATTCAAGCGCCCTACATTTTCGAAACCGGATACGCGACGGGGATCGACATACTCGTCAGACGTGAAGGGGATGTAGTAACGGGATGGCTTGCCTATTCGCTCTCGCGTTCCATAAAGCGAAATGGCAGCTTCGCGTACTTTGCAAACGCCGATCGCACGCACGCGTTAAAACTGATGACAGCGTTCAAGCCATTTGAAACGCTCAGGCTCGATCTCTTTTGGACCATCGCGACCGGCGTTCCTTTTACCAATGTCGTCGGCCAATTCATTGGACTTGCGGATCCTGGGTGGCAAAGCGAGCCATTTGAGCAAACGTTACGCGCGATAGATGGTCGCAAGAATTCTGTGCGCGCCATTCCGTACCAGCGATTGGATGTTGGCATTACGGGCTCATTTATTTGGGGCAACGTTCTTATCATGCCATACCTGCAAGTGTTCAACGTGTACAACGCGCCGAACCCTTACTTCTTCAATTACGGCAAGGAGCAGCGAGCATCGAGTGTTGTTCCAACCGTTGGCGTTACTGTCGAGTTTTGAAAGGCATAAGTGAAATGCGATCTTTTGCATTGGTTCGTTCCTTCGTTCTGGTGGTCATCATCGCCAGCACTGGTGTCTCTTGCACTGACGTTGCCGATCCGACAAAGCCCGATAGCGCGAGCGTATTGCTCCAGTTGACTGCCAACCAGCCGCGCCAATCCGTATTTCTCTATCGGACTGCAGATCTTGGCGAAACTCCCTCGTTCCTGCCATTCACGGAGTTGCATAATGCACAGTTCCTACCGTACTTTCTCGAAGGCGCAACTGTCTTTGTGACCGACGATCATGGACGGCATCCCTTTCAATTGAGAGTGGATTCATCCTATGGGACGGTCGTTGCTAAGTCCTATGTCAATCCGGATTCATTTGTTGTCCAACCTGAAGCTTCGTACTCATTGACTGTTCAAGCAGGTACCTTGACGATTGAAGGGCGAACAACTCTTCCAGGTGAATTTCAGATTTTGAGCCCCAGTCCAACTCAAATATACACCACCAGTAATGGTCAACTGCAATTCGATTTGCGGTGGACCCGAAGCAGGAATGCTCTCGGTTATATCGCAAGCGTTATCATTGCAAGGCGAGTGCTCGTCGGAGGCCCATATCGAGAGCGCTTCACGTATGTTGCGTTTGATACGCTGTATTCCCCTGCAACACCATTCCGCGTTTCAGCCGCCGATACATGCTTCGTCGAAGTGCAATCGTTCGATGTCAACTACTACAATCACAGGTTCCGAAGCGTCGCGAGTGCAGGTGTTTCTCACGGCTACGGTTATGTGGGATCTTCAGTCTTCCATACTGTTCGAGTTCGTTTTCAATAACGCATCATTCACAATGCTTGGAAAGGAGGGTACTACCGGCTATGCGCAACCGTTGTAGAAAAAAAACTGAGCGATGATGCTTGCGACATCACCGCCCAGCGTAGTAGCAAGCTCATGCTGGTTGGCGCGCCGTAAGGCGCGCCGCCCGCTTGCCGTGTGTAATGTTGTGAATTCATGTTGCAAAATCAATGATGAAAGGAAGACGATCATGGAAAACAGTAGTTCGATAGAAAAAAACCGAGCAGTGCAACGTTGTTTGGTGCAGTGGCTTGTATTCTGTTTGGTTTTCGTAACGCTTGCCTATCCACAGGTGCGCGATGCATCTGTACAAGAGAAGGTGATTGCGAATTATCCTATAACCTCGGGGGATTCCCCAAGACCGATTCAAGTCAGTCCGCTTGGTGG
>CAYUFU010000170.1:0-3470 GCA_964444145.1 uncultured Chitinophagales bacterium
TTGTTGATGGGTTGAAGGGGTTGGGATAGTTCTGGTCGAGCGCGAAAGTAGTTGGCACCAAATACTCATGCAGCTCCTTGATTTTTAGGCGAACCACCGTCATATCAGTTGTGCGATAGACATCGAAGAGATTGCGTAACAGCCGTCGCGCATCGGCATCGTCTTTTCGATCCTCGTTATGCGCAGCTGCGCCGTCCAGATAGCAATACACATCTTCCATACGCGTGAGGTTGTTCGCTGGATCGAAGTATCGCGACGTGAGAAGCGCTGCGAATTCTCTCGTATCAATTCGTTTCTCCAATTTCTCGACAACGCTCAAGAAGTACGCATTGGAAACAGATGTGAAACCCGAGGTGAGGTTCGCGAAGTAGTGCTTGTTCGTCGCGTCGCGCCGTTCTTTACCGTAATTTGCGCGTTGGACAAGAATGTTGTGAGTGAGTTCGATTTCATGGTTACAGTTACGCCGTTTTCAATTGAGGCGCTGCCGCTGATCCAATTGTTGCCGGTCCAGAAGGCGTTTGAGGCGATACTCCCTTGGAGCGCGAGGACTCGCCGACGAACAAAATGCTTCACAACGCTGCTGCCAATGTTTTGAGTCCAATAGATGTACAAGCCGGTCCCAGAGGCGGACAAAGTGCCTGTTGCTCCGTATAGGCCGATGGCTGCTCAAGTGTCCAGTTTCCTACTTCAAAAGGCTGTGTTGTCCATTGTGTTGTGTAGTCAGCAACAAAAAAGCGCCCGGTGGATCCAGCACTTGAATGGTACAGAACATAGAGAGCCCCGTTCGCAGTTGCCACCCTGCGTCTATAATCAAGAACCTCATCTCCGTTCGCGAACCATGAAGAAGTCGCAAGAGCTTCCCATTGGCCCGTTACAGTTCTCTTGGTAAATCTTAGGTTTCTGTCGCCACTAAACAGCGGCAGAAGAAGCATATGGACTTCATTGCTCGACGCTCCGATGTTTGATTGCGCTACTTCGCTCATTGTATTAGTAACCCGATAAGTCGGTTCGAAAGTCTCGGATACCACATCATAATCTCTCGATGTACCGATATTGTTTGATCCCGGTGTGGTGTTTACAAGCGAGACAATCGCTTTGGTTCCCACCGTAACCACTTTGGGCCGTGTAGCGGTTGTGCCAGAAAGGGTCACCTCCGCCAATGGTCGCCATTCGCCTCGAAAGAAACGTCTGTAGAAGACTCGAGTGTCGATGTGGTTATCCCAGACGAGGTGAATACCATTCTCGTCGGCTGTGACATCAATGTCTTTCACCGTTGCGATTCCAACCAAATCGATTGGTGTTTCGTAAGTCCATGTTTCCCCGCCATTTGTGCTTTTATACAAGTCAATGAATCGTGCTTCGAATGAGGCAGCTTCTCGTCGTGCTCCGACCACATAGAGTACTCCCCCATATCCTGTTACTGATGCACTGAAAGTAGTGTTAAGCATTGGATCACCGCCGCCAGGTCTTACAATTTTCCCAGAATTCGTCGCGATCAACGCTCCGTCATTGCCAAACAGAAAGTGATTGAAACCGACCGATTGCGTAATTGGATCAAAGACTGTTTGCCGCAGAATATGCTGTCCATAGTTATCAGAATATGCCGCAGTCACTGACGTTGGCAGTGACATTTCAATCTTCGGCTCCCAAGTTGGAACCTGTGCTTGCAATGACGTGGCAAGCACTAGTGTGGCGAGTAGATGAAACAATATTCGCCTAGCCATAAGAACCTCCACAAAAGAAAGGATGAGTGATTGCCTTGTTCTTAGTTGCGAGAGACCTTGACTCGCCTAATGCCTCCTTTCGCTAATGAGCAAGGATGAGTTTTTGGGTGAGTTGTGATGAGCCAGCCTGAAGTTGGAACAAGTAAATTCCCGAGGACAAACCGTTCATATTGAGTTCGATTCTGTGTAAGCCGCTTTGCTGAAAACCCGATGAAATCTCTTGGACTTTTCGACCAAGGAGGTCGTAGAGAACTAATTTTACATCAGCAGAGGTCGAAATACTATATTCAATCGTAGTCGCTGGATTAGCCGGGTTGGGAAAAATCTTTTCAAACACTACATGGGTACCTTCTTCCCGTTGTTCCAAGATGTCTGTAGCTCTTGAATTCAAATACAATGTAGTGAAGTAGTTCAAGGTTCGGCTCAGAGAGTCGCGTTGGAAAGAAGAGATTGCCAAGTCCTTCCTCCCGTCGTGATTGAAGTCGGCGACTTGCATACCCTCAAGCCTTGGTTCGCGCCGTATGTACTTCACACGATAGCTATCGTTGCCATTTCCTTCCAAGATTACGATGTACGACGCTGTCGTCAGTATAAGATCCTGCCTGCCATTTCCTTCCATAGCGCGAACTAAGTAGAGAGGAAGCCCGAATCCGCTGCCAGTCGAGAAATGAATGAGGAGTTTCGGAGAAAAGCGATCATTACTATCCGCTTCATGCACGATAACCCAATCGGTTTCCATATTTGCTTCGGAAAATATCTCCGGCGTACCATCTCCATCAACATCACCCGATGCGATAGCGTAGTGGTTTACAAACGAAGTGCTGTCTCGGTAGGTTTCCCGATAGGAGTTATCCCCGTTATTCTCAAAGACAACGAGCTTTGAGCCGGAAAATCCGGTTGTGGTCGCAAACCCCATTGTGCCATCTTGGTCAAAGTCCCCCTTACAAAACATGCCAAGGAAAACCAGGGCTTGATCCCATACTCTTTGAAGCCGATAATTTACAGTATCATATTCCGCAACAGCAATCTTTCGCGCTGTACGTCCAGAAGAGTCAGTGTCAATAGTGCGAAACAAACAATCCATCCGACCGTCGCCGTCGAAAAGCCCAAATAATGGTATGAAGCCGGTCTCCCCCCCTACTGTAGTTGTGGGAAATGTGAAACGAAACTGGGTCGGCAATCCAGAAATCGTCGGTTGTTCAAAGAAAGAGAAAAAAGCAACATTCACATATTTCATTGTCACCAATTCAATGAGAGAATCTCGATCAAGGTCGACAAACCCGACCGGATTCCCCGGATATGGTTCATATGCGTACCGCCAGGTTGCCGTGCTGTCCGTCGTCGCTTCATAAATCACAAGGTCACCATCGAATATGAATCCACGCGTGTGTCCGTAAACCTCAGTTTTACCATTCCCATCTATGTCCCCCAAGAGAAGCTCGTCAACCCCAGCTCCCGTACCATTTGGCACTCTTCCTGCGTATCGAAACCAACTTATGAATTGCATCGTGTCAATTGTCCGCGGGTCAATTTCTAATATGGGAATACCTCTTTGCGATGCCCAAGCTCGAATGTCTTGATCACTCGGCATTGATAAACTCCACATTCTCTTCGCGCCTGTCATCGGCTCAGTCAATTCCATCAGCGTGTTATCTAAAAACTTCAACGTGTATCCTCGTCGTTGCTTTTCCGCAATCTGTTGCTGGAGCGAAGTGCGTTGTATCGGCGTGCTCAGTTGTCCGCCAA
>CAYUFU010000171.1:0-3458 GCA_964444145.1 uncultured Chitinophagales bacterium
AAAAACGATGAAAACACTACGCTTGATAAGTGTGATGGGCATTGTGTTGTTCGTGGCGTCGTTGGCGAACGGCGCCGACGCGAAATTCGTCGGCTCGGCGAAGTGTAAAATGTGTCACGTCGCTGGTGCGGGTGGAACGGCATACAAGGTGTGGGAAAAGTCCGCGCACGCTGGCGCGTACAAAACTCTGCAAGGCGAGAAGTCTATCAAAATCGCAAAAGAGAAGGGCTTGAAAGTTGCAGCGCACGAGGCGCCTGAATGCTTGAAGTGCCACGTCACGGGCGGCGGAACCGCGAAGAATGTTGACAAGTCATTCAAGATGGAGGAGGGCGTTGGGTGCGAAGCGTGTCACGGTGCAGCGTCGGGATTCCTCATGATTCATAACAAGAAAGATGACGCTTCGAAGAAGAAAGCAGTCGAAGCTGGATTCATAAAGGTGGAAAAGAGCGAAAAGTTCTGCACCACCTGTCACAACTCCGAAAGCCCGACATTCAAGGGATTCAAGCTGGATGAGGCGTGGGCGAAGATCGAGCATGGGAAAAAAAAGTGAAGGGTAAGTAGCACGTAACTGCGGGACTCCGCTTGCCGCTAGCAGCGGCGCGTGGAGTCCCCTATCGGGCTTGAGAGCGTCAGTTCGATCGCGTTCTCAATTGTCGGAAAACTCAACGACCGCTCTCTCAAATGTTGGAATGCCTCTCCGAGTTGTTCTCATGAACATGGCTTCTTTTGCTCACTCCTTGACATTTCGCACCACGCATCTTGTGGCATATAGATTGAACTACAGAGAGCATTGTGTTTCATACCTCTGTCACGACCATGAAAAACCACTTGCCAAATCTCCTCCTCATGACCGCTGCGGCGATGCTCATCCACTCCACAGCTTCGCCGCAGATTCTAGTCAACGGACGTCTTATCGGCTCCGTGTACACGTTCGAGAAGTTTGATACCATTGACGTATCAAAGAAATTCGCACGAGGATTTCAATCCGCAATTCTCGACGCGGCGATGAGCGACTTCAGCATTCATACGCATTTTCAGATTGCAGGAATGCTTCAGAAGAAACTCGACGAAGTTCCCGACTACCGGTTCTATTACTTGTATGGTCAGTGGAAAAACATTTTCAGCGCGGCCGACTTTTCGTTCGGGCGCGTGCCGTACTTCGCGGGCGTCGGCAGCGGAACGATTGACGGCGCGCTGCTGACGCTCCGTTTCGTGGACAACAAAGTCAGAATTACCGCCTACGGCGGACAAACGACGCCGATTCAGTATGAACTGAAAGATTGGAAGAAACTGAAAAACAACTTCACGCTCGGCGGACAGATTCTTGTCAATGCCATTGAACATACGCGCATCGGGGTCAGTTACATCAATCGGCAGCGAGAACGGGTTGGCTATTGGGCGACCCGAGACGATTCGTTGTTCAATCCCATCCAGGTGTTTATCATGCCGAGCAATGCGAAGGAACAATACCTCAGCGGTGATGTTGCCTACCTCGTCGGCAGTTCGCGGGTGTACGGGCGCTATGACTACGATTTGAACTACAAGAAAACACAGCGAGGGCAATTCGGCGTTCGGGTCAACCTCTCCGATGATTTGAGCGTGAGCGGTGATTACATTCATCGTGAGCCGCGGCTGTTATACAACTCGTTCTTCTCCGTCTTCGATCTGAAAGCGTTAGATGAATTCGAGTTGGGCGCAGATCATATCGTGGTTCCAGACGTGCGCGGCTTCGCGCGGGGCGCATACGTGAACTATTCCGGCGATAAGAGTTTCCGCTACACGGTAGGACTCGCACACCGAAACATCAGCTTCATGTATCGCGGAACGAACGGCATCGCAGGCGAGCTTGACCACGCGAACATCACGGTTGTCTATCCCTTCTTTGAAAACACGCTGACGCCTTCGCTCAGCCTCGCCTATATGACGTACCGACTCGACGACAGTGCGAAACGTGAAGAAGGATTCGCCGGCACACTCGGCACAACGGTCCGGCCGTGGGAACAGTTTGCGTTCGACGTACAAGGACAGTGGCTGCGCAACAAAATCGTACAGAACGATTGGCGGCTGTTCGGGAAATTCAATTATTGGTTTACTACGCAATTCTAACATCTTGCCACCAAGACACAAAGACACCAAGGTATCACGAAGAGAACATTATGAACGGTGAGAGAGAAAACATAACAACGCTTTGTGGGCTTTGGTGTCTTTGTGACTTCGTGGCAAGAACCGGCTTTGATGTCTGGATAAGGAACCTTCGATGATACGCAGAGACATACTACTGCTCATCAGCGCTGCGATCGGCTTTAGTGTTCTGCTGACGGGAACCAAGATGCTGAGGGCCGATTCCAGCGGCAGCGACGAGAACAGCTCGCGCGGAATAAGCTTCTCACACAAGTTTCACATTACAGAAGCGGGCATTACCGATTGCGCAACGTGCCACACAACCGCGAAGACCAGCAAGTTCGCATCCGACTTCAATTCGACCAATCATGAGGCGTGCGCCACGTGCCATGACGAGCAGGTGAATGATGCCGAGCTAAAGCGATGCGGTTACTGTCACAACAACCCCGCCGACATTCAGGCAACGCCCCCACCCCCGTCGCGTGGATTGAAGTTCTCGCACGAACAACACACCACAATGGAAGGCGTTGAATGCACAACGTGCCATCAGGGTATGGAGAATGTCGAGAAAGCAACGGCTGCGAACCTTCCTTCGATGACAACGTGTAACACGTGCCACAATGATGTGAAGGCAACGAACACATGCGAAAGCTGCCACACCAATTTTGCGACACTGCTTCCGATTGATCATCAGCGGTCGGATTTTATACGCAACCATCGCGAGCTTACGCGTGTCGGCGCGCTCACGACGGATTGCCAGAGCTGCCATACGGAACGGTTCTGTCAGCAGTGCCACGTGAATGCGGAACTGAAATCGTACGCCTACGGCCGGCGGCGCGACCTGACGACCGAACCTGCGCACAAAACCTCGACGAAAGATTCACCAACACAGATGCTGTTGCAAAGCGTTCATGAGTTGAACTATCGTTTCACGCACGGGCTTGACGCAAAAGCAAGAATGAGCGAATGCCAATCGTGTCATTCTGTGCAGACGTTTTGCGTGCAGTGTCACGAAGCGGGGGGCAACATTACGCAGTTGAGGTTCAAACCCTCCTCACACAGCGTTCCCGGCTTCACAACGCTGGGTCGCGGGTCGGGAGGCGGCTTGCATGCAGAGGAGGCGCGACGCGATATCGAAACTTGCTTGAGTTGTCATGACGTGGAGGGAAAGGACCCGTCGTGCATGACGTGTCATCTTGAGAGCGGGAAAGTTCGCTGAACGGCGAAGGGCGAAGGGCGTAGAGCGTAGAGCGAAGGGCGAAGAGCGAAGGGCGTAGAGCGTAGAGCGAAGAGCGAAGAGCGAAGAGCGAAGAGCGAAGAGCAAAGAGCAAAGAGCG
>CAYUFU010000172.1:0-3448 GCA_964444145.1 uncultured Chitinophagales bacterium
CCGCGACTGGAACCGCAACGGCAGGGTTGATATGATTCTCACTCGGACAAAT
The DNA here is from genome assembly GCA_964444145.1 of uncultured Chitinophagales bacterium. Lineage (GTDB taxonomy): Bacteria > Bacteroidota > Ignavibacteria > UBA10030 > UBA6906 > CAADGV01. The sequence goes on from CAYUFU010000172.1 coordinate 53, forward strand.
GAGCCACCGATTTACCGAACTGAAGTATATGAGTACGAAGGTGTGGACTCAAGCGGGCATGCACGCTTTTCCATCCCGTATCAATTGCCTCTTTTCGTTTCTCCTTCTTGCTCACCGTATCCATGTCCTCCATATGTTTTGGCGCAAGGTGATATCGACCAGAATGGGCTATTCGAGTTGATCACACAAGTGTCATACGATACGATGAGAGTGTTCGAACAGCCCGACACATTCTCATTCCCGACCGTCCAACGGTTTCGGCTCCGATCTGCAGGGCCATACATCACGGAGGGACAGGTTCGTCGGTTCGACGCCACCGCGGAAAGCAAGCTTTTGATTAACCTACAAATTTCTCATTCGCTCTTCAGATCTGTTTCTCGCGATACATTTCTCACAATAGCATGGAGAGACTCGTCCCTCACGAACGGGAATAGCACAGTGAACTACGGCCGTTACGCTGTTGGCGACTTCGACAACGATGGAAGAATGGAATTTGCAGGAGGCAACGAATACCCTGATGGTCCCGGGCACTCCTACGATGCATTCATGTTTGTGTACGAGAACACAGGACCGAACACATTTCGTCGCGTGGTTAGTGATACTATTCCGGGCGTTATCAATCTGTTCATTCATGGAAGTGGCGGGGACCTTGATGGAAATGGAAAGCCGGAGTTTTGGCTTGGCGGCTATATGTACACAGCGCGGACGTTTCACAAATTCTATATGTACGAAGCGACCAGCGACAACCATTATGATAGCGCAGTGGTTGTCAACTTGCTCTTGCCATATCTAGGAACCGCTGCAGTGGGAAGCATAGCTTTTGGGGATGTTGATGGCGACAATCTCAGAGAAATTGCTCTCTGCACGGGTGATTATGTCGTCCTCCTGAAGCCGGTTGCTGAACATCAATTTCGAATCATCTCATGCTTTGCAATTCCGACGGCGCAGGCAGAAGTAACATTAGTGGATATAGATAGAGATGGCAGAGCAGAAATAGTTGTATCTAGCTGGTATGCATTTGCGACATGGTTGTATAAGTATTCGCCTCCAACTTTCGCTCCATTTGAGAGAGAGGCGAGGCTAAATGAGACCGCGTTACTCTCAGCATACCCAAATCCGTTTAATCCCAGTACGAGAATATCATACTCAATTCCTCGTCGCATGAGGTGCAATCTTGGTCTTTACAATTTGCTTGGACAAAGGTTGTTCACCTTATTCGAGGGGATCGAAGAAAAAGGAACACACTCTAGAGAGTTCGATGCAAATGTGCTCAACCTTGCGAGTGGAACGTATGTCGTTCGGTTAGAAGCAGGCGGAACTGTTCGAGCATCAAAGATCGTACTAGTGCGTTGAGCCGCAACCGCCGGCACGCTCACACACAAACACAATGAGGTAGCATGAAAAACATGACAATGCAACAGTTGCCCAGGCGAATCATTTGCATGTTGACCGTGCTCCTCATCTTGCCACAGCGCTCAATGCTCTCTCAAACATTCGAAGACCCAGTTACGATTGTCAATGAGGGCACGTTCGCGGATTGGTTCATTGACATGGAGGTAAATCCGGTTGATGCAACCGTTGACATGACGTACATAACGAAACCCGGAACGAAATACCACCTTCAGTACCTCAAACTCTTTTCCGATGGCTCAATCTGGCGAAGCGCTGATCTTGGGGAATTCTCTTCACTAACTCCTCCATACTCTGCAATCTCAGAATATGAGGGGCGCGTGTTTGCAGTTGGCGTCACCGAGGAAGGGCAAGCGAGCTTTTTTTTGAGCGAAGATGGTGGTGCATCCTTTTTGTCCTACCCCCCCGGCAGATTCATGAATCGAGTCGACATCTTGGCAAACCAGTTTGCATGCCATGCGTTATATGTTGATCAGGACAACAATTTGGCTTATGGCAGGTTTGACCCAGTAAACAAAACCTGGTCATTTCCAATTGTTTTCACAGAACAGCTAGTGTTGGAAATGAAGCCATCGATCAGCGATGGTGGCGGCTATTTGTTTGTTGTCTATCAGGGATCGGATTCACTCCACTATGAACGAAGGAGCCCTGCTATCGGCGGCCCTTGGCCTGCTTCCCCTAACTTGATTCCCAACAGCAAACTCATTGAAAGTGATCTACACCTGCGCCCTCAACTTGGTCCAAAGTCAGCAACGAGCGCCGCGAAGGTCTATGCTGCATGGGCGGGCTACCTAACCCAAAACAGTTGCTGTCCTGACGTTCGAACAGCACGGAAACTTTTTTCGGATCCAGCGTGGATTGCTGATCATCGGGCGTGGCTCGGTGATCCATCCGCCTATGGCTTTGCGGGTAATTCTATTGGCATGCATACTGTGACCTGGTTTCCGGTGGCATTCGATACCTATCGTCTTGAATACCGACGATGGCTTGATGGCGCTGAAATTCCCGACGAGCGAATCTACATCGCCGAGAATTGTTGCGACCTTACGTATGCGCCACGCATCGCAGATGCAGGTGCGCACGAGTTGGGAGCCTATGCCATCTACGGGAATTACTCAGAGCCTGATGTCCCTCAAATAGAATTTCGAAGAGAGATCTTTGCAAAGCCCGCGCCCCCAGCTGGACTGTATCTTGAGGTGAGTTCTTCGATTGCGTATGACTTGGACTGCATGAACGATGGCACTACCGTCGCTGAAGTCAACGCAACCAGTGATGACCATCTTCCTAAAAGCTGCCCGGTTGATAACTCAGGAAACCTCGCGATTGTGATCGAGGGGGAAGCAACCTTTCATCCGCTCTTGAAATGGAATCGAAACAACTATACTCATGACGTGAGTTCATACATCATCTGGCGGCGCATCATTCCTGAATCTCCCGGCACCGAGTGGCATCCGATAGATTCCGTTAGCGCGAACACGACGAGCTACCTTGATTCAAGGATTCTCCCATTCTCATCATCGCTGGTTGAATATCGTGTGGTCACAAAATCGCCGAGCAATCAGTACTCTGATTTCTCGAACACAGTGTCAATTTGGGCAACACCTCTTGGGAAACGAAGCTCGAAGAACCTCGATGCGAGCGTCCTTGATTTTGAACTCTTGCAAAACTATCCCAACCCGTTCAATCCAGCGACCAGCATCAGTTTCCAAACTCCTCAAGACGGATTGGTGACACTTCGAGTCTTCGATGTATTGGGGACAGAGGTTGCGACCCTTGTCAACGAATATCGCGGCGCAGGCAGGTATTCTACAGTCTTTGATGCCTCGCACTTAGCCTCCGGAATCTATGTCTACAAACTTCAATCTGGCAGCTTCAGCCAAGTGAAGCGCATGATACTGATTAAGTAGCAGGTATTTTCGTTCATGCTTCGGTACTTCAAAAATATCTATCAAGGCATCTGGACGGTTCTCGTCGGAATGACGAGGC
>CAYUFU010000173.1:0-1794 GCA_964444145.1 uncultured Chitinophagales bacterium
TTCTTGCGCGCATCAAACTTGTCGAGCTGGCTCAGACCGAGCTTTGCTTCTGCGATGAGGAGCAGCTCTTCCTCATCGTTGACGTGCGGAGAATAAAACCGCCCCGCCATCAGCATCGCTTCAATCGGCGAGAGACCGACAAGCTCGCTGCCCGTTACTTCGACGCCGAGCGTCGCGGCTTCTTTCTTCACTTCTTCAAACGCGACATGCGGCGGCGTAACATTGAAGTTGGTGAGATTGATAGAAACTTGAGCGATGTTGTGCGCTTCGAGCAGTACGCCCATCGCTTTCACACTTTTGAGTGAACCCGGGATATTGACCTTCTTACCTGAAGCATCGAGCACAGGATTTCCATTGGCATCTTTCTTCACTCTGCCGCTCTCGCGAATGCGTAACGCAATTTCGTCGGCAATTTTCTTGTCGTTCGTTTTTAGATTGACGTTGTACGCAATGAGAAACACACGCGCACCCGTTACCGTCGCGCCAGAGCGCATGTTGAACTCGGCGGGACCGTAATCGGGCTTCCATTCGGCATCCTTCAACTTTGCCGCAAGCCCTTCGTATTCACCTTTTCTTACTGTCGAGAGGTTTCTTCGTTCAGGTTTTGTCGCGGCTTCTTCGTAAAGATAAATCGGGATGCGAAGTTCCTCGCCAGCGCGTTTGCCAAACTCATTCGCGAGCTTCACGCAATCCTGCATCGTCACGCCTTGCAGCGGAACGAACGGCACAACATCCGTTGCGCCGAGACGCGGATGTCCGCCTTTGTGGACCGTCATGTCAATCAACTCAACGGCTTTCTTCGTCGCTTGAAACGCGGCTTCAACAACGGCAGCCGGCTCGCCGATGAACGTGACGACCGTGCGATTGTAATCCTTGTCCGGCTCCGCGCTGATGAGCTTGACGTTCGGGACAGCTTTGATCGCATCGGCAATCGCATTGATGATGTTGAGGTCTCGCCCCTCGCTGAAATTTGGGACGCATTCGACTAAAGGACTCATCCAATCTCCATCAGTACTCCAGTATCGTACCATTCTTTATCGTCGTAACGATGTGATTCGTTCCGAAATGGTACGCAAGAAATTTGTAATCGGGAACGTCGGCAACAATCAGGTCGGCATTCTTTCCGACTTCGATGCTGCCGATTGACGACGACATGTTCAGCGCCGCAGCGCCATTCAGCGTCGAAGCGACGAGAGCCTCTTCGGGCGACATCCGCATTTGCGTACAGGCAATCGTCATCATCATCGGCATAGAAAACGACATGCACGATCCGGGATTGAAATCCGATGCAATGGCTACCGCGACGCTGCTGTCGATCAGTGCGCGAGCCGGCGCATATCCGTGATTCAAAAAGAAGGAGACACCGGGCAGCAGCGTTGCCACAACCCCCGCTGCGCGAAGGGCGGCAATCCCTTGATCCGTAACGTGTTCCAGATGGTCGGCAGAGGTTGCCCCAACGCGCGCGGCAAGCTCCGCACCGCCAGAGGGATACAATTCTTCCGCGTGAATTTTCGGCAACATGCCCCACCTCTTCCCTTCCTTCAGAATCTGCTCTGATTCTTCTACCTCGAAATATCCCTTCTCGCAAAACACGTCGCAGAACGCCGCGAGCTGTTTCCTCCCTGCATATGGAATCATCTTTTCCAAGATCAAATCAACATACGCGCGTTTGTTCTGTTTGAACTCAGGTGGATACGCGTGCGCGCCGATGAACGTTGGCACGATTGTCATCATCTCTTCGTCTTTCAGCTCGTTGATTGCTTCGAGCATTTTCACTTCGGAATCCATGTCGAG
>CAYUFU010000173.1:1894-3294 GCA_964444145.1 uncultured Chitinophagales bacterium
CGAACGTTGGAAGAGAATGGTGAAGAAAAAACCTGGTTAGCACAACTGAAACTGTACCAAGATACGAAAAGGCAAAACTGCCTGCAATGCCGAAGGCATGCCTTCGGGACAAAACACAAAAGCCCGGACGAGCCGGGCTTTGAATGCAACACGACGATCCGAACACTACTTGGCGAGAATCAACTTTGAAACTTTGCTGATTCTTACGGTGCCGCTCGTCCCGCCTTGCGGGATCGCAGTGAACCGCGCGAAATAGACGCCGCTTGCCACACTTGATGCGTTCCACGTCGCCGACTGATAGCCCGCATCGAACGAGCGATTTGCAAGTTCAACAACTTTTCTTCCCAACACGTCATACACCACCAACGAGACGTGCGACGGTTCAGGCAAATCGAAGTTGAGTGTTGTGCTCGGGTTGAAGGGGTTGGGATAATTCTGATGCAGCGTGAATGCTCTTGGTATTTTGGGGGATGTTGTCACTGATACGTTTGCACCGCTTCTCTCATCATGTTTGTTGAGCGAAGTTGCAGCGGCTGATCGGGCAAGTCTCAACTGTCGCGCTGCAAGACTTGTTTGAGGTGCATCGGTGTGCTCAGATCTCAACCGATTGTAAAGCGCCGATGCTTCGGTTACATTTCCATCCATGTGCAGCGCGAGCAGAAACTTTCCATACAAACCTGCAGACCGTAAACTGTTCGACGTGCTGCGCGTGTTCAGATTCCACTCGGCCGCCGCCTCGGGACTGTTCTGCTCCTCGACGAATGTTGCCGGCAATGTTGCGCGTACCGTTGTCAGCAGGTGTTGGTTCTGCAAGCCACGCAGGTAGTTCGAGTTGCCGTTGGCGCGAAAGTGCGCGGTGTTGCTGAGCAACTCGGAGAGCGCCCAACGCTTGACGTACAGCGATTCGTCTGCGCTTCCGACAATGGTGCGAAGCAACGCGACGGCGAACGAATGATTGCCTCGCATGCGCTGCCCAATCGCCCGCCCGATTCCTCCGACGCCTGCCGAGAGCGGTTCGGTTTGTTCACCGGCTTCTGCCACCGTTGCTGCGATTGTCTTGCCCCGCAGCGGAGCGGAGCCGCCGTTCGGATCACTGAAGAGCCAAGGGTCGTAGTACAATTTCGAGCCTACCTCAACGATCTTGTTCAAGTCCGGACCCGATGGCTGTCCCCACCAATTGTTGTGAGCATAAACGTAACACTCATTGTAGAGAGCGGCATCATACTGCGTGTTGTTGAAAATGCTGTTTTGCCCTCCTTCTTCGGATTGCACGACTAAACCCAGAACTGCATTCGAGCCATTCTCACATTGTACGCCGACTGTGTTCTCTGTGATCACGTTGTGGCCGCCGTTTTGCCCTTGCGCACCGTCCTGAAAAACGGGAGAGCTGTTGGTAATCG
>CAYUFU010000174.1:0-3175 GCA_964444145.1 uncultured Chitinophagales bacterium
CCCGCGAGTTCCGGCTCGACTCCGCCCGCGCCGTCCACCCCGATGCCTGCAGTGATGCGCGCAGCGCCGCCATTCACGATCGCGCGGACGCCTTCTTTGTTGTGGACGACGCACAGCCCGTCCGAGCAAATGCCATCCTTGCAGCAGAGATGCCCCTGCTGCTTTCCTAATTTTTCCTGGAGAATCTCGCTGATGATCTTGTCAATTGTTTCGCGATTCATGCGGTCGGCAAAAAAATGTTTCTCGGTTGCGGCGACAAGTTTGGTTGGCGGTGGCGCTTTCAATATACGGAAAGATGGGGAACGCAATCAACTGTTTTCCTGTCTGTGAAAAAGTGCAATAGCGCGTGAAGAGTGGGCGAGTATGCAGGGGACAAATTGGGGCTCACCGATTGTTCGCCTTTCGAAACGTTTTCTCCAAGCGTTCGAAGCGCGGGAAAAGTAACCGCGTGATCACGGGAATCCTTATCGCACCCAACGGCGATTCGAGGTTGGTATGACGAACGCACTGGGTGCGAGTGAGAGGGAGAGAATCTTCATGATGACTTTGTTTGATGATGTTGGCAAAGCGATGCCAAGATACGAATGTTGTGGGGGAGTTCAAACGGGAAGCAGAGGCGGTTACGTAGTGAAGCAGAGCCGCGGTTTAGCGAACAAGCAAGAGCTTCTTGGTGAAAGAGCCGAGCGGCGTTTGAAGCCTATAGAAATAAATCCCGCTCGCTGCATCTGTTGGCTTCCATTCAACGAGGTGCTCGCCTGCCGAGAGAACTCCATCAACTAATGTTTCAACCGCTCGCCCGAGCAAATCGAAAATCATCAGCTTGGCATGAATAGTTTGTGGAATTGCAAAACGGATTGTTGTTGATGGATTGAAGGGGTTGGGATAATTCTGAAAGAGCTCGAACGACTGGGGGATAGTGTAATTGTTGTTTTCTACAGACAGAGGCTCGTCGAGTCTGAGGCGAAGAATTGTGCCTCCCTCGCCCCCGATAACGGCAGTAATAGAATCAACGAAGGAGACGCTCGATAACGTATTTGACGTTCCGCTCTTCAAACTAGACCATGAAAGCCCTCCATTAGTAGTCCGCAGAATAGTTCCGCGATCACCGACGACAATACCATTTTTCTCATCTGCGAAGTCAACCCCAAACAAATAGTTTATGCTCCCGCTAGCGACCCGACCCCACGACATCCCTCCATTTGTGCTTCGAATGATGAGCCCCTCTGAACCAACGGCGACGGCAGTTTCCTGATCAATGAAGTCAACGCCGTAAATAAAGCTTTGATCGAATCTGTATGAGCGGTCTGCCCACGATTCTCCACCATCGGTCGTTTGGAGAATGAGACCGAAGTAACCGACAGCCAGCCCTCTCCGTGCGTCTGCAAACGCAACATCGAAAAAGTAGTGATCGCTGATCGGCAATGACCTCCAAGTTGTACCACCATTTGTCGTTTTCGAAAACGCGCCTTCGAAGCCGACAACGTAGCCAATGTTCTCATCAACGAAGTCTAATGCCGTAAGTAATTCCGAAGTTCCGGAGTTTTGCCGAACCCACGTAGTACCTCCGTTTACAGTCTTGATGATTGCGCCATATCCTCCGGCGGCGTACGCTGTGGTCTCCGTGATTGGCTCCGTTGCCGAAAAACCGAAGATGGTGGTGTCAAACGTTTGCCGCAGCCATGTGTCGCCACCGTTTGTTGTTTTGTGAATCTCGCCAAATGCAGAGACAATGTTTCCTACCTGACGATTCAAGAACGAAACCTCCATGAAATAGTAGGGGCGTCTCAACCGTTGAGACAGCTCGGTCCATGTTCTTCCGCCATCTATTGTTCGCATGATGTATCCGAAGTTGCCGACAGCAAAGCCCGAATCGCTATGGAAAAAAGCGATCGAAGTTACAGTCGAGCCTAATGGCGATGTTGTTGGCTGCAGTAACCAACTGATTCCCGCGTCAGTGCTACGGTATGCTTCACCATTTTCCCCAATTGTAACCAGCGTGCTCGTGTCGAGAACGGCGAGAGCGCGGATTCCGAAGTCGCCTCTTGAGGAACGAATATGCCAAGTCAATCCCGCATCAGTCGTGCGCATGCAAAATGTACCACGAGTTGTATCGCTTGAGGACATGAAGCCTGTTATGAATCCTATGCGTGAATTCAAAAATCGAATTGCAAACAAATCGGCGGCATCGCGTGCAATTCGCAGTGGTGTCCATGCGAAACCTGCGTTAGTCGTCCTCGCGATCGTTCCCCCATCCGAAATGCCAATCGCTGTTTGCTCATCCAGCCGAGCAAGCGACCTTACCGGAATGCTGGACACTGAATTCCATGTGTTGCCGCCGTCGGTCGTCTGGCATATTTCTCTCCCAGCGGTAACGGCGGTATCCCTGTTGAAATGAGCAATATCCTGCAGATAATCTGTTGAGCCAGTGTTCGTTCGAGTCCATGTGGCGCCTTGATTTGTCGTCCGCAAGACTGTTCCGGAGTCACCAACTATCAATCCCACGTTTGACGTTGCAAAGGAAACTGCCGAAAAATCGGCTGTGAAATTCTTATAGCAATGTTCTACAGTCCAACTCAATCCTCCGTCAGTTGATTGCATCATCGTTCCGGCACGTCCAACTGCAAGAATGTTGTTTGTGTCGAAGACATGTAAGTCAAGGAGAAGATTTCCTTGCGGTTGCGGATTTAGCCATTGCGCCTTCGACTGTCCATGAACTAATCGTAGTGAACAAAGCAAACAGAAAAAAGCAATGATTAAATATTTCGTATGCATTGAAGATCATCGAAGTAACTATTTGAGTGTAAGAAAACTCCTATCGAGAATAAAGCAAAGTTTTTTCTTGACGTGTAGTAACTAAGATTTCATCTGACACAATTCCTATATTTACTAACCGAACAGAAAGGAAGATGTTAGATGCTACTGGAACAAAAAGTCATCAAGAACAAGCTCGGTCTGTTGAACCTTGCCCAAACGCTCGGCACGGTTTCCGAAGCATGTAAAGTCATGGGGTATTCCCGTGACAGTTTCTATCGCTTCAAACAACTGTACGAAACGGGCGGCGAGCTCGCATTGCAGGAAATCTCGCGACGCAAACCGAACTTCAAGAATCGCGTCGATGAAGAAATCGAGAACGCAGTCGTTGCCTTTGCCGTTGACAAACCCGCGTACGGACAAC
>CAYUFU010000175.1:0-2995 GCA_964444145.1 uncultured Chitinophagales bacterium
AAGTCGTAACAAGGTAGCCGTATCGGAAGGTGCGGCTGGATCACCTCCTTTCTAAGGAGTCTTCTTCCGCCTTCGGCGGAAAGACAACTTAACAATTTTGCTTTGCTACGATTTGGTTTGTGTTGTGCACACTTACTTTTTGTTTTCCTTTCCTTTCATCAACTCTACCTCACACCTTTACACCGCATCACTAGCGTGAGTTTCGACGATTCAGGATTGTTGGTACTTCGCTCCTGTTTCTTTCTTTGTCTCTACAGTGGTTCTCTCTTTCAGTGAATGCGTGATTACACCGTAGCTGTAAAAGCGGTATCGTCTGCGCCTTGGGATTTGGTGCCTCTGAAAATTCAAAAACTCTGAAGATCGGATTCTCATCAACCGTTTGAAATTTCCATTGCTTTGCCGATATTGACCCCAGCATTCTCATCTGCTCGTAACACAAGCTCCTCCAGATCGTGCAAAAAGAACTTGCCAATTTGAAATCCCTGCTCGCTGCTGCAATTGACGGATCGGCATCAAAGATCCAACAATCCGAGTTGGTGCATCACTCGCGCATGATCATCGAAGCGTATCTCACGCATCATCGCCCAAGGATAACAACACTCTGTCTCTATCACGGGCTGACGATCACCGAGCTGGCGTACGATTGCATCGGTGAAGCATTCAGCCGAAATGCCGAGAACCTCTTTCTTCAACTAAAGAATCTCGCAGATGCCCTCCGTACACCGTTCCATGAAACACCCGACCATGAAATCTTCCTTGCATTCAAAGGGTTCTTGACTTCCGTTGCCAATGCACAACTCGCACGGCTGTACGCTCAGGCGAATTCAACCCAAAGCCGCATCTATCGGAATATCAAAGAAGCGACGAAAAATGGGAGAGCTCGTTTTGCTCTTACTCGTGATTACCGCGGTTATGTCCTCACTCCTGAAACGGCGCAGCCGCTCGATCATCTCCCTCCTTATCCGTACGCGGAATTGGAACAACACTTCTTGCAAGTTGCTCGTTCGCGTGAGGATATTCCGGACCTGCTTGACGACCTATCACGCGTCCTCAACTCGCAGAATCACTACAGACGTTCGGTACCGATAGTTGAGGTCGTTTGCTTGTTTAAGAATGTCTACAAACCCGATGGACCTGAGCAGGCCGATCTTGTCATCTGGCCGGACGAAACCCTTTCGGAAGAGGAAATCGAACACTTGTGCCGGCAAGTCGGACAAGCGATCCATCAGAAAATTGTGCTGACATATCTGCTCCATGGGAAACTCGATCGTCATCAAGCGGAAGGTCTGGCAAAGGCAGTGTATGGCTACTTGCTAGATATGTGTTTGTCAGGTGATAAACCAACATCCTTGTATTATCACGTGAACTCGCACTTGCACATTACGGAAGAGGAATATGCGATCACCCTTCGCCCGAAGGCCGAGTACATGCTTACGATCGCGAAAGAGGAACTTGCCGCACGTCTGATGAGGGAGCTGTAGCACTTTTCGGAAATAGCACTCAAATGTTGAAATAGATAAGATGACCAACGCATTCAAGAATGACTGAACACATTGACCAACATACTTTGGAACTTCTGATTCTCTCACCCGAATCAGTCTCGGCGACTGAGAAGGCGAGAATTGAAACTCACCTTGCGTCGTGTGCACTTTGCAACGAGCATTGGCATCAACTCTCTGCATTTTACCAGACGCTTCAGAACACGATCGACTTGCCTCCCACAAATCAGGATAGAGAGTTTGCCGAGAACCTTTTTGCAAAGCGAAAGGCGCTGCCCGAGCGTGGGGTTGTCCCCCGGAAAGAATGGGGTTTGGGCGAAGTGTTGGAAACCTACGCCGAGGTCATCGAGCCGTATCGCAAGCCCGCGTTGCAGCGGTTTGTACGATGGATTCGATTTCATCCTTATCGTTTCGCCGGCGCGACGGCGTTCAGCCTCGCCGCGCTCGCGATGTTGACGATGACTCTGACACGAGGGACGAAAGATATGAATCCGACATTTGCGGATGTGAAGAACGGAGTGCTCACGGCTTACAACAAAGAAGGTGAGAAGATCTGGACGAAAGCGGCGTTCGGCATTCCCGATTGGAAATATCCCTTGCCCTTTCAAAGACCGGCGGATAGCTTTGGTATCAGACTTGTTGGGATTGAGGATATTGATGGAGCCGGCAGCAATGTTGTATTAGTTACAGGGAGTGATGACGGGGGTGCGTTTGCAAAAGATACGCTGTATTGTTTTGAAGGAGATGGAACACTCCGATGGCGCGTGTACGCGGGGGACCCGATTCTGTTCGGCGATAAGGACTGGGCAACGCAATCACGGTGGGGGATTCTTGAATTCTTCACATTGAGGGAGACCAAAGACTCGAAGCCGCGGCTGTTTGTCATAGCAAGCGCGATTCAATTTTTTCCGAATCGGCTTTTCGAAGTTGATCCTGCCGATGGGCGAGAACTCGCCTCGTACTTACATGCGGGACCGATTACTTGCGCCAATGTTGCCGACATCAATGGTGATGGTCGTTCTGAGATTGTTCTCGGCGGCATGAGCAGGCCGTACCTGCAAGCCATGCTCATCGTTCTCGATCCCTTGAACATCAATGGTTACAGCGTGTGTACGCCCGACTTCGTTGTCGCGAACACAGCAAAGGCGAGCGAGATGTACTACATCCTCTTCCCAAAGACTGACGTGTTCAAAGCCGGAAACCCCGACCCATACAACATGACAAACAGGATTCTGCCGGGTGCAAAGGGATTTGTTCAGGCATTTGTAGATGAGCTTCCCATTGGCGGGAAGGTTCGTGCCCGCCTCGTCTATTCAATCGGACCGAATATGAAAGCGGACGGAGGTTTGGGGAACTCCTTCAATACGGCGCATGAAAAACTGAAGAAGGAAGGAAAGATCACTTCAACACTTGACGAAGCGTACCGGCAAAATTTGCTGAACTCAATTCAATACTGGGACGGCGAGAAGTTCGTCCACACGCCGACGATCAACAAG
>CAYUFU010000176.1:0-2982 GCA_964444145.1 uncultured Chitinophagales bacterium
TTGTTGCCGGTCCAGAAGGCATTCGAGGTGATATTCCCCTGCAGAGCAATAACTCGCCGACGAAAATAGCGTTGCGAATCATTTAAGAGGCTATTTTGCGACCAGAAGATATAGAGGCCGGTTTGTGAGGCTGCAATTGTGTTTGATACCGCAGCACTTGAGATCGGTTGCCAATTATACACTTCTTCTGGCGTCGTCCATCCACTACCGCTGTTATCCGTAAGCAAAATTCGACCCATTGAGCTTGATGGCACGGGATAGAACACGAAGTGGGCTCCACTATTGGTAACAGCTACTTTTCGCCGGTAGTCAGTGACTTCATCAGGCGCGGAGGTTATGGAGAATTGGCCCGGGGCATCCCAATTGCCACCAACAGCTCGCTTGCTAAACCTTACAACTCTGCCTTGGAATGGTTCCCGTAGAATCAGCAAATGAGCCAAGCCATTGAATACGCCAATGTTTTGTTGAGAAACTGGACCATTCTGGAGCTCATCAGTTAGTCTGTACGACGGTTCCCAAGTATCAGTTAGTACATCATAGTCGCGTGACGTTCCTCTATCCGATGAACCAGTCGTTCTGTTCACCAACGATACAACTACGTTGTCCCCGATGGCGTTAACTTTGGGCCTCCGCGTTATAGTTGAGGGCAGCGTTATTTGAAACGGTAAGGTCCAATCATCAATTGGCTGGTACCTAGAATAATAGGCGCTCAATCCAACGCGATCATCCCAAACCACATGAACACCGTTGTGGTCGGAAATGGCATCAAGACTTCCAATAGTGGTTGGAACAGTTAGTTCAGGACCAACAATCCAGGAAGCTCCCCCATCAGTACTTTGGTACAAATCAACTCTGTTAGGATCACCTCCCGCACTCGTTGCACGAGAGCAAACTACACTCAGTACGCCATTGTAGCTGCATATGCTCAAGCCATCCGCGTTATGCTCTGGCGAGTAGCCATCCCTTCGAATATTTTCTGAGTTTTCTGAAATCAACACCCCGTCGTTCCCATACAGATAGTGATTGAACCTTGCTCTGTCGGAAGAAACGATCTGACGTAGGATATGTTGGCCATATCCATCTGAGACTGCTGCTTCAACATCTCGTGGTATAAACAATTCCTGAGCGGACCTCCCAGGTTGGAACCTGGCAGAGCATAGTTGCACGTGCAAGGAACGAAGCAAACAGAGTAAGCGTGATTCTGTTCATTTGAATGCTCCTTCAGTTTTTTGGAGTGATGAAGATTGTAGTTTGAAGGTTCTTCGATGTAATACACCTCCTTTCGTCATCGAAGGAGAAGAAGTTTTCGCGCCTGCATCGTTGATGGCGTTTGCAACTGACAATAGTAAACGCCAGACGCGAGGTCAAATCCGTTGAGAGTCACCGAGTGAAAACCGGCGGGTTGTGCGCGATCAACCAAGTCAATAACCTTCGCACCCTTGACATCATAGATCGAGATCCTGACAGGTTGAGACTTTTCTAGATTGTAGCTGATGTTTGTAGACGAATTGAATGGGTTGGGGTAGTTCAACACAAAGCCGTCGCCTCTGCTGCCCCTTCCCTCACCAACTCCTGTGACAGGATTATTGAGATAAAGATCGCTGAAATAGTGCGGATTTCCGGTCGAGTCTAATCCTGACTTACCGACAATAATATCCTTCCTACCATCCCGATTCAAATCGAAAACCTGAATTGTCCGCCGGTTAATTTCTCGTTGAACATACCAAAGTGAGTAACCCCCACTGGGATCGGCTTGCAGAATCATGATGTACGGTGCTGCAGCAACGATCAGGTCTTCCAGCCCGTTTTGATCCATATCGCACGCAAGATACGATGGTATGTCAATCCCGCCTCCCGCTCTGAAATGCAACAGTGCGCTTGGCTTGAAGGCATCGTTTGCACTTGCCGTGTACACCAATGTCCAATTACCATCCGCCATTATAGCGGTCGAAAAAATTTCGCGCCGTGAGTCTCCGTCGAGATCGCCAGATGCAATGGAGTAGTAATTGACGAACGGAGTGCTGTCTTGGAACGTAAGTTGGAATGAGTTGTCAGCGACGCTTTCAAAAACGAAGAACCGTCCCGTAAGGCCAGCAACGGTCGCGAATTCCATGCGTCCGTCTTGATCAAAGTCTCCGGCAGCAAAGCCACCCAAGACATCGGCAGCTTGCCCTCGAAGGGGGACACGTTCTGACCATCTCCTGACAAACCGCTGAGTGAATGAATCGTATTCGGCAAGGGTAACCATTCGCACCGGCGAGCCACTTTGTGAGTCGGTTGCGACATCTCGGAAAAGACAATCCATAAACTGATCGGAGTCCAAGAGTCCAAACGCTGGAGTAAATCCAACCGTCTCACTGAAAGGAAATGAAAACAAGGAATCAGTAGGTAGCCGATAAGACTTTGTTTGTTTGAAAAATTTCATCTGGTGACCGAAGAAGTCGCCAAGAACCAACTCAATAAGCGCGTCGTCGTTGATGTCCGTGAGAGCCCATGGGACACCTGGAAAACCTGGAAATCTGTACCGCAATTGTGAATTGCCTTGCAAATCAACTTCATAAATCCTCAATTCAGGCTCCCATCGGTTCGGCAGGCGATAGTAGCCGTACACCTCGGGACTGCCATTCCCGTCAACATCACCAACAACGGAGAATTCTTCTCCATATTCCCTCCCAGCAGCCACGCGCGCCCAGTGAACGAATCTTCTTCTATTCATCGAAGTATCAAATCGTGCGGGGTCTATTTCGACAATCGGTATGCCTCGCTCGGAACCCCAACGCCTCACCTCATCTCCGCTTGGAGTTGAGGCTGTTCTTCTGAGCGTGAGACCGGTTCGCATGTTGGTAACCGTTATAGTGTCATCCTTGGTCTTGATGTCAAATCCTTGCTGCTGTACTTCTGCAATCTGTTGCTGGAGCGAAGTGCGCTGTATCGGCGTGCTCAGTTGTCCGCCGAGCATCAGTACTATCGCTCCAACAAGAA
>CAYUFU010000177.1:0-2977 GCA_964444145.1 uncultured Chitinophagales bacterium
ACAAACCAACCGTGCACCATGTACAGCGGCTATTTGAACGTGCAGAATCGCAACTCTGCCAATGCCACAAATTGCGGCAGCGATCTCAACCTCCCTTGCGTGATGAGGAGCGGCGACAATGTGAGCGGGATCTGCACTTACACGCGACAAATGCTTGGCTGGAGAGACACCGACGGAAACAATATTTTCGACATTGCGGACACTTATCCAGCCACAACGCTGAACCCGCTCGTTCCAAACCCGACGTATGACAAGACTCCGACGTTCACAGGTTCCGGAGCCGACGTTCCACTCACTAACCAAAACCCGTATCCGTTTTTTCACTTCGGACCCAGAAATAACATATCACCAAATCCTGTTACGGAATTCTGGTGGCGCGTCGATGCAGGTGCGTGGGTAGCTTACCCCTCAGCCTTTACCAGCTTCACCACGAGTCCATTACCAAACGGGGCGCATACATTCGAGTTGAAGGCAAGAAACGCGCTCGGTCGTTTTGACCAAACACCCGAAGTGCAAAACTTCACCGAACTCGGACATTTGTATTCGACGTCATCAACCGTTACGTCAGCGAACTCTCAACGAAGAATCTCTCGCGACGAAACCGGAGTTTACCACGTCGCGTATTCTGACGAAAACATCATTTACTACACTTCGTCAACAGACAATGGAACTACGTGGTCAACTGAGGAGGTTATTCCCGCGTATTCATTTTTTCCTAAAACTTACCCCGCTGTCGCGACACATCTAAGTCACGTTTTCGTGGTTTGGCAGGAGTACGAGGGAGTCGTGAACGGCAAACATCAGTATCGAATCAAGGGCGTTTGGAAACAGCCGGGAAGTGCGTGGCGGCAAATGATGGCGTACGGAAGCTCAAACTCACCGCTGATTGCTCGGTTTTCATCGCCCAATGATCCGTTGCCAACACTTGTTGCCGCTGATAACACGTACAACGAACGCGCTCCAACCTCACCTCCCCATCCTGAATTAATGTGCGCGTGGCGAAATGAAGATGGAATCTATTCCGCTGTTGGAAGTTGGGATGTTATTCCCTCTTGCTGTGGACCTGGGGATGGCGAAGATGAAATATTGTCTCAAGAATATGTTTGGAATCCGAATGTGAGGTTTGGGAAGATCGCGAACACGTCCGGTTATTGTGTGAACCCCAGCCTCGGAACGGATTTCCTCAACAGAGTGGGGCTAGCGTTTGACGAAGCCGGGCTAATCTACGCAACCCTCAATGATGGTGCAGGATGGTCTGCGCGCGAACAAGTTTCCATCCCGGCGTTAACCTCAGAGCCTTCTCACTACCCATCAGCAACGTTCGATAATTCCTCAAGGCTGATCGTGACTTGGAAATCGGAGGATTGGGAGTTCGGTGGTCAAGATATTGAAGTCCGCCGACGCGAAGTTTCAGGCGGATGGAATGTGATAACAATGTTCGGTGAAATGCACAGCTACTATCCATCAGTTTCTGGCTATCCCCGCCTAAGTGGAAATAGTGACTTCGCAGTCGCATTCCACACAAGTCAGAACAACCTGCAACTGAAGAAATACACCAATGGCGCGTGGCAAGCAACTCAAGTTGTCGCGGCTACTGGGTTTGATGCTATGATCAGCGAGAACAACTCTGCATCACTTGACGCGAAGATCGCGTTTCGAAGCACAAGTTCATCGCCTTATGCCATCGCATTTACTTCCCAGTCTTTGCCTACATCGCCTTTCACGACGCAAGAAGACATTTACAGAGAAGTTCGTGTCGTTGCGGATAGCTTTGCTATTCGTTTCGCGCTAGGCGAACTGGTTGCGAAAACTGGGACTGCTTCTGCTCCAGTGTCCTTTGATTCGTTCGATGACACGACCGTGATTCGCGGGAATACGGAAATCACGCGTGTCTTTCGCTCCGAGCCATTCAACGTGAGCGCTGGTACGGTGCTTGAGATCTTCCACCTCTTGCGTGTAGCGAACCCCACATGGATTAGAAACACATTTGGTCGCAATTCGGAGGTTGCACTGTCCATCGAAGCAATCGATGCAGAGACCGGCACCGTTCTTGGCAAGCCTGCTACCTTCTCCGTGAAAAAGAATGTGATTCCGTCGCTTCGCGGAAACGCGACGCTGCCGTTGTCTCCGTTCCGCGGGCGCCGGATTTTTGTCCGTGCAAGTGTTCAGATTTCTAATGACCTCGTCACAAAACCATATATGCTTGAGATTCGGAAACCTCGCAGCGCTTCTTCATCGCCGTTGGCAAGAATCGGAGAAGTCACGAGTAGTGGGAAGCCTTCCAACTACTTCTTAGCGGATAATTTTCCGAATCCATTCAACCCAAGCACGAAAATTCAGTTTGGTCTTCCCGAAGGGGCTGTCGTGAGCTTATCTGTGTTCGACGTACTTGGTTGCGAAGTTCAGCAATTAGCAACCGGGTACTATTCGGCTGGATACCACACGATTACTTGGAATGCGTCTGATCTATCAAGTGGCATGTACTTTGCGCGGTTGAGACTCACCGACGCGGCAGGTAAACAATTCTTCACAAAGACGAATCGCCTTTTGTTGGCGAAGTAGGTGGGCAACTTCACATAACAAAAGTAAGCACGGCGCGCACGCGTTTGTATAGCTCACGCGCGAGCCAGCGCGACAAATCAAATTGAGTGCGCTCCACCCCGCCGTCAATCATAGAACATAGACGGCGGGGCGGCGTGCTTACTCGAACTGCTTGCTCAATGTCAAGAGGTATTTTTTTCTTTCTCATAGATCGACTTCAACTCGATAGCGAAGTAAGCAGCGATTGCGACTCACCTTTGCAAAGTTCTGTCAAGGATCTTCTGGTCAGGCCGTAGTGGTCCTGTAGCGCTTCGCAGGTGACGTCAGAAGAGGACGCGAAGTCTCCCGGCTTGTTTTCTGTCCAATCAGAACATGCTTTCGTTGACTGAACGTCGTGCGTTAGCAGCCAATAGTCTTATGCGATTCGAACAGAACC
>CAYUFU010000178.1:0-2954 GCA_964444145.1 uncultured Chitinophagales bacterium
TAGTAGCGGGTCAGGAGCGTCATCACAGCTAACCAGAGCACCACGAGCGCAAGCAGAAAGTAGTACCCCTTCCCTCGAAATGTATCGAATGAAAAACTTGATCGGTGGACATCATCATTCCGCGGCATACGTCGTTCAGCAGAGAAGGGCGACGACGCTCGTCGACTTACAGGTGTCCAATCAATCGGCTCGTCGGCGGGAGCAAGCGGCTCGCCTTCCTTCTCATCGAGATCGTTGACCGAAATTGTGCGCAGCATTCGATACGCCTCGTTGATCTCCACCAACTTCTCGGTTGCTTGCTTGTGCAGGCGTTCGTTGTTGGCAAAGCGGTCAGGGTGCCAGACAAGCACCATATCGCGGTAGGCGCGACGCACTTCGCTCAGCGGTGCGTCGTATTCGATACCAAGAGTCCTGTAGTATTTGTTCATGGTTCAGGGCGCGCAACTCTTCACAAGTGTTATCGGCGTACCGCGGTTTCGTCTGTAGCCTTATGGGGTTCTGCTCGCTTCCTGAGAATAGACGATGTGGGTGATGACCGTGCCGACCGCCTCCAAACTCTCGGCACTGCAATTCTCCGGCACATCGTCGTGGGTGTGCCAGAAGCGATTCGTTGGGTCGGGATAGTTGAAATCAATCAGGTCAATCGTTTTGATGCCGACTTCGTTGAGTGGTAGGTGATCGTCGGTCACAGCTTCGCCGGGTTCGTCAACGAATTGCAGGTAGCCGAGTTCCCTCGCCTTGGTCCACACAAGATTCACAATGTCGGGCGCATACTCCATCGAGTGCTGCTCTTTGGGAATCTCAAGAAACTTGTCGCCGACCATATCGAGCAGTATGCCGAAACGCGGGCTGTAGTTTGCGTCCTTCTGTTGGGCGAAGTGGCGTGAGCCGAGAAGATATTTTGAAAGGTCGCCTTCGTAGCCGTAGTCTTCGCCGTCGAACAGGACGATGTCTACTCCAGTTTCGGGGGGCTGTTTCTTTAGAAGCGCGGCAAGCTCGATCAGCACTGCGACGCCGCTTGCCCCGTCATTCGCGCCGAGAATGGGTTGAATGCGGCGTGCGATGTTCGTGTCTTGGTCGGCGCGCGGGCGCGTGTCCCAGTGCGCGCAAAGGAGAATGCGCGCCGTTGCCGATGGCTTGAATTTCGCGATGATGTTCGTGAGCGCGAGCGCCTCGTCGTAGCCTTGCGCTGTGAACGGTTGCAGCGTTACTTCGTCGGCAAATTGCCGAAGCGTTCGCTCGAGATACTCGAGACATGCCTGGTGGCCCTTTGAGTTCGGGTTGCGCGGACCGAAGGCGACTTGTTTCTTCAGATACTCAAACGCATTTGTGCCGGAGAATTTCGGCACTGCCGCAGGCTTCGGCATCGAACGCGGTGTTTGAGGATCGGATTTTTTCTCCGGTGGCGTGCAGGCTATGAAACTTGTCGCTAGAACCATCAGGAAGAGCGAGATGCGCATGAAGGCGTGCTGTGATAGAAACAATGTCGTTCAAAAGTACAAAATACCGACTCAAAGAAAAAATCTATGTTTGGGGCTGTTGACAGTGTACGTCGTGGTGACCGGCGTCTTCGCCGCGCTCCAGACATTCTCCATCGTCAAGAGAGCAGCCGCCAACCATGACGCAGACTGTAGAGGCGCACTAACTCGCGGAACGATCAACGGCGGCGGAAATCCGATTCGCGCTCGCACATCGGGCGGTAATATCAGGATTAGCGGAACCCAGTAGTCTATAGTTGGCAAGAGCGGGGGGGGAGTTCCTCTGCTCGAGATGTGAAGCCCGATAGCATCCAATGAAATCGGGCTTTTTCTTGCTTGCTGTTCTCTTGACTTTTGCTCCAGTGTTTAGTAAGATTGAACTGAGCAATTCTCTTCCGCATCTTTCAGGAGGCAGGCCATGAAACACTCCGATGTTGCGTCTGTTCTTTTCCTCTCCTCGAATCTCACTCCCCGCGCTGAGAAACCTCTGCGACAACCTTCCACTTGGGCGGGCGACTTCATCGGAACCCAAAAGCTCATACTTTCCGAGTAACAGAAGGAGAAAACGATGAAACGAGCAACTCTATTGGCAGCTATCTCACTATTGTTTTTCGTCCCTGATGTTGGGAGAGCGCAAGGGGAATGCTTCTATGCGACCGTGCAAGGTGATACGGTCGAGCTTCATTGGTGTCCACCTTCGACGACGAATCACTACGGCGCATCTTTGGAACGGCGGTCCAGTACGGAGACGAATTTCGCCAGCCGTCCGTGCTTCTTCTCAGCGCACTGCAATCGGGGTCCGCTACGAGAGTGCATTTGCAATGATGTGGTCCCGCACCACGGCATCTGGTATTATCGCATGCGCATGATTGACCTTGACGGAACCGTGAGTCACACAAGTCCAATCGAAGTAAGGGTGGGGGTTACGAGCGTTGGGGAGGGGGAACCGCCTCTGACGTTGTTGTTGAAGCAAAACTACCCCAACCCCTTCAACCCAATCACGCGCATCGAATACGCGATTCCAAAAACTTCGCACGTGAGTTTGAAGGTGTTCGATCTGTTAGGAAGAGAAGTGGCCACGTTGGTGGATGAGGAGCAAGGTGCGGGGTTCAAGTCAGTGGAGTTCGATGGAAAGGGGTTGGCGAGCGGCGTGTATCTGTATCGGTTGCGCGCAGGAGAATTTGTACAGGTCAGGACACTCGCGTTGCTTCGATAACCTATTGGCGCAAATTTCGACTCTTCTTCCGCTGCAGAGGTCTCATACCCGACGCAATCACCTGTTCTGCAACTATCTCCAGCCCGTCTGAGAGCGTCTCCATGGACGGATACTCCAGAATTCCGACATAGAAATCTGGCGCAGAGACGCGAAGGCGCAAAGAACGAAACGAAACAAGAGGCAATCAGAAATAATCTCTGAACGGACCATCGGAACGCTTCATCCCGACTCTGTCGGGAGTGAATTCTTTGGTTGAAATT
>CAYUFU010000179.1:0-2942 GCA_964444145.1 uncultured Chitinophagales bacterium
CGGAGAACAGCAACGTCTCGCTGGTTGTCTATGACGTGCTCGGAAGAAAAGTCGCGGAGTTGGAAAATGGAACGAAGGAGGCGGGGTATCACTCGGCGGTCTGGAGCGGCGATGGACTCTCGTCTGGTGTTTATTTTGCGCGGTTCACAGCGACGGATGCAAATGGTAATCTAAGATTGTCGAAAGTCAATAAGCTCTTACTCGCGAAGTAGTAACCCCATGAAATAAACGGGGAGGCTCATCGCCTCCCCGTTTTCTGTTACGGTCCTATCTCACCTGCGCGCTCACCAACTCGCGCAACGTCGCATTGCGCAGCACATCGGAGTCATCCAACACTCTCGCAAAAGCGGCGGGCGCGTCTGTCAGCCAGAAGGTGTAGTCGAGATCGGGCTTCGTGATGGTCACGCGATACGCGAGAACGACCTGTTGCACGCCATTGACGGAAAAGCCGACGTATTCACGCGCAGTTTGAATTTCTCCAAACACCGTTTGCGGAGTCGGTACGCCGTTCGTTGAATCGAGGCGCGCCAATGTCCATGATGTTCCCGCAGCCGCGGAAAACGCGGCGATGCGATCCCACTGCGGCGCGATGGTCAACGTCTCACGCGCAGCAATCAACCCACTGAGAAATCCGAATTGATACACGTCGCCCGCGCTATCGAACGACAAGAGAACGGAATCGCGTCGCGCAAATTGTCCGTCGGTCGTAAACGTGCTGTCAAGAACGATGGCGACGCGAGTCCTTCCGTGCAGCGTTCGTCCAGTGTCAAGAACCGTCCACGAGCTCTTGAATCGTGAATTCGGAATGCGGCTGCCGAAGTTGAGCAGCCAATTATCGTACACGAAATAATCGCCAGGCGAGAAACGCAGCGGGGGCGGAGTGTTTTGCTGCGGCGGAGTGACGGGAATCTCGCGTCGGCAGGATATGACGCCCAGCGAGAGAAAAAGAACGAGAGCAACACACGCCCCTCCGCGAAGGGACCGCACTGCTCTCGCGTTGTCGGACAACTTCATTCTCTACAACTTCAGCTTGTCTATTTGCGACTTCACATCGGCAGCGGACTTGTTGAGCGCGGCTTGCTCGTCGGCAGTGAGCTTGATTTGAATGATTTCTTCCACGCCGCGCTTGCCCAATTTCACGGGAACGCCGACGAAGTTGTCAGAGATTCCGTATTCACCCTGCAAATGCACCGCGCAGGGGAGAATGCGTTTCTTGTCTTTCACGATCGCTTCCGCCATCAGCACCGCGGAAGCCGACGGCGCGTAGTACGCACTGCCTGTCTTCAAGAAGTTCACGATCTCGATACCGCCATCGCGCGCGCGCTTCACAAGTCGCTCGATGGTTGCCTGGCTCAGTAGCTCGGTGATGGGAATTCCAGCGACGGTCGAGTAGCGCGGCAGCGGTACCATCGAATCGCCGTGGCCGCCGAGCACGAACGCGCTCACATCCTCGACCGACACGTTCAATTCCATCGCGATAAATGTGCGGAAGCGCGCCGAGTCCAACACGCCCGCCATGCCCATGACGCGATGCTTCTCGAAGCCGCTCACTTTCCACGCGACGTACGTCATCACGTCGAGCGGATTCGAGACGACAATGATGATTGCCTTCGGCGATTTCGCGACCGCTTGCTCCGTGCAGCTCTTGACGATCGCGCTGTTCGTATTCATCAAATCGTCGCGGCTCATGCCCGGCTTGCGCGCGATGCCCGCCGTAATGATGACAATATCCGAGTTCGCCGTTTCGTCGTAGCCGTTCGTCCCGATGACGCGCGTATCGGTCATCTCAACCGGCGCCGCCTCGTACATATCGAGTCCTTTGCCTTGCGGCACGCCTTCGATCACATCCACCAACACAACTTCATTTGCTAATTCCTTGTCGGCAATCCGTTGCGCGCATGTCGCGCCAACGTTACCTGCGCCGATGACTGTAATTTTCATGATGAAATTCTCCTACGATATTTTTTGGGACATCAGTTTGGGGTGGTTGAAAACCCCGAAGAACATGAATCACAGAGACACCCAGAGTCAACGGAGAAGCGCCAAGAAGAGTTGTTGAGCGAATGGCAATGTGTTCTCTTGTACTCCGACCCTCTGTGGTTCAACTCCTCACGTTGGGTGTTCGTCCGTGTTTCATTGGGGATTACAAAGAACAGTGGGGAAAAGAACGCCAAAGCAAAAAAGCCCGCCGCGAAGTTGAGGCAGGCTTTGCTGAGACACCTTACGCGGCGTTGGGCACCACGCTAACGACGCTGTTGCCCTTGCCGAACTTTTTGAATTGTACCTTACCGTTGACAAGCGCGAATAACGTATCGTCGCCGCCAATGCCGACATTGGCACCCGGGCGAAATGGCGTGCCGCGCTGCCGTACCAAAATGCTTCCTGCGGAAACCATCTCGCCGCCGAAACGCTTCACGCCTAACCGTTGCGCGTTACTGTCGCGTCCGTTGCGCGAACTGCCGACGCCTTTTTTGTGTGCCATGTGAAAACTCCTTCTTGTGTAGAGCGATTCTCCGAATCGCTCTGCTCTGCTAATTTACAACATTCGTGATTTCAATTCTCGTGTAGTCCTGGCGGTGGCCCTTCTTCACGCGATAGCCCTTGCGCCGTCTCTTTTTGAACACGATCACCTTGTCCGCTTTCACGTGCTCGAGCACCGTCGCCGAAACGCTCGCGCCCTTCACCGTCGGATTGCCAACCTTCACATTCTTCTCATCGCCGAACATCAGCACCTTGTCGAACGTGACGCTCGCGCCCTTTTCTTGCTTCAACAACGGCACGTGTAACTTGTCATTCGCCGCGACTTTGAACTGGCTTCCAGCTATATCAACAACTGCAAACATCTGAGTACCTTCGTGGATTTCTGAATTTGTGGGACATCAAAATACGAAAGGGGGCGGAGAGAAGCAACGCGGGTTTGGTGAAGAATGGTTAATTACGCC
>CAYUFU010000180.1:0-2859 GCA_964444145.1 uncultured Chitinophagales bacterium
TTTTGCCGGACTGGATGGTGACTGTGCCGGTGAGCCAGTTGTTGCCGGTCCAGAACATGTTCTCGTTCAGTGAACCAGTGAGTGCCCTCACCTGTCTCACCATCCAATGATTAACTGACTGTCCGTGAGCCCAAAAGAGGTACGTTCCCATCTTGGATGCAGACAACGTCGAACGCCGAGGATCTGTCCCTCCATCAAAGTTCTCTGGTGTTGACCAGCCACTGCCGTCATTGTACCTAAACCCGATTGCTCGTGCGGAGAGCGGCGGTGTATGGGTGAAGCAAGCAAATAAGATATTGTCGTATGACACGACTTTCCTCCGGTAGTTCTGATTTTCGTCCTCACCATACGTCGCAAACTGTTGAGGTGACGACCAACTTCCGTTACCAAAACGAATTGAGGTCGACAGTGACGAGCGGTTGCCAGGTCTATCCTCCGTCGCAATTATCAAATGGAAATCATTCCCCTGCTGCGCGATGCTTTGAGCCGAAGGGAAGAAATTGCTTTCTTGCCGTGTTGCTCGAGCCGTTGTCTCCCAGTCAACCCCGGTTGGAGTCGGCTCAATCAGTCCGTCCCTTGTAACGATTTGCGAAGACGGTACGCCAACGTAGGAAACAACCACCTTGTCCCCTGTTGAAATTACTTTTGGATCTTTGCCCTGGCTGCCATTCGGAAGGGTTGAGACATTTGTGATGTCAGTCCAGGCAGTTTGATTTGCAAGGCGACGACGATAAAAGACCTCTGTTTGACTTGCCCATGTAACATGAACGCCGTTCGGATCCGCGAATGCATCGATGAAATCTGGAGTAACACCGATTTCGAAAAGCGTTTGCTGAGCAGCGGGCCAAGTTGCTCCGGCATCCGTGCTTTGGAACAGGTATATGCGGTTAGAATTAGCGTCGAGGTGCGCTGCAATCACTACAGAGAGAACGCCTCCATAGCTGCAAATGGAGGCATGGTCGGAGTTCCAGTTCCCACCAAGCGAAAGAGTTTGACTCCAGATGAGATCACCAGAATTACCAAACAAGAAGTAGCTATTGGTGGCCGGGTTCGTCCCTGAGTACGTGGCAACCACGTGTTGACCATAACCATCTGCAACCACACCGCCAACCTCATAGGAATTGCCGACTGGCAGGGCTCGAATGAGTTCCCATGAACCAGGCTGGGCAGGGGAACTTGTTACAAGAACAATGGGGAGAAAAAAATGTTGGATAAACAAACGACGGCATAGCATAATAACCTCCGGTGTGAATTGAATAGGAATTGGTAAAAGTGAATTGCGGTTATTATTTTCTATTGGCGCCCCCGTTCAGTCTCCTTTCAGCTATTGAACAACGACCATTTTCTTGGTGACGACGAACTTTCCTGCTTCTAAGCGGTAGAAGTAAACGCCACTGCTTATGCCTTTCGCGCGCCATAAGGCTGAATGGAATCCCGGCTCCATTCTTTGAGCAACGAGAACCTCAATCTCTTTTCCCAGCGCGTCGTAGATCGCCAGTCGAACGTCTGCGGCAGACGGAAGAAAAAACTCGATTGTCGTTGAAGGATTATATGGGTTGGGAAAATTCTGAAAAAGTCTGACTTGACCTGGCGGCTTGATTTCGTTCGTTGACACTGCGACGGTTATACCTGTCGCCGTATAAATATCGGCATAGTATCGAATGTATCCAGGCGGATTGACATACGCGGCTTTGCTGAGAATGAAATCCAGCCTCCCGTCCCGATTGAAATCATAGAACTGGATCGCTTCGCGGGAATTCGCCCGCATGAGATACGATACGAAATAGTCGTTATCGCCGCGAGAATTGAACATATAAACATCCCGACCGGAGCACACGACAAGTTCAAGCTTACCATCCCCATTTGTGTCAAGCGTAAGGTATTGAGATTCGTCAAACAGACCTCCGGACAACAAATGAATGAGCAGCCGCAGTGAATAGCTATTGTTCCCATCGGCTTCATAAACATTTATCCAAGTGCCGTCGTGCCTCGCGGCAACAAAAAACTCCGGCAGCCCGTCTCTGTCTATGTCGCCCGACCCAAGATAGTAAGAATGGAAAAACGCCGCGCTATCTCTCCATACAACACTGTACGAATTATCGCCATCGTTTTCAGCAACGACTACACGCCCGCCGAGCTCGGACGACAGAATATCTTTTCTCCCATCTGCATCGAAATCGTCCACTTGATAGTTGCTGAGATACGAATCGCTGCTGTTGAAGAGGTGTGAAGACCAGACTCTGCGAAAGTTGTTCCTCCCGCGATCAAACTCTGCAACGTTTGTCCTCATGACGAACCCGCGAACGCTATCTAACACCGATCCTCTATAAAGAAAATCTGTGAGTGAATCACCGTCCAGATCGCCGATAAACTCGCGCGTCTTTAATGCGGTCCCGTTATATTCATATTTCAAAAAATAGAACTGCCGCTGGGTTGGAAGCGCATCGGAACGGAGTTGGGTGAGGTTGAACGCTGTGTCACCCAACTGATAGTTTACCTCCCAAAGACAATCCCTATTGAGATCGGTGAGTTGAATAGCGTGACCCATCCGAGGAATAAACTCGTGACCAAATGTAACAACTCCTATCGAATCTACTTCGTAAACTCTGGTCCTAAATCCTATGCTATCGAGGTAAGCGCCGTAAACATCTGCTTTGCGGTTTCTGTCAATATCTCCCACCACGAGTGGAAAGGCGACATCATTCGAAAGGGGCACGGTAGAAAAATACCTGTACATTCCTGAGAACCGGCTCGTGTCAATCGTAGTCGGGTCGATCTCTAATATCCGTACGCCACGTCCCGCAGCCCACGCGCGAATCTCCGCTTCGCTCGGCTCGTGCAAACTCCTCATGTGCTTCG
>CAYUFU010000181.1:0-2842 GCA_964444145.1 uncultured Chitinophagales bacterium
CATCGTCGCGAGGAGTAAACCGAACGCGAACAAATTCTTGGTCTGCGATTCGGTCGAATGCCGTGTATTTCGACACGCTGCGCGTCAAAGTCGGATCGGCAGAGCGCATTCGTGTCAAAGCGGAAGCGCAACGCGTCAACTTCCGTTACGTTGATGAGCACACGATCGGCATCTCGTTAGACGAAACAACGATGCCCGAAGACGTGCAGCGGATCGTTTCGATTTTCGCCGAGGCTGCGGAAATGGGAAAGAAGCACGGTGTTGGCAAAGGGAAAAACAAAAAAGAAGCCGACAGGCGGCGGCGAGGAAGGCGTTGGAGAGGGTGCGGGAGTGATTTGCAAATTGCTTGACATGACTCTTGACAAGTTCCTCATGCTAAAAAAACTTTCTTGACTTTGATTCAAGTTCGCCCTACCTTACTCGCAGAAAATCAAACGACGTTGTCCTAGGACTCTCTCGTTAGTGTTTTTCCTCTTTTGCTCACGATGACGGAGGAAAGGATCCATGTTGCATCGCGCTGCTACACTTCTGACTCTTTTCTTATTTCCTGCCTACCACTACGCCCAGTGGCCTACCTCGACCAACACCGACAGCGCACTTGTTATCAACTACGGCTTTGTCGCGAACGTGCAAACGTTCGACGATGGCAGTTCTATCTTTTGCCACGGATTGGACAATACGATCTATCTCCAGCGGTTTGATGAACGCGGGTATCGCGTTTGGAACCCAAGTATCGTTGTTGCCCATGATAATCCTGCCTCTGATTACGGAGGTGGTGCAGCAGTGCATAGCGACGGCGCCAAAGGTGTAATAATGCTTTGGGCTGATCATCGAGGCGCATACTTCAATCCGTCAACGGGACAATACGCCAACAGCGCGCTCTACATCCAGAAGGCTGATAGTAATGGAGTCATTCGCTGGCCTCAAGGTGGGATTCTGGTTTCTCCACCGCAGAAAGGGTTGCAAGGAGGAGGAGCGGTAGCAGATGGACAAGGCGGAACAATTATCTTTTGGATTGCCCAGGGCTTTGATTATCCCAACGCGCCGAACCGAGACGAACTCCACCTCGCACGCTTCGATGCAAACGGACAAAGACTCTGGGAGAGGCTCATTGACTCGTCATCAGTTCGGTATACGCTTTTCTACGATGCTGCGAACGCAATTGTGCGTGCAGGAAGGAAGGTTTACCTTGGTTATTACCGATACAATCCTGATAGGCATGTTCGAGTCGTTGTTGATATTGGGGGAACTCGTGATACGACGTTGAATGGACCCTACACTTTCATAAGCTGGCGGGACAGCATATTGTTCAGTTTGGGTGCATCGTCCAATTTTCCCCCAAAGGTCTTCGCAGTCAGGAAGCTTTCAACTGATGGGCAAGAATTGTGGACAGCTATCGTAGATCAACCGGATACGACGTGCATAGGTGTCCTGCGCAATGTCGCGCTAATATCAGACGACAAGGGTGGTGTATTTTTCCACCTGTTTTGTGGTGACTCCATGTACCACATCAATAGTACTGGGCGTGTAGAGAAGAGATGGTTTAGAGGTGTTCGAATTGTTGGCGGGTATGCATTTCGTTCGGGCGATGGCGGGATCGTCTCTGCAAATGAAGGAGGATTCGCGCAACGGTCTGATTCGTCGGGGATCTGGTTGTGGGGTCCGACCGCATTTCAGACAGGGCCTTCAGCTAATTTCAAAAAATATTGGGGAGATAACAGAGGGGGAATCATTACTACGTTCTGGACGCCCAATCGGGGACTAAGCGCTCAACACACTGGTCGTTACGGTCGTCCGGGAGTCGTACCCGTGAAAGAACAATCGAATGTTCCGCAAACCTTTACGTTGCATCAAAATTATCCAAATCCTTTCAACCCGAAGACAATAATCGAGTATGACATTCCAACGCGCATGAGATTGAGCCTGCGTGTTGTTGACCTTCTCGGTCGCGTGGTAACTGAATTGGTTCCTCTGCAAGTACAGGAGTCAGGTACATATCAAGTTATTTTCGATGCATCAGCGTTTTCTTCCGGCGTGTATTTCTATCAACTCGTCTCAGCCGCTCATAATCAAACAAGGCGAATGGTTTTCTTGCGTTGAACCATATCGCCTATACTCACAGTCACTCACATATTACAGGAGGCAATATGAAACGTGTAACGCTTCTCTTTGTTTTCTTTCAGGTATTTGCTTTGCCCCTTCGAGGGCAGGACCCGTTCACAGATTGTGGAACCGTCAGAAATGGAAATCATATTTCCCCAATGGTAAACGTTACTCAACCTCTTGTTGCAGTGTTCGTTGACTTTGCGGACGGCCGTTTGAACGGTCAGCCACCTGCCGATACAAGTCAATTGCATGGATTGAATCTGAATGCCGTGGGGAGTTTTGGATGGGTCAAGAATCCAAATAACCCGAGTCTTTTCATATGGAAGGTCAGGAAATATTCGTACGAAGACTACTGGGAGCACTTCTTTTCCGTAAACGAATGGGTCGGCAACCGGCACCCGGATTCGGCGAGTCATCAAGGTTACGAAAGATTTCCAGGCGATCCATATCCGTACGACCTTCAATTGTACGGCAGCATTCGTGAGTATTGGACGGAGGTAAGCTACGGGAACATGACAATTCAACCAGCGAGAACTCGAACGGATGGCCTGCCGGACAACAAGTACAACACAGGAATAATCAATCGTATCGACACAATCGGGGGAAGGAATCTTGTCCGTTGGATCAAGTTACGTGACAGATGGAACTACGAAGGCTCTGCCTCCGAATCAGCCTACAAATTGGCAACCGGAGCTTTCGATACATTGAGAGCACTGCATCAACGCGACCCGTCGGA
>CAYUFU010000182.1:0-2752 GCA_964444145.1 uncultured Chitinophagales bacterium
CGCATCCTTGCTTGTTGTTCCAAAAACAGTAAATTCATGTACACAATGTTTCACGGCTCCGGAAAGCCAGTAAAGAACCACCAGCCGCTCTTTTCAATAAGCAGGAGACCGATCCATGCCATACGTTCGCCGCTACTTCCTCGACGATTCTGTTGACGAACTGCTTCCGTTCCAGCTCCAGTTCAGCTTCAAGAAGATCTTTGCGTACTGGGAAGACCTTGCCGCAGGCGGCGACACTCCCATTGCAGCACACGCGCGAGAAGTTTTGGCGAAAGTCAATCGCGTTCCGAAGCTGCGCGAGCCGTTCGATGACGCGATGTGGCTTGAAGCTCACGTCGACGAGGTCAAGCTCCTGCTGTCTCCGTTGTTTCCTCCTCTCACCTCCACGAACGAAATCAAAGCGGTATACATGCTCTACCAGCCGTTTCTGTTCAATGCGACAAAGCGCTTTGACAATATCTTAGAGGCTGCCGAGGGCGACCTTCAACCGCGAGCATATGATCGTCACTTCCGCTACATACACGGCTGCGTGTTCATTCTCAACTCGATGTACAAAGCCAACATCAATTACGCTCGTCATGTGTATCTCGAGATTCCCAACAAGAAGTCGGGGCTTGTGAAACGCTATCGCGCGTTGCTCAATGCGGACTTCTGCGAATTGCGCGTGGCCGAGCATTTCGCTGGAATCACCGAGCAAGACATTCGCGAAATGGTTGATAACTTTGGCGACATTACGTTATGGAAAAAGAAAATTCCGCCTGGAAGTTTTTTGGTAGAAGGGTTTGCAATAGCGCAGCTCTTCGATGTGACGAAAGAGGAGGCAGTTTCCGATCTTAAACTCGATCTGCTGAAAAGAGACGCGCTGCTCATGCCCGACATCGTCGAACGGATCCGCGTCAACCTCTGCGCGATGTTGGACATTCCAAACCTCAAGTTAGGATTCGCCGCGTACAACAGCGAACGCCAGATGCTGACCTCGCTCGGCTACGGTGTATGGAACAGCATCATACTCTCGGATAAGAAACGAACAAGAGCTGATGAGGCGTTCTGCGAGTTCTCGCACCGGTGCGTGATCGGAAAGCGTTTGCCCTACGTTGCGCAGGAAGTACCTCATGATGCGGCCACAACGAATCCGCTTCTGCAGAAGCTCATAAAGCACAACCTAAAGAGCTATGCCGCGGTGCCGCTGATGTACAACGACGAGTTAGTTGGCATTCTGGAATTAGGGTCGGATGCACCGCGTGCGCTCAATCCGCTCGTCGTCAATCGGTTGGACGAAGTGGTTTCGCTGTTCACGACGGCACTCAAACGCTCGAAGGATGAATTCGAAACCCAGCTCGAAGCGGTCATCCAGCAAAATTGTACGGCAATTCATCCAAGCGTCTCGTGGCGATTCTTCGAAGCGGCGGAAAAATTTGTCGAGTCGCAACGCTTCTTCCAGCAAAGCACCATGGAGGATATCGTCTTTTCACAAGTGTATCCCCTTTACGGGCAGCAGGACATTCAAGGTTCTTCAACGGAGCGCAACCTCTCGATTCAAGCGGATCTCATCGAACAATTAACGCTCGCCAACACTGTGTTAGAATGCGCAGTCGAAAGATACACGCTCCCAATTTATCGTGAGCTGCAATTCCGCATCGGGCAATACACGCGTAAGCTGCATGAGGGAATCTCGGCCGGCGACGAAACTGTTGTGCTGGAGTTTTTGCGCAGCGAGATTTATCCCGTCTTCAACTTTCTGCAAACGCAGGGCGCCGACATGCACGAACCCCTGCGCGCATATCACGGGCAGCTCGATGAATCGCTCGGCATGGTATACAAGCGCCGCAAGCAATACGAGCAAAGCGTGAAGCTCATCAACGAAAAGATCTCCGAGCATATCGAGAAGGCGCAGCGAGCCGCGCAGGTGATGTTCCCGCACTATTTCGAGAAATACAAAACAGACGGCGTCGAGCACAATATCTACATCGGCGAGTCGCTTGTGAACAACAAGCCGTTCAACATGCTGCATTTGCAGAATCTCCGCTTGTGGCAATTGCTGATGATGTGCGAGGTGGAGAATCTCGTCCAGCAGCTGAAGCCGCAACTGCAAACC
The DNA here is from genome assembly GCA_964444145.1 of uncultured Chitinophagales bacterium. Lineage (GTDB taxonomy): Bacteria > Bacteroidota > Ignavibacteria > UBA10030 > UBA6906 > CAADGV01. The sequence goes on from CAYUFU010000182.1 coordinate 2,096, forward strand.
AAGCTGGAAATATGCTCGCTGGTTCTCGTGCAAGGAAATCCGCTCAGCATTCGCTTCCGCATGGACGAAAAGAAATTCGACGTGGACGGCGCGTACAACGTCCGCTACGAAATCGTGAAGAAGCGAATTGACAAAGCAGTCATCAAAGGGACGGCTGAACGTCTGACACAGCCCGGCAAACTCGCCATCGTGTACTCGCAAGACAAGGAGGCGAAAGAGTACGTTCACTATCTCGAGTATCTTCAATCCATCAACTACATCGGCTCGAACATCGAGTGGCTGGAGCTCGAAGATTTGCAAGGCATCACAGGCTTGAAGGGAATTCGCTGTGAGATCGTCTATAGCGCTGCGCAGCGCGACGCAAGGGAAAGCAAGGCGATACAAATAGCCGAGGCAATGAGAAATTAGTTTTCGAAACCTCTGCAGGGAATCACCGAGTGATTCTTTCTCACTGTATGTGTGCACCGTGCGTTGCAAAGGCTCGGTTTCGACAAAGCCGAGCCTTCTGTATTTCTCAAACCGAGTCGGCCGATGGCTTAGCGACGCCGTTTGGTGTGGGACTTTCAAGAAGCTGTTGCGCTATTGGGGGAGCCCCTTCATCTATCCTGAAATCCGACATAGAAATCTCACGCAAAGACGCGAAGCCGCAAAGAAGTG
>CAYUFU010000183.1:0-2715 GCA_964444145.1 uncultured Chitinophagales bacterium
CCACTTCTTTGCGGCTTCGCGTCTTTGCGTGAGATTTCTATGTCGGATTTCAGGCGTTCGCGATTGACCAAAGTGGCGTCGTTCTTTTCTCGGGAATTTGTATCTTGGTCTTGTCATGAATCCAAAACCGCAGTACAATCGAGCGATATATGTCAAGGCATTACGCGCAATGTCGCCCGAGCAGCGTTTGCGCAAAGCGTTTGAGTTGACTGAGTTCAGTAGAGCGCTCATGAAACAAGGCTTGCGTAACTCTCACCCTCAACTTTCGGAAGAAGAAATACACTCGCTGTTCCTCACACGGTTAGCGCGATGTTACAACAGGAACTATTAGTGCTCGTTGTTCGAGTCCTCGAAGAATGCGGCATTGAATACATGTTGACTGGTTCTGTGGTGTCCAGCTTGCAAGGCGAACCGCGCTCATCTCACGACGTTGATATTGTGGTTTCGATTCAGCCTAGCGCAGTAGAAAAACTGACCTCGATGTTTCTCTTTCCCGAGTTCTACCTCGACAGACAAATGATTCTCGACGCAATTCGGTCTCGCAGTTCATTCAACCTGCTGCATCCATCGTCGGGGAACAAAGTTGACTTTTGGATTCTGCGGAACACAGAGTTCGATGCATCGCGTTTTTCGCGACGGCAAAAGGAAGATGTGTTTGGAATGAGCATGTGGGTTACTGCGCCCGAAGACACCATTCTCTCGAAATTAGACTGGGCGAAACAGAGCGGCGGAAGCGAAAAGCACCTCGCAGACGCGCGGGGCGTCTACGAAGTCCAATTCTACAATCTCAGCACGTCGTACCTGAGCGCTTGGGTTGAGAAGCTCGGCGTTCAGGACCTTTGGCAGAGACTCATTTCAGAAGCGAAGATTGAATAGATGCTTGTCTACGCAATCAGCGACCTCAAGACCTTCATATTCTCAACATCCTCGCGCATATCATCGCCCTTCGGCGTTTCCAGAATCTTCGGAACATGAACAAGCCGCTCATCATTCATCAACATCCGAAACCCCGTCAAGCCAATCAATCCCTTGCCGATATGTTCATGACGATCAACATGAGAGCCGAGCGGCTTCTTCGAATCGTTCGTGTGAACGGCAACGAGACGTTCGAGTCCGACGATCTCATCGAACTGTTTGAGTGTTTCGTTCCATCCCTTTTCGGTGGAAACATCGTAGCCCGCCGCAAAGAGATGGCATGTATCGAGACAGACCGCCATGCGATTCTGCTCTTCGACCAAGTCTATGATGCCGTACAGGTGTTCGAACCGGTAGCCGATCGCGCTCCCTTGTCCCGCCGTTCCCTCCAGCGTGGTCAACGTTGTGAAATCTTTCGTCTTCTCGTGTATGATGTTGAGCGACTCGGCAATGCGCTTGATGCCCTCCTCTTCGCCCGCGCCCATGTGAGCGCCCGGATGAAAGATGAGCGCCTTGATGCCGAACGCCTCACAGCGCTTCAACTCATCAAGGAACGCGGTGCGCGAGAGCTTCAGCGTGCTCGCATTCGTCGCACAGAGATTGATGAGGTATGCGGCATGCGCGACAACGGGCGCAATCCGCGCCCCCATGCTGGTTGTTTTCGCCTCAGCCGTTTTGTAGTTTTCAACGTCGCTTTCCGTTAGCGGCTTGCCGAACCACTGGTTGTTGTTCTTGACGAAGACCTGCATCGTCGTGCAGCCGATGGACGCGCCGCGCTCGAATGCCGTGTGCACACCGCCGGCGATGGACATGTGCGCGCCGAGAAGAGGAGAGGTGGTTTTGCTACTTGCTGATTTCAAACGTCGCCATATTGGGTAGCCAATAATAAGAATTTTCGATTCCGTACGGAATGGACGGGTATTCTTGCTAAACTACTCCATCAACCCTGAGTCCTTCGGAGACTTTGGCAAGCTCATTCGGAGGATTTCGAAGAGCCGATCCGACATCGTGCAAGTCAAAGTCAACTTCCTGCGACCATTCTGCGTTGCAATTCTCGACCAAACGATGTTACAGATTTCAAAGCAAAGAAACTTGCAGCTTCTTTCGACGTATCCGACCGCAAACAGATATTTGAGTCAGTGTGGATTTCGATTCATCGGCTCTCAAGCACAGTTTGCAGCCCCATTTCCCGAACAGAACATCATTCGTCTGAAAAAATTTGTAGGGAAGCCGATAACCATAGAAGAGGAACTCGTCCAGTGGGTCGAGCACAGCGTTATCGGATTTCTCCCGAAGATGGACAGACAACTTCATAAGAACATCGTCGAGAACCTCTGGGAGATCGTACACAACGGCTTGGTGCACGGAGAGGGGGAACATGGAGTTTCAAGTTGCGGTCAGGCATACCCTGCGAAAGGGTATTTTGAGTTAGCGTTCTATGATGTCGGAAATGGAATTCCTAAATTGGTGAGGGAGTTCAATCCGTTCTCCCCTGCCATGAAAGATGCTGAGTGCATTGATTGGGCAGTGCAAAAAGGAAATTCAACGAGGCCACGCGGTGAACCATCGGGCTTGGGCTTGCATCTCTTGAGGCAATTTCTTAGCGTTAACCAAGGCGTGTTCCAGATTGTATCAGGAAACGGCTATTATGGGCAACACGCCAATAATCAACCGACCATCTGCACTCTCAAAAGCTCCATAAAAGGAACGCTCGTCAACATTCGCATTGTGTTCGACAACTATCTCTACCAATTGAAAGGTGACGGATCATGACGAAGATCTGTGTCGTTGAGCTTATCG
>CAYUFU010000184.1:0-1409 GCA_964444145.1 uncultured Chitinophagales bacterium
GACCAACTATATACCATGAAATTTCGTCTTGTGGTGAAGGATTTTCATGGTTATATTACTCCATGATTCAACGTCCCGCACTATTCAAGAAACTCAAATCCGCACTACGCAGAAGCCGCGTTGTTGCGCTGATTGGTCCTCGGCAGTGTGGCAAGACGACGCTTGCCCGTCAATTTGCAGACTCTGCATCGCTGAATTACTTTGACCTGGAGGATCCTGCGAGTCTCACACGACTTGATGAACCGATGACCGCATTGCGCGATCTCCGAGGAGTTGTCGTCATAGATGAGATTCAGAGGCGTAGCGATTTGTTTCCGGTACTTAGAGTTCTTACCGACCGTGTTCCACTTCCAGCACGGTTCCTTGTTCTCGGCAGCGCCTCGCCTGACCTACTTCGGCAATCATCTGAGACTCTTGCTGGACGGATTGAGGTAATTGCTATGAGCGGTTTCAGCCTTGAGGAAGTAGGCGTCTCCTCTATGACTCGCCACTTGATACGGGGCGGATTTCCGCTTTCCTTCCTGGCGCGGTCCGAGCAAGACAGTGTTGCATGGCGTAAGAACTTCATTCAGACGTTTCTTGAGCGCGATCTTTTGCAGTTAGGCATCCGCGTTCCCGCAACAACGATGCTACGCTTTTGGACAATGCTCGCACACAGTCATGGACAGATTTGGAATGCGTCCGATATCGCACGCTCACTCGCCATCAGTGAATCATCCGCCCGAAGGTATGTGGACTTGCTCACCGATCTTCTCATGGTGCGCCAGTTGCAGCCATGGTTTGCAAACCTGAAGAAGCGACAAGTGAAGTCTCCCAAACTCTATGTCCGAGATAGCGGCTTATTGCACCAACTTCTTGGGATTAGATCGGAGAAGGAGTTGTTGAACCACCCAAAACATGGTGCTTCGTGGGAGGGATACGTCGTGGATGAAGTCATTCGGTCGGTGGAGCCTGATGAAGCATATTTTTGGGCAACACACAATGGGGCGGAGATCGATCTTGTGCTCCTGAAGGATGGCAGGAAGTATGGCGTTGAGTGCAAGCGGATGGATGCGCCGAGACTCACTCCATCTATGCGTGCCGCAATTGATGAACTGAAACTCGATCGACTCGCCGTTGTCTATCCCGGAACAATGCGGTATCAACTCGGGCAGCGCATCTCTGTTGTTCCCGTTGAGGCAGTAGCCGGAGGAGTCAAGAGCATGTTCGGAAATCGGTAGACGACTAATTCCTCTTCGAACTTGATACCGTAATCCTTGAGGTCGAATGTGAGGACTTGGACAATGGTTTCCAAAACACTTGGGGATTCTCGACGTGTCCCATGACCGACTGCACCATTTCCACGACTTTGACGGTAGTATCGATCTTTGCATCCGAAGTGTTGCACGTGCATTCACACCGACGATATC
>CAYUFU010000184.1:1509-2686 GCA_964444145.1 uncultured Chitinophagales bacterium
GCGAGGGTCGTTCCGTTTTCGGAGAAGGTACTGCTAACAAGTGCCAACAGATTTTTAGTATTGTCGCAATAAAAACCTCAAAAACAGATTGAATTCAGGCACATCCAAGCGTTTCATTTAGTTGGGGTGCAAAGGGTCGTGGGTTCAAATCCCGCCGCTCCGACAACAGACGGCACTGGTTTAACCAGTGCCATGGTTTTTTTTCCGGCAGAGCTTGCAGCAATCATTTGGAATGCTGATCGTTCTCTCCCCACAACTCCTTCAATCTGCGATCGCGCCCGCACCCGATGCGATAGGTCTTGTAGCGAATGGGATTCTTCTTATAGTAATCTTGATGATATTCCTCGGCAGGATAGAACTCCCTCAGAGGAACTATTTCGGTGACAATGTTCCCTTTGAAGCGCGGCTGTTCTTCGAGTTTTCGTTTCGAATCCTCTGCGAGCCGCTGTTGTGTCTTGTTGTGAAAGAAAATCGCTGAGCGGTACTGCGAGCCCCAATCGCAAAACTGCTTGTCGGCGGCGAGCGGGTCAATGTTGCGCCAAAAGACTTCCAAAAGTTTCGCGTAGCCGATGCGCGCTGCGTCGAAGACAATCTGCACAGCTTCCGCGTGTCCAGTCTTGCCCGCCGAAACTTCCTCGTACGTCGGGTTCTTTTTTGTCCCGCCGCTGTACCCAGAGGTCACCGAGATGACTCCATCGAGCGATTCGAAGGGGGGCTCCATGCACCAAAAACATCCCCCGGCAAATGTTGCCTTCTCCCACTTCGCACTGCCAGACTGTTGCCCTGGAGCAACAGCAGCAAGTGAAGCAAGTAGGATTATCGTACTGATGAGTTTTCTGTTGTTCATGAATTCCTCCGACGTAATAAACGAAAGAGACATCTCAGATATGTCTCGAAAGAATCACACGACTATGTTGACTGTACACTCCACACGCTCATCGGCTTTCTCGTCACGGTGTTGCTCGATCTCCTCCCCGAACGCCGCGAGTACGCTTGCGTGCCGCCCTGATGTGGGGAATTCGTGATTTGCAGATGGACTCCCCCTTGAAGAGAATTCTCGTGTGGGGGAGTCTCTCACTTACGGACTGACGTTACGCAAGGCGAGCACAACGGCTCTCAGCAAAAACATCATTGAACCCTTTTGCCAAGGGCATCCCTTCGGGACAGGGTTCACACC
>CAYUFU010000185.1:0-2614 GCA_964444145.1 uncultured Chitinophagales bacterium
GTTCGCTTTCGAAGCTCGATAGTGAATCTTACCAAAAGACGCAAGGTAAAGAATGAAAGCAAAACGGAAAACCTTGCTGCAGGAATCCTTCGAAACATTCTGTTCGCCGGCAAGTCTTGGCGGAGTCCCGAAAACTCGGGACTCGCGCGCATGCGGCTCACGTTTTCGGCTGTCAGTCCTGCCCGTCGCTACCGATTCTTCTTCTTATGTCGCTGCTTCCGCAAGCGTTTTTTCCGCTTGTGTGTTGCCATTTTGTGGCGCTTGCGCTTTTTGCCGCTGGGCATTCGGACCTCCTTTCTCCCGAAGGGAGTTCCCTTCGGACATGATGATGAAATTACATTGACTGTGTGTGTTGCTCAAGAATTGCTTTGGCGCGCTTGCCCAACTCCGAATCGGGATTGAGCGCGACTGCCTTTTGAAACCACTTGTTCGACTCTCGAAGGTTGCCCGAGTAGAGCTGAACGATTCCAAGATTGAACGTACCCGGTTGATGGTTCGGATCCATCTTTACGGCTCTTTCCATTTCGCCAATGGCTTGCGAGAAGAAACCCCGCGACCGCACCGAATCCAACCTGCCAAGCTCAAAATAACAAATGCCCAAATCTACTCGTGCATTCGGGTCATCAGGCTTTTCTTTCAGGAACACCTTGTACGCGTCAATGGCTTGCGGTAAATATTTCGCATCGCGCATTCCCGCGTCGTGCAGCGCGTTTGCCAGAAGCAATTTCGAGCCGATATCGTTTGGATGCTCTCTTACGGTTCTTTGCAGCCGTTCGATAGCGTTGAGAATCTCTTTACTGGGCGGCGTCGTAGGACTCTGACCAGCGGGAAACTGCATCGGCTGCTGCAGCGTTGCTGCCGGAGGGTGCGCCCGTTGCGTTTCGAGATAAATGAACGTGCCGGCAACGCCAGCCAGAATCACACCAACAGCGTAGTGCCACGGCTGAAGTTTGCCTGGTGCCGAGATCGTTTGTGCGCGCTTTTTGTGGGAAGGTTGTTTATGCTGCAATGATGGGGGCGAAAGCTCAAACGTTCGTCCGGCGAGCTTCGCGCCGCATGACTCGCAGAACGCATCTTCATGCCTGTTCACATGACCGCAGGCTGCACACGTTCCCTCACTCGAAAACTCGGCCCTCGTTCCACATTGCGGACAAAACTTGCTTCCCGCACTCAACGCCTTGCCGCAGTGATGACACACCAACCCCACGTGTCAACCTCCCGTTGCCAATGGCGGCGGTGCTTTCGTAAGGTTTTCGTTCACCGCTTGCTTCACTTCCTTCGATACCTTGAAGAGCGGGACCCAATGCTCGCCGACCATCACCTGCTCACCAGTCCGCGGATTGCGCGCGACGCGTCCCTTCCGCTTCTTTACTTTGAAACTCCCGAATCCGCGTATTTCAATATTCCGTCCCTCTTTCATCGCTTCAATCACCGTCAGGATAAAGCCATCCACCACCGCTTCCGTGTCAACCTTCGTCAGACCTGTCCCTGTAGCAATGCGGTCAACGATATCAGCTTTTGTCAAGAGTAATCTCCTTCGATAGTTGTCTCTTTCAGAACGGTTCCACAAACCGATACGACAAGATCGGCTTTTCCAACAACTCCTTCCTCATCGCCTCGATTGTTTCGTCCACATCAAACATCCGGTTGAAAAACCCCTTTCGCTCGCGTTCTTTGACGATTGATGGCTCACCCTCGATGTTGCACATCGCAGCAGCGATCTGTATCGCCTCTTCGTACGTGCCGAGCGTATCAACCAACCCGAGTTCCACCGCTTGCTCACCCGTGAACACTCTGCCGTCCGCAATGGCGAGCGCCTCACTGTGCTCTAACTCCCGCGCCCCTTCAACAACAGTGATGAATTGTTTGTGCACCTGATCCATGATCTGTTGGAAATACTTTTCGTGATCGGGGTCCATTCTCCTCGTGCTCGACCCCGCGTCCTTCATCTTTCCCGCCTTGATAGTCTTCACGTCAATCCCCAACTTCGCGAGCGCCTCGTGCAACTGCAGAAACTCGCTAATGACCCCGATGCTTCCCGTAAGCGTTCCGCGATTCGCAACCAGGCGCGACGCCCCGCACGCGACATAGTAGCCTCCGCTTGCCGCAACCGATCCCATCGAAACAATGACCGGTTTTACCTCTCGCGTCTTTTTCACCTCCTCGTACATCTCCTGGCTCGGCACAACCGCCCCGCCGGGCGAATCAATCCGCAGAACAATTCCCTTGATGCCGCTATCCTCGCGATATTTTTTTAACTGTCGAACCACATCCTCACTCGAGGTGATAGCCCCCTTGAGTTCGACCACAGCAAGTCTATCACCGCGCCCTAACGTCACAGTCTCCCTCGTGCTCTCACCTGTCGTTCGAACAACAGAATAGAACAGAAGCATAAACCCAACGCCGATGACCACAAGCGTCAGGAAAATCGCAAGAAACCATTTCGTGGATTGGGACATACTGTTTTGAGGATGCTGTAAGTGCTTGATTTGTAGGAAATTATATGAAAGTGCAGTGACAATGTCAACGCGTCCAACTCACCTGAAACCCGATTTAGCATCACGCAAAGTCGCAAAGCCGCAAAGTTGTTTTGAGAAATTTCTGCAAAGGAGAA
>CAYUFU010000186.1:0-2585 GCA_964444145.1 uncultured Chitinophagales bacterium
CTCGGAAGGACTCGTTTCCCATCTTCGTTATCAGTACTAGCCCATTGTCCCAGAAAGGCTGGAAGCAGCGCGGCGAGCAATTCTTGATTGTTCCGTACGTTAGGATTTGACCGTCAGCAAGTATTGACCAATCTGGGGAACTTGGATCGGGCTGCGGATTGGCATTAAAGGTATTGGTCCACCAAATAATGTCGTTCGTGACGTTATACCGGATTGTAACATCATTCCCACTGCAGTTACCGCAACTGCTATTCACGAGTCCGCAGTCACGCGTATCATAGTAGAAGTATCGCCGCAATACGTTGTCAACGTAAATGTTGATCTTGTAGAAACCATAGCGAAGCGCACGCACGCCGTTTGGGTTTGTCGCGCATCCGTACACCGCCTGATGATCCCCTTGTGCACACGGACGTACTTCGAATCCGACGTGAGCGCAAATCACATTTCCATGCAGGGTTAGAGACTGGGTCGGGGGGTTGGCATAGACACTGTAGCTGCAGGCCGAATTCCAACAGTGCATCGCGCCAATAGGAACTAACTCGTACTGCGTTGCGTGCCCTGAGGCATTCATTGTTTGCACCATCAACTCGTTGTTGGGTGCAGAACCCTCTCCTTCTTGTGCGGTTGCCGAGCAAATGAAGTAAAGGGATGCGACGATGCACAAACCGACCTTCTTCATGGCTTGTGTCCTTACAAGGGTGATGATGTTGCAGATGAATTAGCCAAAGTTACACTAATGCCCAGGTTGCCCTATTTAATGAGAGCCATCTTTCTCGTCTGATGCGCCGCGCCTGCTACGAGTCGGTAATAATATATGCCGCTGGGGAGCTTGCTGCCATCGAACGAAACTGAATGCATACCAGCGTGTCTCATTTCGTTCACAACACGGGCCACTTCCCTGCCGAGAATGTCATAGACGCTCAGCCTAACCCATCGAGTATCAGGAATCTGCCATCGAATTTCTGTGGCAGGGTTGAACGGGTTCGGATAGTTCTGATACAACAGCTCGGCAGTCGGCACTCGTTCCTGCTCGCTTACGCCAAGAACGACAGGTTCATAAATGTACGCAGCGCCGGCGAATCGCACTGTTCCGACGCTCGCATTCAATGCACCAATAATCACTGCAGAGTCGGACATGTTACAGGTACCGTAGTTTGCGCCCGCCGCGCCGTCGCTGGCAGTAAATTTGTGTTTCTCTGTCCAAACGCTGTCCTTAAGCGAGAATAAATACGCCGCACCCGATCCGACGCCGTTGGCGGTGTCGTGCGAGGCGCCTATTATCATAGCCGGAAACGCGATAGAAATAGGGAAGCCAAAGACGTTTCCATCAATGCCATCACGAGCAAAAATCGTCTGACGATGCTGCCAGCCCTTGCCTGCCTGTTCATAGGTGTAAGCTACACCAGGTCTTGAAACGAAGATGCTTCCCGTTGCACCAAGGATTGCATGGCCATGGTCAAGTGCCACAGAGGCAGCGAGATCATGTGATAAACCATTTTTGGGGACGAGTTTTGCTATTTCATTCCACGTTGTCCCAGTTCGTTGGAATAGATAACCGGCTCCGGCAAATTCTCCGTTTCGATTGCTGTCGTATGGCGCGCCCACGAACGCGAAGGATTCGAAGAGCGAAACGGTGTACCCAAAGTTATGGAGGTGTCTCCGGTCAGAAGCAAGGAGTCGTGTTTCTTGAATCCATTCCTCCCCATTCCTTTTGAATACATAGGCACTGCCCGTTTGCACTCCCGCCTCGCGATCGAGATACGCTCCCACGAGTAGGCGGTTCTCGGCTAACGACAGCGAATTTCCGAAGAAGGCATCTCGCACAGCAGGATCGGGCCCGATCTTCCTCATCTGAATCCATGCTGTGTCCACCTGCTTGAAGATGTACACAGCTCCGCTCCTCACGCCGTTGTACACCGAATGTCCACGAACAGCCAAGTATTCTCCATCCATCGTTACAGTGGCAAGACCATCGCCGGCTGCTCCATCACTCGCGAGCAACTTCTGACTGAATCGCCAGCGACCATTGCTCTTTCTGAACATATATAGTGCGCCAGAGTTTTCTCCACGATCGTCACGACCGGGCGCGCCCACTGCCGCCCACTCGCCTGCGATGGCTACTGAAGCGCCGAACTGATCAAGCTCCGCGCCGTCAGGAGCGACAAGCTTCGTCTCTCGGTACGTTTGTGAAGCGGCTATCGAGAACACGCACAGAGCGCCAAGTAAAAACAATTGCCGGCGGCATATGCTCAAAAGTCCATCCTCCTTTCGGTTTCCCAAACCTACTCAGAAACAATCGGATTAGCAACGCGATCCGAAATCAGCTGCCTGCTGCCGGTTTCACCGTCGCCCCATTCCCCTCGCTCGCCAACTCCTCCAGCGCCTTCCATCTCTCATTCACATCCCGCGCTGCGCGCTTCTTCTTTTCCTTTGTCGGACAAGTCAACGTCAGTCCAGCCAGTGAAACGGTTTTCTTTATTCCATGTGCTTTCGCCGTGGCGGAGAAGGACAAGTGTGTGCATGTGCTTTCGTCTTTCACATTATTGGTTGAGTTAATGGGCAAGCAGCATTGTGCCCGTATGTAT
>CAYUFU010000187.1:0-2564 GCA_964444145.1 uncultured Chitinophagales bacterium
CTCGTCTTCGTTGATTGTCACGTAGAGAGTTCCCTCGCCCGTCTTCACGCGCTCGGTGATGCCGTATGTTCGTTGCGGGCGGTTGCGTGGGACACGGTGCTTGTGTCCGGGCGATGCCGGTGCAGATGCGTCGGAGCCGCTCTCCTGTTTCTTCGCGAAGTCCTCTGTCGTCAAGATTCCTTCGCGGCTGCCCTCGCGATAGACCGTGATGCCTTTCAACCCGGCTTTATACGCCGTCATGTAAATGTCGGCGACCGTTTCGACGGTGACGTCGTTGGCGAGATTCACCGTCGAGGAAATCGAGCTGTCCACATACTTCTGAATCACCCCCTGCATCTTCACGCGGAAGTACGGGTCAATCTGATGCGCCGTCACGACGTACGGGGGAAGATGATCATCATCGCCGAACATCTGCTTGATGAGTGGATGATAAACTTTGTACTCCGTGTACGTGTCGCCGTCGTGGTTCTTTACTTTGCGGCGGAAGCTCGTGCAGAAAATCGGCTCGATGCCCGAACTGGTCTGTGCGACGATCGAACCCGTGCCGACCGGCGGAACGGTAATCACGGTGCTGTTGCGAATGCCGTGCTTCTTGATTTCTTCGCGAAGCTCACCCGGCAGGCTCTTGATGAATTTGCTTTGGGAGTATCCTTCCCAATTGTAGAGCGGAAACGCGCCGCGCTCCTTTGCCAGTTCGATAGAAGTCTTGTACGCCTCATCGCGAATCACGCGCATCATATTCTCCGTCGCGTCCAACGCCTCCTGCGTGTCGTACTTGATTTTCATCTTTACCAAGGCATCAGCCAGGCCCGTGATGCCAAGCCCGATGCGTCGGTCGGAGGCGACAGCTTTTTTGATTTTGTCGAGCGCATGGTTGTCCATGTTATACTCGACGATGTTATCCATGAAGCGCGTTGAAAGGCGAGTTACTTCTGCAAGCTCGTCGTAGTTGAACACACCGTTCTCATCCACGAACTTCGCGAGATTGATGTTGCCGAGGTTGCACGCGGTGTATGAAGCAAGCGGCTGTTCGCCGCAGGGATTCGTGCTCGTCAGCGGGTTCGCGTACTCGACATTATGATAGTCCTTCATCGTGTCCCAGAAGATGATTCCAGGCTCTGCCGAAGCGTGCGCGTTCTTGATGATCTTAAACCATAATTCTTTTGCCTTGACCGTACGATAGACCTTGCCGCCCCATCGCAGTTCGAAATCCAAATCATGCATCACCGCGTTCATGAACTCATGCGTCAACAACACACTGATGTTCGCATGCTTTACTTTCTGGCGTGTCGCATCATTTTTTATCGTAATAAATTTCTCGACGTCCGGATGATCAACACGAATTGTCAACATCAACGCACCGCGCCGTCCGGCTTGCGAAACGGTATTCGTGCTCTCACTGAACAAATTCATGAACGCCGTCGCTCCCGGCGAGTGATCAATCGTTGCATTCACCGGCGCGCCCTCAGGACGCAAAATCGAAAGGTCCGTCCCTACGCCGCCCCCCGTCCGATACACCATCGCCGACTCGCTGATGCAGCGATAAATCCCTTCGAGGCTGTCCTCCTCGATCGGAATCACATAGCAATTCGACAGCGTCGGCTTGCGTCTTGCCTCGTCGCGACCCGCTCCGTGCATCACACGCCCACCCGGCACAAATTTGAAATCGAACAGCAAATTCAAAAACTGATTGTACCAATACTCTTTCTCCGCCGCCGTTCGTTCGACCGATGCAATCGCGCGTGCAACGCGACTCCACAAATGCATCGGACCCTTCTCATTGGGCGCCAGATATTTCGAGCGGAGAACATCGGCGGCGAGGCGGTTCTCGCCGTAGTAGTCGTGCGCATCGAGCGCGAGGTCGGTGATTGTTGCATCGAGTGATGTGCGAGCCGCGGCTTCGTTTCGCGCACGCGTCGCAGGAGCGGAGGAGGTCTCCTTGTGACTCATCTTGTAATCCTTTACATGATATGACGGTGAGTTGATTTCAGAAAGCGAAAGCCCTAACTTCTTCAAAAGTGGGCTTTCGCAGAGATTTCGTTTTTCGTTCTACAGTCGCTCTCCGATTCCGCAACTGCTTGCTGCGAAGCGAGTTGCGGAATTAACATACGACGTAGAAGGAGTTGTTCAAATTTCGTGGCTGAAAATATAATACGCTCGATGAGAGAAGTCAAGTTAATTTTTTCATGACGAAATAATTTCGTATACATATCAACGACTTAGCATAACAGAAAAATACTACGAGAAAAAAACTGCTGGTTACTATTGTCCAATCATTTTTTGTGCTTCGGACAGAAATTCCTTTCTACTCATGAGCTCACGAGTTCATTCAGAGATTTTTTTGGGGGGCTTCAAACGCACAACATCGTCCAAACATCGTACTGCGCCGCGGGAAGCAGTCCTCTACGTGTAAAGCTCAATCGCCCCAGCCGCACATGCCGCATCTGTCCCCGCTCCCTCGTCAAACTTAACTCGACTGATGTTATGCAACCATGATATTGAACCCTTTCAGGGTTCACATTTACGTTTCGATTCTTTGTCGGGGCTTCGCCCCGACCTATTCG
>CAYUFU010000188.1:0-2564 GCA_964444145.1 uncultured Chitinophagales bacterium
TTCGGTATTTCGATGCAAAACCGGTGTTCGTTGACATCATGCCCGACACGTTCAATATCAATCCCGACTTGATCGAGGCGGCAATTACCTCTCGCACCCGCGCAATCATACCAGTTCATATCGCCGGGCTTCCTGCCGACATGGATGCGATTCATCGGATAGCAAGAAAGCATGGGCTTGCCGTTATCGAAGATGCCGCCCACGCAGACCCTCTTGCCTACCGAAGATGGACCGAGCCTCGAACCGCAAACGCCGAACCGAAAAACGCGTTGCCGAGTGAGGCGGTCTGCTTCAGCTTTTACGCGACAAAGACCATCACGACGGGCGAGGGCGGAATGATCGTCACCAATAGCGACGCGATCGCTGATCGGTGTCGCATCATGGCGCTGCATGGTATTAGTCGCGACGCATGGAAACGCTATACAGCCGAAGGCTCGTGGTATTACGAAATCACCGCGCCGGGGTTCAAGTATAACATGACGGATGTTGCTGCCGCAATGGGGATCGCGCAACTGCGAAAGGCAGAACGGATGCTGCGCAGGCGCTCGGAGATCGCCCGACAGTTCAACGACGCGTTCGCCTCGATTCCGCAGATCCAAATTCCGCACGAGTGTGATGATAACGAGCATGCATGGCATTTATACATGTTGCGCTTGAATCTCGATATGCTTTCGATCGATCGAGCACAGTTCTACGATGCACTCAAGAAGCGCAACATAGGGGCGAGCGTTCATTTCATCCCCCTGCATGTCCACCCGTATTATCGGAACTTGTACGGTTTCGAGCCAACCGATTTCCCGATTGCATACAGTGAATACATGCGCGAGATTTCTCTCCCCATTTACTCGAAGATGAGCAACGAGGATGTGGAGGACGTTATCTCCGCGGTGCTGGGTATTGTTGATTCCGCAACGAAGCGTTAGCCTCTGAACGATAGTCAACACTTGACACAGGTCAACGATTAAGACCAGCGCTCAAGATACCTTTCTCTGGTAGGCAACATGCCGAGATTTTTCGAGGTTTTGATTTGTGCTTTGGGCGTAGTCCTGCTTAGCCCGTTATACGTGGTGCTCGCGCTTTCAGTCAAGTTTCATGATGGTGGAACGGTTCTTTACAAAGCTAAGCGAATGGGCAAGGACGGCAAACCATTTCTTCTTTACAAGTTCAGAACAATGGTGCCAAACGCCGAGAGCATGGGAGGCGCCATCACATCGGCAGGCGACAGCAGGATTACCCGCGTCGGTAAGGTGCTGAGGAAGTACAAACTCGACGAGCTTCCGCAACTCCTCAACGTGTTGAAAGGCGATATGAGTTTAGTCGGAGCGCGACCTGAAGACCCTCGTTACATTGTGTATTACACAAACGAGTTTGCCAAGATTCTTCGTTTTCGTCCCGGCATTACAAGCCCTGCTTCGATCTGTTATCGCGATGAGGAATCACTGCTGAATGGACCGCAGTGGCATGAGCGTTATGTAAACGAAATTCTACCGCGCAAGCTGAATCTGGACCTCGACTACCTTTTGAAACGATCCTTTGGCGGCGACTTAAAAATTATTTTACAGACACTGGGGGGACTCTCGCATGAAAGACAAGCTTAGTTTCATTGCTCCGGAAATACGGAACAGGCACGTATTGGGGTTTGACGTGTTTGCTTTTCTCCTCATTCCCGCAGGTGCCTTGTTGTTGCGTGTGGAGTCACTCGATGTGGCAGGGACATACTTCGATTCGCTCATCTTCTACACCGTCTGTTCGCTCGTCTGGAAACTGGCGATCTTTTTTCCCTTCGGGATGTATAACCGGTATTGGCGCTATGCAAGCGTTGATGAGCTGAACGGCGTCGTGATGGCGAATCTGGTTTCCATGGTGACGGGCATGGTTCTTTTCTTTGCCGTGTTGCGGCAGTTCGGTTTGGTAACACCCGACTTTCCCCGCTCGATTCCCATCGTTGATGCGCTCCTGACGACCGTTCTCGTTGGCGGCTCGCGGTTCGGTTTGCGGGTGGCTCAAACGATGGGACGTGGAGAGCATTCCCACTCGGGAAAAAAGAAACGGGTGCTTATCGCAGGTGCGGGAGCCGCGGGCGTACTGATCTTGAAAGAACTCCGCACGAATCCACACTTGGGGATTGAGCCGGTGGGATTGCTCGACGACGACGAACGGAAGCATCGGATGAGACTTCAGGGCGTGGCAGTGCTCGGTAAGCTCGCAGAGTTGCCGCACTACGTCAAGGAGCTTTCGGTTGATGAAGTCATTATCGCGATGCCGACGGCGCCAGGCAAGGTGGTCAGAACTGTCGTACAAATGTGCGTCAAGGCAGGAGTTTCGAGCAAAACCGTTCCCGGCATTTTTGAGATTTTGGGAGGGAAGGCATCCGTCGCGCAAATCCGTGACATCGCCATCGAGGACCTGCTGCGGCGCGGTGTCGTGCAAACAGACAAGAGGAACGTGGAGCTGATGTTACGAGGACGACGCGTGATGGTAACAGGCGCCGGCGGGTCTATCGGGTCAGAACTCTGCCGTCAAATATGTGCATGTAAACCGTCGGAACTCGTTCTCGTCGGGCA
>CAYUFU010000189.1:0-2509 GCA_964444145.1 uncultured Chitinophagales bacterium
ATCTCCTGGTACGAGTGAGCGCAGGGCGCGCGAGTTCGGAATGGTATTCCGAGGTTCTTCTCCTTGCGTTTGCAATTGTTTCCCATTCGATTGTAGAATCGAAATTCTCGATGTGCTCTCCTCCAACCGCTTGACACTCAACGAATCCGATTCTTGAAGAATGCTTCCCGCATTTTGTACGAGCATGTCCGCACTACGGGCGTGAGGGGATTGGCATGTGCATTGAAGCTACCTCATCATATCTCAATAACTCGCTCATACTCAGCAAAGAATTCACAACTCATAGTTCATTAAGGAAACCTCGGATGAGTTCAGGTCAAATGATGTTTGTCATCGGGGCGATGGTATTGTTGGGGAAACTTGCCCTTTCAACAAACACATTTTTTGCCGACAACGAGGTCGTGCTGCTCGAAGCGGAAGCGGTTACGACGGCAACCTCGATCGGTCAATCCGTTCTCGAAAAAATCAACGTGCGGCAATTCGACAACAACTACCCCAACGGGATTGATACGCTCTCGTCATCATTGTTCGTCCCCGCAATGAGCTTGGGACGCGATGCAGGCGAGCCGGCGGGGAAGGACACTACGTTCAACGACATTGATGACTTCGACGGCTTTCGCGATTCCGTTAACACGCCGCGCTTCGGCAAATTCTATGTGGACTGCAGAGTGATATACGTTGCGGAAGTGTCGCCCTTCGACAGCTCGGGCGTGCAAACGTATCTCAAGAAGGTCAACGTAACGGTAACCAATAGCTACCTTGTGGATCCAGCGAATCCCCTCAAGCTCTCTGTGCCGCTGACGGTTTCCAGGTTGATCGCATATAATTAATCGGGAGGGAGTGAAAGATGGGCTCGATGTTAGATGTGGTTGGCGGAATCATCCTCTTCGGCGTGCTGCTCTTGATGACGCTGCAACTCAATATCTTCACTGCGGAAACAGCGGTGCAGCAAAACCTTACTGCGTACAATCAAGAACGCATTACCGGTAACGAAAGCGGTTTGGGATTGGGGGGAATGATCGAGTACGATCTCGCGCAGGTCGGCTATGGCGATTCGCTGGCGCCGTCGGTGACGGTGGCGGATACGAGTCGAGTGACTTTTCGCGCAGATATTGACGCCAATGGGTCCGTTGACTCGATCAAATATTATGTCACAACGCCAGCGTCCGTTGCTCCCGGCGGCAATCCGAACCTCAAGTATTTG
This sequence comes from uncultured Chitinophagales bacterium, assembly GCA_964444145.1. Taxonomy (GTDB): domain Bacteria; phylum Bacteroidota; class Ignavibacteria; order UBA10030; family UBA6906; genus CAADGV01. The sequence continues at coordinate 1,205 of CAYUFU010000189.1, forward strand.
TACCGCAAGCAGAATAATGAGACCGGAACAGGCGGGTGGGTTGGGGTGTCGCAATTCAAAATTACGTACCTCGACAATATGGGACGCATCATACCTACACCGGTCGCAGGCGCTTCCCTCAGCGACATTCGTTCCATTCGGATTCAAATGACGGTTGAAAGTGCGACAAGGATGAAGTCGGATTGGGATACAACATTTGCCTCGAGCTATTGGGAGACACTCATCAGTCCACCGAACATCAAATAAGCAAACGCAAGTATTTCACAAACACTAAAGGGGAGAAGAATCATATATGGGGAAGATAGCTGCGATTATGGTGGTCGGCTTCGCTGCCATCGTCGGCATCGTGAAAATTTCGATGTCGAAGAGGGCGGACGATACCCACCGCGACAACTTCGCGTACTATGACAAGGTGCAATCGAATAACATTTCGAAAAGCGCGCTGGAGCTGTACAAGCGCAAACTGCGCGAGAATCCGGACCTGAGTGGGACGATACAAGTAGAGAATATTCTCGGTGGGTCTGCGAATATCACCATTGCGGAAAAATTCACCGGCAATCGCAATCGATTAGCACTCACTGTCGCAGGTTCCTATGGCTCGCAGCAAAGCAATTCGAGTGTAGATGCCGAGGCAGATTCATTGCTGCCGATGCCGAGGATTACCGGCGCTCTTGGTGTATCGTTCCTCAGCAGGGCGAAACTGAAGCTCGGCAAGGACACCGAAATTGACGGTAACAACCACGATCTGAACGGCGATCCCGATACGTCAATCTCCGGCGTCGCCGGCATATCGCTGGGCCATCCCGATCAGCTTGCCGATCTCGATTACAAACCGAAAGATGTCAAGATCAAAGGTAAGGGTGTTGTTGATCCGAACGTCGAAGTGCAAATCCCGCAACCGGACTATTACGACTGGGCAATGCAACTTGCTCGACGCGCGGACGCAATCTATACAAACCAAGAAGTTGCTCATGTTGACACGCTCGGAACGCTGGCACATCCGAAAGTCACCTACATCAAGGGGAACACGAAGTTCAACGAGGATATAAGCGGAGCCGGAATTCTGATCGTCGAAGGAAACCTCACGATCAAGAAGAGGTTCGACTTTGTAGGCATCGTCCTTGCCGTCGGTGACGAGATGGACAATGAAAAGGTCAAGATTGGAAAGAAATCTGACACGCACATCCTTGGCGCGTTAATGGTCGCCGGAAGGAAATGCAAGGTGAAGACAGGTAGCTTTGAGGTGAAGTATTCCAACGCAGCAATTGGGAAGGCGATTGGACTTGTGCAGAGCCACAACCGCAG
>CAYUFU010000190.1:0-2465 GCA_964444145.1 uncultured Chitinophagales bacterium
ATGAATTCAAACGTCGCGTTCGGAAACAGAGGCAAACAGAAACGAACGAGACCGTACGTTCCCATCTTCAGCAACACGCCGGCAAGAATGACCGAACCGGCAGTCGGCGCTTGCACGTGCGCGTCCGGCAGCCAGGTGTGTAACGGAAAGAGCGGCACCTTGATGCAAAAGCTAAGCGCAAACGCGGCAAACATCCAGAACTGTATGTTGCTAGGGATTGACGGAGCGATGTTGTACAACTCGAGCAAATTCGTCGTAAACGCACCACCCGGCTGCTGCGACGCGTAGTAGCCAAGCCAGAGGATTGCGACAAGCATCAAGAGCGAGCCAAACATCGTGTACAAGAAGAATTTTACCGCCGCATAGATTCGGTCATGCCCACCCCAAATACCGATAATGAAATACATCGGAATGAGCATCGCTTCCCAAAACACATAGAAAAGAAACAGGTCGAGCGACATGAACACGCCAAGCGTTCCTACCTCGAGCAACAGCATCGAAGCGACGAACCCCTTGACCTTTGTCTCGATCGAATCCCAGGAAGCGAGGAGGGCGATCGGCGTGAGAAAGGTCGTGAGCACAACAAGCAGCAGTGACATGCCGTCTACGCCGAGATGATACGACACACGCAGACTCGGAATCCATTCCGTGAACTCGACAAACTGCATATGCGGATTCGCTGCATCGAACTTCATGAAAAGCCAGACCGACATGAGGAACGACGCAAGCGAGAATCCGATGCCGAGCAACTTAATCAGTTGCTTTGCGTCGTCGCGCGTCAGTGCAACGACGAGTGCCCCGGTAAGCGGGATGAAAAGGATTGAGGATAAGAGATAATTGTTCATTTTGCTTTCATGCGGAATCCCTGTGGAGCCACGACATGCCGCGCCTCCAGATCAAATCAACCTATTTGGTTATCAACCACCCAATGATCGTCACAACGCCGATCAAAAAAACAAACACATAGCTCTGCGCAACGCCCGTCTGCAGTTTTCGAGCAAGGTCGCTTAAGATCCCGAAGAATCTCGGAACGCCGTTCACGAGGCCGTCAATCACCTTCACGTCGAATATTTTCCACATGAATGATTCCGATATGTTCTGAACGGGATTGACAACGACGGCATCATACAATTCATCCACGTTGTATTTGTTGTAGAGGAGATTGTACGCAGCAGCATTCTGTGTTGCGAGGCGTTCGGGGACATCCTTTGTTTTCAAGTACCATTTGCGCGCGAGCCAAATTCCTGCAACGGCGATGCCCACCGACGCCGCCATCAACACATATTCGATCGGTTCGACATCATGGGGAACGTGCAACAGCTTCACATTTGCCGATTCAAAGATCGGGTCGAGGAAGTGCTCGATCTGGTTGCTACCGCCGAGCGCGGCAGGCACACCGACGAAGCCTCCTATAGCGGAAAGCAGGGCAAGAATCATCAGCGGAATCGTCATCGTGCTCGGCGACTCATGCGGATGGACATGATGATGATCGAAACGCTCCTCGCCGTCAAATGTCAATATTGTCAAACGTGTCATGTAAAAAGCTGTCAGCGCCGCGCCAAGAAAACCCATCCCCCATAAGAGGTAGTTGCCGCTCGAGAACACCTTCCATAGAATTTCATCTTTGCTGAAGAAGCCGGACAACGGTATGATCCCCGCAATCGCAAGCATGCCGATCAGAAATGTTTTGGAGGTGATGGGCATGTATTTCTTTAGCCCTCCCATTTTCTGAATGTCCTGCTCTTCGTGCATCGCGTGAATGACAGAGCCGGAGCCGAGAAAGAGCAATGCTTTGAAAAACGCGTGCGTCATCACGTGAAAAAGTCCAGCGGCGAAGGCGCCAACGCCGAGGGCGAGGAACATATAGCCGAGTTGACTCACTGTTGAGTACGCCAGCACTTTCTTGATGTCATTTTGTACCAAGCCAATGCTCGCCGCCATGAGCGCGGTGCAAGCGCCGATGATGGCAATAACCGTCATCGTCGTTGGCGCCAGTGCGAATAAGACCGAACAGCGAGCAACCATGTAGACACCTGCCGTCACCATCGTCGCAGCGTGAATCAGTGCTGAGACCGGCGTCGGTCCTGCCATCGCATCGGGCAGCCAGACGAAGAGCGGAATCTGCGCGGACTTTCCTGTGGCTCCGAGGAACAGCGCCAGCGTCATCCACATGATTGTGGAGTTGCCGACTTCGAGGGTTGCGGCTTGCGGAAAAACATCGCGGAAATTCAGAGAGCCGAACATCTCGAACATCATGAACATGCCGAGAAGAAATCCGAAGTCACCGATGCGATTGACGATGAACGCCTTCTTGGCCGCGTCGCCGGTCGTTCCCTTGTCGAATTTTCTGTCGTACCAAAACCCAATCAGCAAGTACGAACACAGCCCGACGCCTTCCCATCCCAAAAACAGCAGAAGAAAATTATCTGCCATGATGAGATTGAGCATGGCGAAGATGAAGAGAT
>CAYUFU010000191.1:0-2317 GCA_964444145.1 uncultured Chitinophagales bacterium
GGGACCCTTCGTCCAGCGAGGCGGGACTCAGGGTTTAGAAAGTTTGTAAAATCTACTCAAGTTCCTCGCCGCATCTCCGATAATACAAATAGGAAGTTCCACAAACTACTGCGGATGAAATGGCGAGAAAAGATTACGCAATTTTAGTGGTTGACGACGAAGAGACGTTTCGCTATATGCTCTCGACGCTGATTGGCGGCGCCGGATATCGCGTCGACACGGCGCAGGACGGCATCGCCGCGATCAACGCGATACAAACGAAGCCGTACGACATCGTTCTCTGCGACGTGAAGATGCCGAAGGTGGACGGCATGGAAGTGCTCAAGTTCATCAAGACCAACTATGCCAACACCGAAGTGATTATGCTGACGGGCACAGCGGACGTGCGTATTGCCGTTGAATGCATGAAGTTGGGTGCCTACGACCACATTTTGAAACCGACGACGTCGGATGATTTGCTTTCGACGCTCGAGCGCGCGCTGGAACGACAGCAACTCGTCCGAACCAATGCAGTGATGAAAAACGAACTTGAACGCCTGCATGGCCACGGCGAAATCATCGGCGAGAGCGCGGCGCTGCGGCGTGTGTTGGAAATCGCCGCCAAAGTTGCCCCAACGGAATCTACCGTGCTCATTCAAGGTCCGAGTGGAACAGGTAAGGAACTGATCGCGAGCTACATTGTTCAGCGCAGCGAACGCGCAAACATGCCGTTCGTTACGGTGAACTGTGCTTCCATACCCGACACGCTCATCGAAAGCGAGTTGTTCGGTTACGAAAAGGGCGCGTTCACCGACGCACAAAAAATGAAACCGGGCATCGTCGAGATCGCAGACAAAGGGACGCTGTTCCTCGACGAAATCGGCGACATCTCGCCCACCGTGCAGCCGAAAATCTTGCGTTTCATTCAGAGCGGCGAATTCCGCCGCGTTGGCGGCAACCAGGTGCTGAAGGCGGATTGCAGGATTCTCTCCGCAACGAACAAAGATCTGAAACAAGAAGTGAAAGAAGGCAAGTTCCGCGAGGACTTATTGTATCGGCTGAACGTGATCACGATTGACTTGCCTGCGCTGCGGCAGCGCAAGGACGATATTCCCCTCATCGTCCAAAACTTTCTGCAGAATAAGATGAAGAGCCGCGTCCCGAAGACGATCTCCGCGAAGGCGATGGAGATTTTGGTCGCGTACGATTGGCCGGGCAACATTCGTGAATTGGAAAACGTCATCGAGCGAGCGGCGATACTGTGTCAGAACAACACTATCGAGCCGCGTGATTTGTCGCTGCCGAACTCGCCAATGGCGCTGCCGTCGACATACGGACAGGAAAGCCAGATCGGCAAGGCAACACCGCTGAAGGAAATCGAGCGGATGCACATCGAGGGCGTGCTGCGCAGTTTCCGCGGCAACAAAACCGAATCGGCAAAAATCTTGGGCATCAGCCTTAAGACGTTGTACACGAAGATCCAGCAGTACCAGATAACCTGGAATTGAATCCCCTCTCATTGTATCATTGACGATTGACGATTTATCACCTAAATTGTCATCGTTCAATGATGCAGTGAGATGATACTCCACAACATATCTTCTCTCGATCTACCGGAGCTTCACCCTTACCGAACACTTCGTCGTCCGCAAGAACATCTCGCCCAAGGCATTGTTGTTGTGGAGGGCGCAAAGGTTGTGCGGCGATTTCTTAACTCGAACTGGAGTGTCGTTTCACTGTTGTTGACCCAGGAATGGTTCGAGGACATCGTAGCGTCGGTTCCCGCCGCTCGTCTCGAAGGCGTTGATGTGTATATCGGCGAGAAACAACTTCTGGAGACGATTGTCGGTTTTCCGTTGCATCAGGGAATTATGGCAGTCGGCAAGGTTCCTGTCGAACGTTCAGTTCACGAAACTGTTGCATCGCTTCCCTCTCCACATTTTCTTGTCGCGCTCGATCGGTTGGTTCACGCTGAGAATGTCGGGACGATCGTGCGGAACTGTGCAGGGTTTGGTGTTGATGGCGTTATCGTCGGCACAACCTCGGCGAGTCCCTATTTGCGACGAGCGGTGAGGAATTCGATGGGAGGAATCTTCAAACTGCCGTGTGTGCATGTTGATGAGTTGGCACATTCGCTTGCGAGTTTGCGGCAGCAATGCAACACCCGCATCATCGTCGCCGACGCTCATGCCGAAACCTCCATTCATGACGCTGAGTTCTCTGGAAACATTTGCATTGTACTGGGGAATGAGGATGAGGGCGTCTCCAAGGCGGTCGAGGGTCTTGCTGACGTGCACGTCCGCATTCCTATGGAGAATAACACCGATTCGCTTAACGT
>CAYUFU010000192.1:0-2194 GCA_964444145.1 uncultured Chitinophagales bacterium
GACAAAGCATTGGTGAACTACGAGAAATTTCTCGCGATTGCGCGTGAGCAGAAGCTGAGCCGCGAAGAGGCGATCGCGCTCATGAATACTGGACTTGTGTACTTCAAACAAAACAAGCAGGAGCAAGCTCTCGACTATTTCACGCAAAGTCTCGCGATTGCAGAAGCTCACAGCCATCCCCAAGTCGCTGCATACACGCTCAGCAACATGGGAGCCGCGCTCAATAAGAGAGGAGCGTATGCGGACGGTCTGGCGTCGTTTCAGAAGAGTATCACCCTTGCGGATCGGCTCGGCGATACGCGCATCAAGGTACAGTCATTGGGCGGTGTTGGCGAATCGTTGTTTCATTTGAAAAAGTACGCCGATGCCGAACGCTACTCGCTGCACGCGCTGCGTCTGGCGGAGCAGACAAGTCTCCTCGAATATCAAAAAGAAATGTACCAAGGGCTGACGGAAATTTACTCGAAGCAAAACAACTTCGAGAAAGCATTTCACGCCCACAAGAAATTTGTGCAGCTACGCGATAGCATCTTGAGTGACCAGAAGCGGCAGGAGATCCGAAAGCGTGAGATGCAATTTGAGTTCGACAAGAAAGAAGCGGTATTGAAGGCGGAGCACGAAGCCGAGATTGCCCGCCAACACGTCGTCCGCAATGCGACGATAGGGGGCGGTGCAGCGTTGCTGCTCGCTGCGCTCACCAGTTTTGCGTTCTACAAGAAACGGCGCGATGCAGATGTGCAGCGAAAGGAAGCCGAATTCCATGCACAGGTCGTCGACACCGAAATGAAAGCGCTTCGCTCGCAGATGAATCCGCACTTTATTTTCAATTCACTCAACTCCATTGGCGATTACGTCTCGAAGCACAACATGGGGGCTGCGGACTATTTTCTGACGAAGTTCGCCAAGCTGATGCGTCTCATTCTGGAAAACTCTGAAAAAAAGGAAGTGACACTTGCGGATGATTTGCACGCGCTCGAGCTGTATTTAGAACTCGAAGCGACTCGGTTCAACAAAAAGTTCACGTATGATATTGTGGTTGATGAGGCGATTGACCCAGGCACGACTCTGATACCCCCGCTCCTTCTTCAGCCGTTTGTTGAAAACAGTATTCTTCACGGCATCGCCAACAAGATGGGGGATGGAAAGATACTGATCCGCATCGCGAAGGAAGATGACATGATTCGCTGTATCGTTGAGGACAACGGCGTCGGAAGAAAGCAAGCGGTTCCCTCGGAGCAGAAGAAGCAATCGCTCGGAATCAAAATCACGAAAGCGCGCATTGACATTCTGAACCGCATCAAACAATCGAATGCGAAAGTTGAGTTATCGGATCTGGCGGAAGGAACGAGAGTAGAAGTGAGTTTGCCGTTGGTGGTACAATTCTAAAATCGTTGCGCGGGACTCCCGCCCCGCCGCCTTGAGCAAAAAACGAGACGCGAGTCTCGCCGAACAAACACATGATAAAAGCAATCATCATCGAAGACGAGCAGCACTGCATTGACCGTCTACGCGGCTTGCTCGCTTCGCATAGCAACGCGGTCGAGCTGCTCGGCGCGTTCAGCTCTGTTGAGGAAGGCATTGCCGCGATCAAGCGATTCCATCCCGATGTTCTCTTTCTGGACGTTGAGCTTCGCGACAGAAGCGGTTTCGACCTGCTGCGGGAGATGGGCGAGATAGCGTTCGACGTCATCTTCACAACGGCATTCGACAAGTACGCAGTGCAAGCATTTCGCTTCAGCGCAATTGATTACTTGCTCAAGCCAATTGATCCGGACGATTTGCAGCAAGCAATTGAAAAGCTGAAGGCGAAGAAATCGAGGGAAGAACTCTCGCAGAAGCTGGAAGTGCTCTTTCATAATCTGAAGAGCCTCGAAGGCGCATCCAAGAAAATCAGCATCCCAACAATCAGCGGCTATGTCTTCCTCACGGTGGGGGAGATCATTCGCTGCGAGTCCGATGTGAACTACACGAACATTTTCCTACACGACCGCCGCAAACTCACCGTGGCAAGAACACTGAAAGAATTCGAAGAGATGCTGACGGAGTACAATTTCTTCCGTGTCCACAACTCGCATCTCATCAATCTTGCCCACATCAAGGAGTACAACAAAGGCAAAGGCGGCTACGTGAGGATGATGGACAACTCCGAGATCGAGGTTTCTTCTCGGAGGAAGAGTGAGTTCTTGAAGAGGAT
>CAYUFU010000193.1:0-2010 GCA_964444145.1 uncultured Chitinophagales bacterium
CCCCATTCGTGAGGAAGAGACGGATGTCGAGATGTTGAGGCGCTCGGACAACCCCTCGGCGAAAGGCTCCGATACGATTCTTGTCGTCGAAGACGAAGCGATGTTGCTCGAATTAGTGACGAGTTTGCTCGAAAGCAAAGGCTACAAAGTTCTCTGCGCAATGGATGGCGCAGAAGCGATTGACTTGTACACGAAGCACAAGGATGAGATCGGGCTTGTGCTCACCGACCTCGGCTTGCCGAAAGTAGATGGCTGGGATGCCTTCCAGCGAATGAAAGAACTGAATCCCGGGGTCAACGTGATTTTCGCAAGCGGCTACATTGACAACACGCTGCGGAATAATTTGCTCAACGCAGGCGCGAAAGATTTGGTCGGCAAACCGTACATGGCAGACGAAATCTTGAATCGCGTAGCTACTGTTCTGAACGAAACGAAGAGTGTCGCCGTGTGTTGATGGTGAGCGATACTCCAGTGTCGCTCTGGCTCGCGAAGTGCAAAAAGGCAATCCCCCAATCTCTTCAGCGGTTTACGGGTTAGGAGAGAAATGTGGTCGCGTCAAGAACGTACGATAGCCCTTTGCCCTGAAAAGTTGCGACACTGCTGCCGCCGTATCATCCCTCTCGAAAAATCCATACACCGACGATCCGCTTCCCGACATTGACGCAACGAGCGCACCCCCGCGCAGCATCGTTTCTTTCACGCTCGAGACTTCAGGGTACTCCTCAAACACAAGCGGCTCGAAATCATTCCCGAGTTCGCCGGCGAGACGAACAGGGTTCTGCATTTCTTCGAGCAGCACTTGCCTCAAGTTGCCTTGCCGATTCGCATTGTTGGGCTTGACATGTTGATACGCCCAAGCAGTCGAAACTCCAATGTTCGGCTTGCAGAGCAGGATGAAATACGGAACGTCAAGCTCGAACCACTCCAGCTTTTCCCCGCGCTGTGTGCCCAACGCAGAGCTCTTGCCCAAAAAAAACGGAACATCACTACCAAGTTGCAGCGCTAAGGCCTCAAGCGCTTGTTCATCAACCCTGCGATTCCAAAAGCGGGGGAGATGCCGCAGTATCGTTGCCGCGTCAGAGCTACCCCCTCCAAGTCCCGCGCCCACTGGAATGTTCTTGATGATCGAAATCCGCACACCATTATGAATGGTGAAGTGTTGCTGCAAGAGTCGAGCAGCTTTGAAGCAAATGTTCGACTCGCCGCTCGGCGCCGCCTCCGACGAACTTATGACCTCGATTCGTTCCGACTCGTGAAAGAGAATCTCATCGAACAAATCTACCTTGTGAAACACCGTCTCGATGTTGTGAAAGCCGTCGGGACGCTTTTCGAGAATGCGGAGTCCGAGATTTATTTTTGCGTAGGCTCTGAACATTGTCGCGCGATTGTAACCATGCCGCAACATGATAGCGAAAACTCTCGTGACATTCACCCGCACTTGCCCATGACATGATTCTGGTCGAAAAACATTTTGCTGGGGCTGCTGACGGGCTACATCGTCCAACCGTTCTCCTGCGCCGCTGGAGACAGTCTTCTTCTCCGACCCGAAGGGTTCCTTAGGAAAGGAGTCCTTTGGACGTGGAAACCTCAGCCGCCTTCCCCGCGCGTGCCTCCTTTCCGCACCCCGTGCCGCCCAGCATCCGATGACGTGCGACGTCTTGAGCAGACTCGTCTCCTTCACTGCTTTTATGTCGCTTCCCTTTTTGTTATCATACTTCATGAAGAACATGGAAATGCTGACAACACGTCGAGAAGAAGGCAGGGTCAATTCTTGTGAACCCTCAAGAAATGATCTGCGATGCAGCCGCGGCTTCTTGCGTTCAACGAGTGGAATGAGACTGCTATGGATGTTGTATCAATAGACAACATACAAATCGGAAAAGGCAAACCGCTCGTTCTCTTCGCAGGTCCGTGCGTTGTCGAAAGCCGAGAGCTATTACTTCGGACTGCTGAATCGGTGAAAGCAACGGCAGAAAAATATCGCACGCCCGTTGTCTTCAAAGCATCGTA
>CAYUFU010000194.1:0-1953 GCA_964444145.1 uncultured Chitinophagales bacterium
ACTTCTTTGCGGCTTCGCGTCTTTGCGTGAGATTTCTATGTCGGATTTCAGGATCTCATCCACCCCTTACGCACGACATGCTACCACACTCAATAGATTTCCCCCTTTGCTTCGCGCGTCATCAAGTCGTATGTGGACTTGCGCGGGTCTTTCCCCTCGAACAGCATCTTGTACACTTCTGCACAAATGGGAACTTCAACGCCGACTTTCTTCGCAAGGGCGTTGGAAGACCTTGTTGTTTCAACTCCTTCGGCAACCATCACCATTTCTGAGAGAATATCGGAGAGTTTTCTTCCCTTACCGATTTCGACACCAACGTGGCGGTTACGGCTGTGGCGGCTCATGCAGGTGACCATCAAGTCGCCGATGCCGGAGAGACCGGAGAATGTCTGCGGATCAGCGCCCAGCGCGACGCCGAGGCGGGTAATTTCCGCGATGCCGCGGGTCATCAAGGCGGCTTTCGTATTGTCGCCCAACTGCGCGCCGTCAACGATGCCTGCAGCGATTGCGATGACGTTCTTCAAAGAGCCGCCGAGTTCGACACCCCTCAAGTCTGTCGAAGCGTACACTCGGAAGTACGGTGTCATGAACGTTCTCTGCACGAGCTTGGCAGTTTCAATATCTGTGGAGGCAGCAACAACTGTGGTCGGAATTCCTCTGCTCACCTCTTCGGCATGGCTCGGACCGGAGAGCGTCGCAATACTGCTCGCGGGAACATCGGGAAGCACGTCGTGCAGCACCTGTGACATCGTCATGAGCGAGCCAACTTCAATCCCCTTCGCAACATTTACCACGACGAGTCGCTCGTACGGAAGATGATGCAGTTTGAGCATCACGCTGCGTACGAACTGCGACGGGACTGCAGTCACAATCATCTCGCAGCCGTCAACGGCGAAATCGAGATTGCTTGTCGCCTCGATGCAGTCGGGAATTTTGATACCGGGAAGAAAGGATGGATTTTCGCGCGTTGCGAGTATCGCGTCGGTATATTGTTGTTTGTGCGACCAGAGTGTAACGCGATGGTCATTACTGGAAAGGATGATCGCAAGGGCAGTTCCCCAACTGCCCGCTCCGAGAACGGCAATGCGCATGGCAGAAACGAACGACGTGAAACAGTAGAGGAGACGGATCGGCGTCTCCTGATTGGCACGAAAGTCTTACCCCTTGCTGAAGAGCGGGATGCGCTGAATGCGGTTTTCCGTCCCCTTAATCAGTCGCTGAATATTTGCACGATGGGTGTAGATGATCAGCAGTGAAATCGCGACGCTGAACCACACGAGCGTGTGGTAGCTTGGGATGTCAACGAGGAAAACATTTTCACGCATCACCATCGTGAGCGGGAACGTCGCCGCGGCGGTCAGTGAGCCAAGCGACACGTAATGGGAAATCAAAAACACAATCATGAACATGCCGAGGGAGACGGCAACTTCGATTGGCGCGATGCCAAGCAGCATGCCGCCCGCCGTGGCGATTCCTTTGCCGCCCTTGAACCCTGCGAACAAGGTCCAAATGTGTCCAAGCATCGCAGCACAGCCCGCGACAATTTGCATCACCGGGAACTGATCGAACGGCCGAGCGTTCGCAAAGGGCAACACATGCATCAACTGCGCGATAATCATCGTCGCAAACAATCCCTTCGCCATGTCGCAGACGATGACAAACACGCCTGCCTTCCAGCCAAGCACGCGAATAACATTCGTGCCGCCGGCATTGCCGCTGCCGTGCTGACGAATGTCAATACCCTTCAACGCCCTCGCCACAATAATTGCCGTGGGGATCGAGCCAACCAAATAGCTCAGCACTGCGATGATTGCGACTGATACCATAAATGTTCTTTCGAAGTGTGAATCAATGGGTTCCAATATACCCAAAGGCTTCGCGAGTTGCAAGAGTATGGGAGTACCCGAAGAGAGCGCATTGAGAGAGCCTGCGCTGTATTGCTGACTAATTCTT
>CAYUFU010000195.1:0-1903 GCA_964444145.1 uncultured Chitinophagales bacterium
TACTGGCTTCTCAAAACAGAACCCGCAACATACTCCTACGCCGATCTCGAGCGCGACAAGAAAGCTGTGTGGGATGGTGTGAGCAATCCGCTCGCATTGAAAAACATTCGCGCGATGGCGAAGGGCGATCTGGCGTTCGTCTATCATACGGGCGAGGAGAAAGCGATCGTCGGCATCGCGGAGATTACGTCGGCGCCCTATCCCGATCCAAAACAAAACAACGAGCAACTCGTCGTGATTGAATTGAAGCCGAAAGAACGATTGAAATCGCCTGTCACGCTCGCGGCGGTGAAGGCGCGCAAAGAATTTGCGCAGTGGGAGCTCGTGCGCGTGCCGCGACTTTCCGTCATGCCGGTTTCCGCCGAGCAGTGGAAAAGGCTGCTGGCGATGTCGAAGTAATCCCGAGATTCGATGGAGATCGTCAACAGTCTCTTCAAAATCTTCGCTGTTTTCTTGCTGGTGTTTCTGAACGGCTTTTTCGTCGCGGCAGAGTTTGCGATTGTCAAAGTCCGCTCGACGCAAATCGAGCCGCTGCTGAAGAGCGGGGTGAAGCGTGCGAAGCTCGCGCATCAAGTCGTTTCGCATCTCGACGCGTACCTTTCGGCGACGCAGCTTGGCATCACGCTCACGAGTCTCGGGCTGGGCTGGATCGGCGAGCCGTTTGTTGCGCATCTCATCGAGCCGGCGTTTGTGGCGGCGGGCATCGGCAACCCGGCGCTCGTCACTGCTGTCTCCTTCGGCGTCGCGTTCGGCATCATTACGTTTCTTCACATCGTGTTCGGCGAGCTTGCGCCGAAATCGCTCGCGATTCAGAAAGCGCAGATGGTCACGCTGGGCACTGCCGCGCCGCTGCATCTGTTTTTCGTCATCTTCAAACCCGCGATCTGGGCGCTGAACGGCACGGCGAATTACTTCCTCAAGTTCATCGGCATTCAGCCCGCAAGTGAAGGGGAGCTTGCGCACTCGGAAGAAGAACTGCGCATCTTGCTGAGCGAAGGGAAAAATATTTCAACCACGAGTCGCAGCATCCTCCTGCGCGCCATGGAGCTGCGCGAGAGAACCGTGCGCGAGGTGATGGTGCCGCGCACGCAAATTGTCTATCTCTCGACGGAGAAATCTATCGAAGAAAATATGGCGACGGCGCTGGACAACCAGTTCACGCGCTATCCTCTCTGCGAGAAAAACCTCGACAATGTGCTCGGCATGATTCACATGAAGGATTTGTTCAAGCTCAAAGACCCGAAGGGGAACGGATCACGCCTCCTTGCAATCAAACGCGAGCTGTTGTTCGTTCCCGAAACGACGCCCCTCGAAAAGACTCTCAATACATTTCTTACAAAGAGAATCCTCATGGCGATTGCCGTTGACGAATACGGCGGCACGGCGGGGCTCATCACGTTGGAGAACGTTCTCGAAGAGCTTGTCGGCGAGATTCGCGATGAGTTCGATGTCGAGCCGTTGCTGGTACAGAAAGTGAGCGAGGCGGAATTCGTCGTGGACGGGGCGATGCCGCTGCACGACTTTGCCCGCATGTTCGCCGTCGCACCCGAAACAAAGGACGTTGTCACCGTTAGCGGCTACGTGATCCAATTGCTCGGACACGTTCCCGCGAAGGGCGAAACACTGACTGTCGGAAAATGGTCGGGCACGATCGACGCGGTTGAAGAGAGAAAAGTGAAGGCGCTGCGGATAAAGAGAATGAATAATGAACGCTGAACAACAACGGACTTCCGGTGCCAGATGGACCGAGGTCGGAAGCCTCGGAAATCAGAACTGATGTCACGCAACCATGTTATTGAACCCTTTCAGGGTTCACATATACGTTGCGCTTCGTTGTCGGGGCTTCGCCCCGACCTATTCGTATTTGACGCCTTCGGCGTCGGTACTCTGGAAGTCGTCCAGT
>CAYUFU010000196.1:0-1729 GCA_964444145.1 uncultured Chitinophagales bacterium
CGCACGAAAACGGAGCACACTATTGTACTGCATGCTTCAGCGGAAAGTACCCAGTGCCGCCTGATGAACACCAGACGAAAGAAGAGAATGAAGCATGAGTAGAAAGTGTTTAGGCATCAGTCCTCGGTCATTCGTCATTTGTCAGAAAATCGTTTCTTTACAATATCGAATCTACTGAGTATTACCCGAGCAGTGTTGGCAATTCCTTTTGTGCTGGTGATGCTCTCCGATTCTCCCAATGCAACGGAGTGGGGCATTGCCATTCTTGCGATTGCGGCGTTGACCGACAAGTTTGACGGCGTGCTGGCGAGAAAATACGACGAGGTAACCGAATGGGGGAAAATTCTCGACCCCGTTGCGGACAAGATCGGTATTGCGGTTGTGGCCATCGTGCTCGTCCAGTTGAAATTGCTTCCCCTCTGGTTTGTCATCGCCATGGTTGCCCGCGACGTGCTGATTCTCGCGGGAGGGCTGTACCTGAAGAAGAAGAAGGGGGTTGTGCTCCAATCGAACCAACTCGGCAAGTGGACGATCGGTCTGCTCGCACTGACGATGTTCTTCGCCATGATGCGATGGAGTGTTGCCGCTGAAGTTTTCTTGTGGGGAAGTACTGCGTTGTTGGCAGGTTCGTTCGCCCTCTATCTTCAACGCTTCATTCAGACATTGGCTCCCAAGAACCGAGACATCAGGTAGTCAATCGCACAGTGGAACATCAACGACTTCTCCCCTCATGAAGCGATTTCCGCATCTCGCTATCCACCTTCTCGCCCTTCTTCATCTCGCCATCGGCTGTAACACGGGGCTCGCGCCGTTGAACGAGCCGTCGGGTTTTCGCGGTGTTATTCGTTTCAAGAACTGGCCTCGCGCCGATAGCGTGCAGAACTTGCAAGTCGTTGCCTTTGAAACGTATCCAAGAGATAGCTCCAGCATCCTTGCGACGCTGATTGCGGGTCGCGGTGCGGCATTCCCCGGCCTCAATGCAAGACTGCCGCGCTTTGTTGACAGTGTCGAGTTCGAGTTCACGACGAACAACGGGATCGGGCTGCAGGTTACGAATTACGAGTATGTCATCGTCGCGCAGCAGTACGGACCAAACGTTCTCACTGACTGGCAGCCTGCGGGGGTGTACTCAGCGCGGCCGAATTCATTCGAGCCGGCGCCGCTTCGGATTCTTCTTCACCGCATCATCCCGAATGTTGATATTGACGTTGATTTCCGTAATCCTCCTCCAAAGCCATGGCGATGACGTTGAGGTGTTTGCTGATGCCCACTCTGAAAACTGCAGTGCAGAGCGACAATGTTCTCATCTCCGGGAAATCGGGGTTCGGCATGTCCGCTTTCCTTTTTCTGTTGATGAGTTTCAATACCTTGGCGCTTGGGGGTTCGCTCGCCGGACGCGTCACGACAAGCGAGAATGAAGTGACGACGCCGTTAGTCGGCGTGAACGTTCTCTTACAAGGAACTATTCGCGGTACTGTTACAAACCGCGATGGGATTTTTCGGCTTGAGAATATTCCTGCAGGGAAGTACTCTCTCACCTTTTCTCTTGTCGGCTTTCGCCGGCACACTCTTTCCGAGGTATTCGTCGCGGACGAGAAGGAGACATTTGTCGAGGTGCTCATGGCGCCGATGCCAATTCAGGCAGAGCAGGTCGTTGTTACGGCAAACAGACGTGAGCAATCACTGGAGGATGTTCCTCTCAGCGTCTCGGTTCTTGATGCGGTGACGA
>CAYUFU010000197.1:0-1622 GCA_964444145.1 uncultured Chitinophagales bacterium
CACATGCAAGACCGTCTCGGTCCCATGCGCACCGGCGGCTGGCACGGCTGGGCGCAGACGATTGCCGACATCCTGAAATTGATTCAGAAAGAAGACATTATCCCGGCGGCAGCCGATTCACTGCTCTTCACGCTCGCACCCTTCGTTGTCTTCGTCGGTTCCTATGCCGCGTTTGCGGCGATTCCCTTCAGCGCGGCGTACGTCGGAAGTGAAATCAATATCGGCTTGTTTTATGTGTTGTCCGTGTCTTCGATCGTAGTGGTTGGCTTGTTAATGGCGGGCTGGGCGTCGAACAACAAGTGGTCGCTCTTCGGCGCGATGCGTTCGGCGGCGCAAATCGTCAGCTACGAAATTCCCGCGGCGGTCGCACTCCTTGCCGTCGTCATGGTCGTCGGCTCGTTCGATTTGCAGGAGATCAATCGTGCACAGAGCGGCTCGATGCTCAACTGGTTCGTGTTCCAAAAATTTCCGTTGCTCTTCATCGCGGGTCTGATTTATTTTGTTGCGTCACTCGCGGAGGTGAACCGCACGCCGTTCGACATTCCCGAAGCGGAGTCGGAACTCGTCGCAGGCTATCACACCGAGTACGGCGGAATGAAATTCGCGCTCTTCTTTCTTGCTGAATACGCGAACATGTTTGCAGTGTCTGCAATTGCGGCAACAGTGTTCTTCGGCGGCTGGAACTCGCCGTTTCCCGCGGGAAGCTGGCTGGGCGATCTAACGTCGGGTCCATGGTGGGGATTGATCTGGTTCATCACGAAGGGCATGGCGTTCATCTTCGTGCAGATGTGGCTGCGCTGGACATTGCCGCGCCTGCGCGTCGACCAACTGATGTATGTCGGATGGAAAGTGTTGATCCCGTTTTCGTTCGCAATTATCATCGGTGTCGGGGCTTGGGTGTTGGTGGCGAAATGAACCTAATTGAAACTGAAGCGGAGAAAAAGATGGGAAGAATCGTCAACTACGTTACGATACACAATGTGTTCGACCCGACGAAAAGAATTCAGTGTGAAGCGATCGTTGACACTGGGGCTTCGCTTATGGTGTTGCCCAGAGCATGGAAAGACCGGCTGGGACAACTCGAGCAAACTCGAATCGTTGAACTTGAACTCGCAAGTCAGCAGAAGATACGGGGGGAAGGTTGTGGCCCTGTCTCACTTCAGCTCGAAGGATTTCACCCAATCTTCACAGAAGTTATTTTTCTTGAGATGACTCCGATGGATGGCGACTATGAGCCTCTTATCGGATACATCGTGCTTGAGCAATCTATGGTTGCAGTTGATATGCTTGGCCATCGGCTAATCGCCCTAAAGCACATGGATTTGAAATAGATGGGCGACTACTTCAAAAATATCTATCAAGGCATCTGGACGGTTCTCGTCGGAATGACGAGGCTCTCGAAGAATGGGCTCATCGGTTGCTCAATGGGAGTTGTGTTGTGTGCAACGCTCGCCGATGCACAGACAATCATGAACATTGATGTTGCCGCACAGTGTTCGACGTTTGCAGGAACTGCGCGTTTGTGGGGGACGATAAATGCCGCGAGCTTTGGACCTGAAGCAGCGATCCGCGACTGGAACCGCAACGGCAGGGTTGATATGATTCTCACTCGGACAAATGAG